>CAITHY010000162.1 GCA_903892315.1 uncultured beta proteobacterium | reverse complement strand
GCTTTACTTATTTGGCTCCTCGACCTGGGCTCGAACCAGGGACCTACGGATTAACAGTCCGGCGCTCTACCGACTGAGCTATCGAGGAATAAGCCGATATTATAGCAAGATGAAATCACTTCTTCCTACTTCTGTGCAGATCCCCAAAGTACTGACCATAGCTGGGTCCGACAGCGGCGGTGGGGCTGGGCTCCAAGCCGATCTCAAGGTGATCACAGCCCTAGGTGGCTACGGCATGTCAGTGATCACCGCAATTACCGCTCAAAATACCATGGGTGTCACACGCATTCTGGATGTAGATCTGGATGTTGTTGAGGCTCAGATTGACGCAGTTTTAATGGATATTGGGGCTGATATTGTCAAAATCGGTATGTTAGCCAGTCCAGAAATAGTTAGAACAGTTGCTAAATCTTTGCGCAAACACGGTGTTAAACGGATTGTTCTAGATCCTGTTTTGCGTGCTACCTCTGGTGCAAGCCTAGGTGGTGACGATACTGCCCAAGCTATGATCGCCGACTTGTTTCCGATTGCAATACTGGTTACACCCAATTTAGATGAAGCTTCATTACTGCTTGGTCGTGAGATTAGTGGTCCAAATGATTTCAAATTGGCTGCAGAAGAATTGCTCGAGATGGGCCCACAAGCAGTACTCATCAAAGGTGGACACTTAGACAGTACACATACCCAAATTACCGATTACTTAATGTGGCGCACTATTGAAGATGACCTTGAAGTAGTTCAGTCAAAAGAATTTAAGCATTGCCGCGTCAATACAGTAAATACTCATGGCACCGGATGTTCATTAGCATCCGCCATTGCTACTTATCTTGCGGATGGTCATGACCTCGACCATGCGGTGGCCAAGGCGATCGCCTATGTAGAGGCAGGATTAGAAGCAGGGCGCTTCTTGAGTATTGGCGAGGGTCCAGGACCTTTGTGGCATATGCATGATTTTTATCCAACCGCATTGCTAGATGAAAAAGAAAAGAATTGAAGCAAGCTTTAAAGAAGCAAAGCAGGTTCTAAGCCTGCATTAATTCTTGCAAGTGCTTGACTGCTGCCTTGGGATCTTTGGCTTGGGTAATGGCTCTTACAACAGCAACCGATCCAACACCGCTCTTGCTAACCGCATGAATACTATCTTGATCAATGCCACCAATAGCTACTAGAGGGTAGTTGCTCATGAGTTGTGCGTATCGATATAAGCGACCGAGCCCTTGCGGTGCTGTAGGCATCTTCTTTAAATTGGTTGGAAAGACGGCGCCCATTGCAATGTAGCTTGGACAAAAGCGGTCTGCATAAGCCAGCTCTGCATAGCCATGAGTGCTCAGACCCAGTCTTAAACCTGCCGCCCGAATCTCTTCCAGATTGGCATCTACTAAATCTTCCTGACCTAAATGCACGCCATAGGCTCCAGCATCTATTGCCTCTTGCCAATAATCATTAATAAAGAGCAGGGTCTTGCTATCTTTGACCGCCGCAACAGACTCTTTAATCTGTTTTCGGATCTTGGATTTTTCATCTGACTTAAAGCGAAGTTGTACTGTTGGTAATTCAGCATCGACCATGCGCTTAACCCAATCAGCATCGGGCATCACGCCATACAAGCCTAGGCGTTTTGGACACTCTTTAAAGGCATTGGGATTCATGTTGCGAGTCCAGGGCAATAAATCAAAATGCTCTGGTCTACTAGGCCATTTGAAGGGATTAAAGCCACCATCTTGCAATGTCATGCGTGACCATGCTTTACCCAGGATTCTGGCATCCGGCTCAATAAATCCCATCTCAATAGCAGCTAGTGAACCGGCTAATTCGTAATGATCGACAGCCACTTCGTTATCAATGAGCGGAGGTGGAGAGTTCAGGCTAAAACTGGGAATCGGAATGCATAAATCCTCATTGCGGTGTGCGGCAACGATTTGGTCTGCAAGGTCACGAATCAGGCTCATGAGTTCAGTGTACTTAAGATCGATGCCAAAAAGGAGTGCCTACTAATGGGGTGCTTGCTTGCGCTGACTCTTGGGGTTTCATGGCACCGGATAAATAGGCCGCACGACCAGCATCTACCGCCATAGCAAAGGCCTTAGCCATTACTACAGGGTCATCCGCTAGCGCTACTGCAGTATTCAGCAACACCCCATCAAATCCCCATTCCATGACAGTGCAGGCATGAGATGGTAGACCGAGTCCGGCATCCACCAAGAGTGGCACCTTCAGTCGATCACGCAATAGTTTCATGGCATACGGATTTAAAGGGCCTTGCCCAGTACCGATTGGGGCTGCCCAAGGCATCACCGCTTGGCAACCGACATCAACCAAACGTTGGCACAAAATGAGATCTTCTGTGCAATATGGCAGAACCTTAAAACCATCCTTAATCAGAGTTTGCGCTGTTTGCACTAAACGCAAGACATCCGGTTGCAAGGTGTAATCATCGCCAATCAGCTCTAACTTGATCCAATCCGTTTCAAAGACTTCACGCGCCATTTGCGCAGTTGTAATCGCTTCTTGTGGGCTGTGGCAACCAGCAGTATTGGGTAGAACGGGTACCGCCATTTTTTTGAGCAGATCCCAAAAGCCGCTATGCGCCTCAGTCGTTGATGTGCCTTGGCGACGCAAACTCACCGTAATCATGCCGGGATTGGATGCCTGCACTGAGTTCTCAAGTATCTGTGGAGAAGGGTAGCGTGAGGTCCCTAAGAGCAAACGGCTCGCAAAGCTCTCGCCATAAAGAATCAGGGTATCAGCGCTATTGAGATTGTTAGGTAAAGGGGCGTTCATATCAAAATAGTTTGTTCTTTATCAACCACCGGTAACCGGGGCAATGACTTCAATTTGATCATTCTCATTTAAAACAAATTCTGCATGCTTGGTCTTGGGTACAAAATGAAGATTGACTGCAACAGCATATGGCGGCTTAGCCTTGATCAAGGCCAGTGCATCACTTACCATGCTCTTGCTGGGTAACTCATAAGGCACTTGATTAACGGTTATGCGCATACTGCCTCAACATGGCATTTGTCTTGGTTAACACTTAAGCCTAATTTCAATGCGGTGTTGCTTGCCCCGAATTCTAAAAGCTCTAAGGAACAGTCGAGTACCGCAGGAGAAATCATAAAACCATGGCGATATAAGCCATTGATCATGATCAAATCAGCAAGCCCTTTATCTATCTGAGACCGAATTTCTGGGAGATTATTTTTCAGAGTGGGGCGACACTGCGTTGCCATCTCCAAAATACGCGCTTCTGCAAAGCCGCTATGGACTGTATAGACAGCGCTGAGTAATTCCATAGCGGAACGCACGCTCATTGCTGAGAGGTCATCAGACTCAATTTCCGTTGCACCTACTACATAAATATCATTTTCTTTTGGTGCGATATAAATCGGGTAACGCGGATGGATTAGACGGGTAGGACGACGTAACTTCACCTCTGGTGCATACAGTCGAATAACCTCACCACGAACACCACGCAAGCTATTGGGCCTGTCACCAGATGTCCAGGATTCTTTAGCGCCGGTGCCTCGGCAGTCAATCACTGCTTTGTAGCCAGTCTGTTTGCGCAAGTCTTGAGGATCAACCTCAGAATGCCAGTAGCAATTTACCTTAAGGTGATCCAATTCAACCACAAGAGCATCCAATAATTGGCGATTATCTAATTGCCCTTCATTGGGTAAATACAGCCCCTGAGTGAATCGATCGGCAACCTCTGGTTCTAATGCGCGCAAAGCTTCGTTATCGAGCTTTTGCGGCAAGCTTAAATCGGCGTTGGTGTGACAGTTCTTTTCCAGATGAGTGGTAAAGCGTTCTGCATCACTAGCATCTTGGCGATGCCATAGGATCAAAGTGCCATCCTGCTGAAAGTAAACCGGGGTAGACAAATCGTCTATCAGCTCTTTCCAGCGGGACAAGCTATGCAAACCCATGCGCACTACAGAATCTTCAGTAATGGCGGATTCGGCCAATGGTGCCAACATCGCTGCTGCAATGCGCGCAGCAGCGTGAGCGCCATCTGGACCGCCCTTATCAAATAGATCGACTTGAGCGCCGCCTTTAGCAAGTCCAAGAGCTAGCAACCGACCCATGAGGCCGCCACCAACAATTGCGTACTTGGTATTGGAAAAGCTTACGCTATTCATCGCCTATCTATTCGCTCTGTATGACTTACTGATAAATCTCACTACCGCGCTTACGGAATTCTGCAGACATTTCATCCATACCTTTAGAAGCGTCGGTTACTTCAGTAATCGGAATTACTTTAGCCTTTGGATTGCCGTCGGCATCTAAAGTTGCTGCGTAATCACGAACTTCTTGGGTGATCTTCATGGAGCAGAACTTCGGACCACACATGGAGCAGAAGTGGGCAATCTTGGCGCCTTCAGCTGGCAAGGTTGCATCGTGATACTCGCGTGCGCGCTCAGGATCTAGACCTAGATTAAATTGATCTTCCCAGCGGAACTCGAAACGCGCTTTAGAGAGGGCGTTATCGCGCACTTGCGCACCCGGCAAACCTTTAGCCAAGTCAGCGCCATGGGCGGCAATCTTGTAAGTGATGATGCCTTCGCGTACATCTTCTTTGTCTGGCAGACCTAAATGCTCTTTTGGTGTGACATAGCAAAGCATTGCTGTACCGTACCAGCCAATTTGAGCTGCACCAATACCGCTGGTGATGTGGTCATAGCCAGGAGCGATGTCGGTAATCAACGGCCCTAGCGTGTAGAAAGGCGCCTCTAAGCAATGCTTCAGTTCTTCAGTCATGTTCTCTTCAATGCGCTGCATTGGAACGTGGCCAGGACCCTCAATCATTACTTGTACATCATGTTTCCAGGCCTTCGCAGTCAATTCACCAAGTGTATGGAGTTCGCCAAACTGAGCAGCATCATTAGAGTCAGCAATACAGCCAGGGCGTAAACCATCACCCAAGCTAAATGACACGTCATAGGCTTTCATGATCTCGCAAATCTCATCAAACTTCGTATAGAGGAAGTTTTCTTTGTGATGCGCTAAGCACCACTTAGCCATGATTGAGCCACCACGCGAAACAATCCCCGTAATACGATCAGCGGTTAACGGTACATAACGCAGCAATACACCAGCATGGATAGTGAAGTAGTCAACACCTTGCTCTGCTTGCTCGATCAAAGTATCACGGAACATTTCCCATGTGAGGTCTTCTGCAATGCCACCGGTTTTATCCAGGGCCTGATAAATAGGAACTGTGCCAATCGGAACTGGTGAGTTACGAATAATCCATTCACGTGTTTCATGAATGTGTTTGCCGGTAGAGAGATCCATGATGGTATCTGCGCCCCAACGAATGGACCACACCATCTTTTCAACTTCTTCATTAATGGATGAAGTGACGGCAGAGTTACCCAAGTTACCGTTAATTTTTACGCGGAAGTTACGGCCAATAATCATTGGCTCTAATTCGGGGTGATTAATGTTGGCTGGAATAATCGCACGGCCTGCAGCAATTTCAGAGCGCACAAATTCGCCAGTGACGATGTCAGGGAGATTGGCGCCATAGCCTTTCCCAGGATGCTGCTTGAGGAGTTGCTTGTATGCCGGGTCTTTGCGAAGTTGCTCAAGGCCCATGGATTCTCGCAGGGCGATGTATTCCATTTCAGGAGTGATGATGCCTTGGCGAGCGTAATGCATCTGACTAACGTTATGACCAGACTTCGCTACGCGTGGCGCACTGATATGAGAGAAGCGTAAATTTTGGGTAGCCTCATCTTGGGAGCGAGCAACACCATATTCAGAGCTAGGTCCGGCCAACTGGATGGTGTCATTGCGTTCTGCAATCCAAGCGTCACGCAGTCTTGGTAAACCTTTTTCAAGATTGATCACAACATCAGGATCGCTGTATGGACCTGAAGTGTCGTAGACGGGTACTGGAGGATTTGCCAGCATCTCTTCACCTACGCGAGTGGGTAGCTGCTCAATCATGCGGATCGGCGCTTTGACATCAGGCCTTGACCCTTGCAGGTAAGTTTTTGTTGAAGCTGGATAGGCAAACTTTTGCCCAAAGTCGCGCTCTAAGCTTTTAAGGCTTGGAATCTCGTGTTTTGCATTTTTAGTTGAAGTATTGCCTGTACTCATGTCCATCTCCTAGCTGTTTTAGATGGACGAAACCGGGTGTCGGTCTGATGTAACTCCCCACGCCAGCATTACCTGGATCGGGTTATAGGGTCTTTCTCAGCGCCTTCTAGCCAAACTGCTATGAAGGGCACCCCTGTTTCATCCTTAAGATGAATTTAACCACGAAATAGCTGATTGCTACATAACACTAGTCAAGCCCTGGTGCAGGAGCCCATTAGACTACTTATTGCGGCGCAATATAAAGTCTGCAGTCACAAAGGCGGCATCAGAGGTAAATTCATCTGCGAGGATTCTGGCGGCGGCTTCCGGTAGCGAGATTTCAATAAAGCCGCTGACTTCTCCATCATGATTGGTAGGAACAAAGTTCCTGGCCAGCTCTAAGTCATAGACATATAACTGCTCATCATGGAAGCCTCGACCTAACGATGGGCGACGCATATGAATACGCCCCACAGGTTCAATTTGATCAGAGATCTGTTCGGGTACTCCAGCTTCTTCCCAAAGTTCACGACGCGCACTGACCCAAGGTGTTTCATCGGCAGTAATACCGCCGGCAGCTAAGTTATCTAACTTTCCTGGATCAGTCGGCTTAGTCTCACTGCGCCTACCAAGCCAAATAGTATTGCCCTGTGTATAGCCATTGATATGTGTTGCCATGCTACGAAAGCCAAAGGTACGAAACGCAGCGCGCTCCATCCGAAAGTATTTATGACCATTTAGATCAACCCAAGCAAAGTCTTCGTTACGCCAGCCTGGAATAAAGCCACCCAATCTCATGCGATTGGCTAACTGATAAAGACTATTGGATAAGTTTCTAGGCTTGTCCAATTGAATAGTGAGTTTGTCATGACCCATTGCAATCAGTGCAATGGATTCTTTTTGTAAAGACTCTTGCAGATAGGGGATGAACTCTGGATTGAGGTGGCCAATCAGTTGTTCGCCTGTTGCACCGCGGGATAAATAAATCGGCAGGTAATCAGCCGGAGCAGAACGCGCCGTGTTTTGGAGCATTTCTTCGAGGGCGGCTAGCGTACTGGTTGAGAGACTGGTCATGGGCCAAGTGTAAGGGAACTTCCCGTTTTATGCCTTTATTTAAAGATCGTCCTAACACAAAATCTTATATGAACTGGCTTAAATATTTATAAGCAAAGACAGAAAGTGGGTAAAGATATTCTGCACACAAATTAAGCAAGCTAGGTCTGTCTATACAAATCTGTGACTTACGAAAACTTTTGGGGATTTATCCACAAGGTCTGTGGATAAGTATGGGAAATTTTTGGTCCCGCCGACAGGAATCGAACCTGTATCCCACGCTTAGGAGGCATGTGCACTATCCATTGTGCTACGGCGAGATGCTAGGAAAACAAAAAAGTGTGCTACTGCAATTCTAATGAATTGCCAACAATGCATTACCAACCACAAAGCGCCCATACTTGATTCGTCACTGCCACCATCATATCGGGTGCAAAGTACATTGAGAAAACAAATAACAAAGCAAATAAGGTAAACCCATAAGCAATGATTTTCCCAATGCTAGGTTTTCTCTTAAGCATTGGCCACTCTATGAATAGCTCGTTCCTTGACAGGAAGATTGACTAAGAATGCAAAGACGCCCAATCCAATCGCAATTTCCCAAACAATTAAATAAGATCCGGTTTGGTCAAACAAATATCCACCCAGGAAGGCGCCGCAGAAACTACCCAATTGATGCGAGAAAAAGATGAGGCCAGAAAGCATTGTCAAATACTTCACACCAAAAATTTGCGCAACGATACCGTTAGTCAGTGGAATAGTAGATAACCACAAGAAACCCATAATGGCAGCAAAGATATAAGTGCTCATCGGTGTAGGTGGCAACAATAAGAATGCTGTAATGGCAATGGAGCGCCCTATGTAGATGGCAGATAGCAAATAGCGCTTAGGAAAGCGCTGACCGAGGATGCCAGAGCTGTATGTGCCGAAGATATTAAATAGGCCAATTAAGGCTAGGGCGGTTGTGGCAACCACTGGAGCACCAACGGCTGGATAGCTTGAGGAAAGATCTTTGAGGTAAGGCGCTAAATGTACGGCAATAAAAACCACCTGAAAGCCGCAAACAAAATACCCCAGAGTTAAATAGCGAAAACTTGGATTACCGAGGGCTTCTATAAGCGCCTGCTTGATTGTTTGATCGCCTAACTTATGGTTATAAGTGAAATTCTTTTCACGCAACATCAATGCGGTTGGAATCATGAGGCTGGCCATCAATGCCAACATGAGCAGAGCATCTTGCGTGCCAAACAGGCTGAGCAAACCTTGCTCTGCCGGAATCATGAGGAACTGACCAAACGAGCCTGCTGCAGCAGTAATACCCATTGCCCAAACTCGTTTCTCTGCAGACACATTGCGGCCTAAAATTCCATAGACCACGCTGTAGGTAGTTGCGGTTTGTGCCAAGCCGATGAGTAGTCCGCCAGCCAATGTGAAGTTCATCACATCGGTAGATACGGCCATGCCAGCCAATCCCAGCGCATACAAAATTCCACCGGCAACCATGATTTTGAATGCGCCGTAACGATCAGCCAAGGCACCGGTTATCGGTTGAACTGCACCCCAAATCAGATTTTGCAAAGCAATAGTCAGGGCAAATGTTTCACGACCCCAGCCATTGGCAGAAGTAATGGGTAAATTAAAGAGGCCAAAGCCATGGCGTATACCCATGGATAAGGTCACCATGAGTCCGCCGTAGATGAGGACCTCCTTCATTGAAAGCCCTGCTTTAGATGTCTGTGCTGTCATGGGTCTTAGATAATTCCCTTGGTACGTAGTGCTTCAATCGCTTGATCGTCTAGCTTGAGACGTTCATGCAAGATCTCTTGCGTATGTTGACCAAGAGTAGGTGGTGCCATACGCACTTCAGTGGGGGTTTTGGACAGGCGCATCGGGCTAGCCACCAGTTTCATATTGCCAACTGTAGGGTGTGGAACATCAATCTGAACGCCACGATGAATCACTTGTTCATTTTCAAAAACTTCTTTGAAATTATTGATGGGGCCACAAGGAACATTGGCTTTCTCAAGCAATGCAATCCAATCGCCTTTGGTTTTCTTGCGCGTCATTTGCTCTAAAAGCGGAATGAGTTGCTTGCGATGCTCAACCCGCTGTGGGTTAGTAACAAAGCGGGAGTCATCTGCTAACTGGGGCTCACCACCTGCAGTCACAAAATGTCTAAATTGACCGTCATTCCCAGCGCCAACAATCATCCAGCCATCAGATGTTGGGAAAGTTTGGTAGGGCACGATGATCGGAGAAGCATTACCCCAGCGTTTTGGAACTTCACCGGAAGTGAGGTAGGCGCTCGAGACATTGGCCATCACAGCGACCTGAGTATCGAGTAGCGACATATCAATATATTGACCTTCGCCGGTGTGGTCACGATGAACAATGGCGGCAAGTATGGCGGTGCTGGCATACATGCCGGTAAAGATATCGGCAATCGCAACCCCGGATTTTTGGGGGCTGGCACCTTCAAAGTCATGGGCTTCACCTGTGACGCTCATGAAACCACCCATTCCCTGAATAATAAAATCATAACCAGGGCGGTGGGCATACGGACCAGTCTGACCAAAGCCAGTAATCGAGCAATAGATCAAGTCCGCTTTGACCTTCTTGAGGCTTTCGTAATCAAGGCCGTATTTCGCAAGATCTCCAACCTTGTAGTTTTCAATGACAACATCGGACTCAGCGGCAAGTTGGCGGATGAGCTCTTGACCCTCGGGTTTGGCAATATCCACCGTAATAGAGCGTTTATTGCGATTGATGCAAATAAAATAGGCAGATTCGTCAGTTTCCTTGCCATTGGCATCTTTAGCGAATGGAGGGCCCCAATGACGGGTGTCGTCTCCAACGCCGGGTCTTTCGACTTTAATGACATCTGCACCCAAATCAGCAAGATTTTGAGCGCACCAAGGACCCGCCAAGACACGGCTGAGGTCTAAAACGCGAATATGACTTAAGGCTCCCATCCCTCGATTTTGGCATGGATGGCAGGGGAATTCCCGAAAAATTCGGTCTGGATCTCAGACATGACTACAATTTGCGCGCATGGCTACCCGTAAAACTTCCGAATACAGCGAATCGTCGATTCAGGTCCTAAAAGGACTAGAACCAGTCCGTCAGCGGCCTGGAATGTACACCCGCACCGACAATCCACTCCACATCATTCAAGAGGTGCTGGATAACGCATCCGATGAGGCTTTAGGTGGTTTTGGCAAGCAAATTATCGTCACGATGCATACTGATGGCAGCGTGAGCATTGAAGATGATGGTCGCGGTATTCCGGTGGGGATGCATCCTACCGAAAAATTACCGGTAGTTGAGATTGTATTTACGCAGCTGCATGCTGGTGGTAAGTTTGAAAAAGGCACTGGTGGTGCCTATGCATTCTCGGGTGGCTTGCACGGTGTTGGTGTTTCAGTAACCAACGCTTTATCCAAAAGATTAGAAGTCACTGTTTGGCGTGATGGCCAAATGTCGACATTGACCTTTGCCGATGGCAAAGTGGTTGAGAAGCTCAAAACAATCTCTTCTTCAAAGGAAGATAAATCACACGGTACGCGCGTTCGTGCTTGGCCAGATGGCAAGTATTTTGATAGCTCGGTTATTCCAATGCCTGAGCTCATTCGCCTCTTGCGTTCCAAGGCCGTTCTGTTGCCGGGCGTGAAGGTAACCTTGATCCAAGAAAAATCAGGTGATACCCAGACTTGGCAATATGCGCAAGGCTTGCGTGGCTATTTAAATGAGGCGATTGCGCAAGCTGGTCATGGTGCTGAAGTCATTCCACCATTTGAGGGCGAGCAATACGCTACCGGTACTGGAGAAGAAGATTCTTTTGCTGAAGGCGAAGGCGCGGCTTGGGTGGTTTGCTGGACTGAAGATGGCGCACCAGTGCGCGAGAGTTATGTGAATTTGATTCCGACTCCTGCTGGCGGTACTCACGAAAGTGGTTTGCGTGAAGGCTTATTTAATGCCGTTAAAGGCTTTATTGAGATGCATGCATTGCAACCAAAGGGTGTGAAGTTGATGCCTGAGGACGTATTTGCCCGCGCATCCTTCATTTTGTCTGCCAAAGTTTTGGACCCCCAGTTCCAAGGACAAATTAAAGAGCGCCTCAATTCTCGTGATGCCGTTCGTTTAGTTTCTGGCTATGCAAAATCCGCTTTAGAGCTTTGGCTCAATCAACACGTTGACTACGGTCGTAAGTTAGCCGATCTAGTCATCAAGCAGGCGCAAGCCAGAACCCGTGCTGGTCAGAAGGTTGAGAAGAAGAAGTCCTCTGGCGTGGCTGTTCTGCCTGGCAAGCTTACTGATTGCGAGAGTCAAGATATCGGCATGAATGAAATCTTCCTAGTAGAGGGTGATTCTGCTGGTGGTTCAGCCAAGATGGGGCGCAATAAAGAGTATCAGGCCATTCTGCCCTTGCGTGGCAAAGTATTAAATACCTGGGAGGCTGAGCGGGATCGCTTATTTGCTAATAATGAAGTGCATGACATCGCTGTGGCGATTGGTGTTGATCCGCATGGAGCAAATGACACCCCCGATCTTTCGAATCTGCGCTACGGCAAGGTATGTATTCTTTCGGATGCGGACGTCGATGGGGCGCACATTCAAGTATTGCTTTTAACTCTGTTCTACAAACATTTCCCTAAATTGATTGAGTTAGGCCATGTGCATATTTCTAGGCCACCACTCTTCAGAGTCGATGCACCAGCCCGTGGCAAGAAGCCTGCGCAAAAGATTTATGCTCTAGATGCTAATGAGCTTCAGGCTATTGAAGATAAATTACGCAAAGACGGCGTCAAAGAAACTGCCTGGCAGATCTCTCGCTTTAAAGGCTTGGGAGAGATGAGCGCAGAACAACTTTGGGATACCACTTTGAATCCAGATACTCGACGTTTGCTGCCAGTGACTTTGGGCACATGGACTGAAGATGAAACATTTAAAACAATGGATATGTTGATGGGCAAATCAGAGTCTGGCGCACGCCGTGATTGGTTAGAAGAGCGCGGCAATGAAGTGGAGGCGGACATCTAATGACAACTAAAAAAACTCCTGGAAAAAATACTCCAGCCGATCAAGCAGATTTATTTGCCAACCCCATTGAAATCGACACGGTTGAGGTGGATGAGGCCCCTGCGGTAGTTACCGCTTCTGGTGGTGGATCCGGCAATCATGATCCCAAAACGATTGATCTAAATGAAGATGGTAAAGATAGCTTAACCCTAGCGGTATATGCAGAGCGTGCCTATTTGGATTACGCAATTAGTGTTGTAAAAGGTCGCGCATTGCCCGATGTCTCTGATGGTCAAAAGCCTGTGCAGCGACGCATTTTGTTCTCGATGAGCGAAATGGGTCTGCGGGCAGATGCTAAACCAGTCAAGAGTGCACGTGTCGTTGGCGATGTATTGGGTAAGTTTCACCCGCATGGCGACCAATCTGCATACGATGCCCTGGTTCGTTTAGCGCAAAGTTTCTCATTGCGATACCCATTAATCGATGGTCAAGGTAATTTCGGTTCACGTGACGGTGATGGTGCAGCGGCAATGCGTTATACCGAGGCACGTCTGACTAAGATCGCTAGCTTGCTATTGAGTGAAATCGATGAAGGTACGGTAGATTTCGCACCGAACTATGATGGATCATTTCAAGAGCCGAAGTTATTACCAGCTCGCTTACCGTTTGTATTGCTAAATGGTGCATCCGGTATTGCAGTAGGTATGGCTACCGAGATCCCTTCGCATAATTTGCGTGAAGTCGCTACGGCTGCTGTTGCTTTAATGAAGTCTCCTAAGATGAGTACTTCAGAGTTATTAGAAATCATGCCTGGCCCTGACTATCCAGGCGGCGGACAAATTATTTCCTCTGCTGCAGAAATTGCGCAGATCTATGAAGCAGGACGCGGCAGTATTAAAGTGCGGGCACGTTGGTCTGTCGAGGAATTAGCTCGTGGTCAGTGGCAGATTGTGGTTAACGAACTGCCTCCGGCAACCTCCTCGCAGCGGGTACTGCAAGAGATTGAAGAAATTACCAATCCGAAGGTAAAGGTTGGTAAAAAGACCTTAACGCCTGAGCAAAATAACCTGAAATCGACCATCTTGAATGTGCTTGATGGCGTGCGTGATGAATCCAGCAAGGATGCGGCAGTACGCCTAGTATTCGAGCCGAAAAGTAAAAATATTGACGTAAATGAGTTTGTCAATTTATTGCTCGCTCACACGTCATTGGAATCCAACGCGCCAATGAACTTGGTGATGATTGGTAATGATGGTCGCCCACGTCAAAAAGGCTTAAAAGAAATTCTGTCAGAGTGGGTTGCATTTAGGGTGGCCACGGTGACACGCAGAACGCAGCACCGCTTAGGCAAGGTCAAAGACCGCATGCATATTTTGGAAGGGCGCTTAACCGTTCTTCTCAACATTGATAAGGTGATTAAGATCATTCGCAATAGCGATGAACCTAAAGCAGATCTAATTAAAGAATTCAAGCTGAGCGATCGCCAGGCAGAAGATATTCTGGACATTCGTTTGCGTCAGTTGGCCCGTTTGGAAGGCATCAAGATTGAGCAAGAGCTCAAAGAGCTCAAGGCCGAACGTGATGATCTAGAAGGCTTATTGCAAAACGATGCCGTCTTACGCAAGCGCATCATCAAAGAAATCGAATCCGATATGAAAGACTTCGGTGATGATCGTCGCACCCTAATTCAGGAAGATAAGCGCGCTGTTGCTGAGACCAAAGTCATTGATGAGCCAGTCACAGTGATAGTTTCTCAAAAGGGTTGGGTACGTGTTCGTCAAGGCCACGAGCATGATGCAACTCAATTTGGCTTCAAAGCGGGCGATGCTTTGTATGCAACCTTTGAAGTGAGAACCGTAGATGTGATTCAGGGCTTTGGTAGTGACGGACGGGTTTATACAGTGCCCGTCAGCGAATTACCTGGTGCTCGTGGCGATGGCTCACCATTAACTAGCTTTGTCAATCTGGCTGCTGGCTCACAAATGGTTGCCTATTACGCTGGTCAATCCGATGATTTGGTATTGCTTTCTACTAAAGCGGGTTACGGCTTTTTGGCTAACGTTGCCGACATGACTACTCGCAACAAAGCGGGTAAATCATTCTTGAGTATGGATGCCAAGGTTCCTGGTGATGCGCCTTTAGGTGCGGCTAAGGTGAAGGTAGGCATGAAGCAAGTTGCTTGCTTATCAGAAGCCTCTAAGTTATTGGTTTTCCCATTAGATGAACTCAAGCGTCTACCAACCGGCGGCAAAGGGGTGATCCTGATGGGCTTGGACGATAAAGAACACCTAGCCTCTGCTATTGCCGTTGGACCAGACGGCGCTACATACTCAGGTGCAGGACGCGCTGGTAAGCCAACTGAACTTGGCTTGGATGCAAAGACCTTGAAGTCATTTGCGGGTAACCGTGCGCGTAAAGGTCATTTTGTCGAGCCGCGTTTAAAAGACGGTAAGTTAACAGCAAACTAAGCGGCGAACTCATGACAGCGTTTACGTTTTCTTAGGAATCCTTACGCCATATTTAACGGCAATCACTTCTGCCAGAATTGATACGGCAATCTCTGGTGGGGTGAGGGCGCCAATAGAGAGACCAACCGGGCCGTGAAGTTTTTCAACCTGCTCTTGGCTAACATCAAACTCCAGTAAGCGCTCTTTGCGCTTCTGAGTGTTCTTCCGACTGCCCAGTGCGCCCACATAAAAGGCTGGAGACTTCAGAGCCTCCATCAAGGCCATATCATCCAGTTTTGGATCGTGCGTTAGCGCCACAACTGCTGTATGAGAGTCAACGCCAATCTCCAGCAAAACATCATCTGGCATCCCCTTTGAGAAAGTAATATCAGAACGATTAAGACCCTCTGCATATTCTTCACGAGGATCAATCACAATCACTTCAAAGTCAGAGGCCAATGCAAAGTCAGCTGTGTACAAGGAGAGTTGGCCGGCACCAATAATCACTATGCGCCAACGGGGGCCGTAAGTGGTGTGCATTTCCTGTTCGGTACAAGAAAATTCATCACTACGATCACCTAAAGTCAGGGTGGACTTGCCAGTCGCTAAATTGACAGAGCGACGAGTCACTTGATGGGAGGAAATGTTCTCCAGCAATTGCTCTAAAACCCCTAGTTCTGGTTTTGGCTCGACCAGCAGGCGTAGCGTGCCTCCACAAGGCAATCCAAAACGAGCAGCTTCTAGTTGGGTTACTCCATAAATCACCATCTCCGGAGTAGTGCGCGTGAGGATTTCAGTTTGAACGCGGCGAATCAGGTCATCTTCAACACAGCCTCCTGAAACAGATCCGGCCACTTGCCCATCCCCTCTGATGGCTAGCCAAGAGCCTACCGGACGGGGTGCTGAGCCCCAAGTCTGCACCACAGTCGCAATCGCTACGGATTGACCCGCTTGGAGCCATTCGACGGCAGATTTGAGTACGCTTAAATCGGTGCTGTTCATGCTTTATCTTCTTTTACTAAAACTTTGATTAATAACTAATTATTATCACTCTAATGACTATTTCTAGTGAATCCTCCAATCGCCCCAATTTGCACCTAGCGATCCTGATATTGGCTGCAGGTGAGGGGAGTCGTCTGGGTGGTTATCCCAAAGCCCTGCTTAATAAGGACGGTGATAGCTTGTTAAAGCACTTTGTCCAGTCAATCCAAACTCTTGAACCCCAAGAGACTTTGGTTGTTACCGGTTTTTATTCAGAACAAATTGAAGCGGAAATCAATTTAATCAAGCGTGACCTTGAAAGTCCAATCCATTGGGAGAAAAATCTCCGTCCAGAATTGGGCCAAGCCTCATCTGTGCGTCTTGGTCTTGAGTCTCTTCAAAGTGACTACGATGTTTTGCTAATCGCTTTATGCGATCAGCCTCAAATAGGCGCCCAAGAAATTGAATCCTTGCTAGAGCAATTCAAGCATAGAGACTCACATCAGGAAATCATATTGCCGATGGTCAATGGTCAGAGAGGTAACCCGGTGCTATTTTCAAAACGAGTGATTGAGAAAATCTTAGCAATACCCGGCATGGTCTGCAGGCCCTATATGGATCAGTATCCCGAGCTAGTCAAGATTTTTGTCACCGATAACCAAGCCTTCGTGAGGGATGTGGATACGCAGGACGATATCGAGAAACTAGGACTGGATAAAATCCAACCCCATTAAGTTGTCTTGAATTAAATCTCGGCGATGAGTTCGATTTCTACGCAAGCCCCAAGCGGGATTTGAGCAACGCCAAAGGCGCTACGGGCATGTTTGCCAGCATCTCCAAAGACTTCAAACAATAATTCTGAACAGCCATTTACCACTAAGTGTTGTTCTGTGTAACCGTCGGTGGAGTTCACCAAGCCCATGACTTTAACGATGCGTTTTACTTTATCCAAAGAGCCTAAGTGGTTTTGCAGGGTAGAAATTAAGTCAATCGCAATAGCACGCGCAGCGGCTTTACCCGTTTCCGTATCCATATCTTTACCGAGCTTCCCAATCCAAGGCTTGCCATCGCGTTTTGCAATGTGACCTGATAGAAACACGGTATTGCCCGAAGTGGCAGCCATGACGTAGGCGGCGGCAGGAGGTCCTGGTGGAGGCAAATCAATTCCAAGGGTTTTGAGGCGTTCGCCAATAGTTGTGCTCATATCGTTTTTCTGTAATTGAATTGAAAAAAGAATCTTACTTGGAAAGCTGACGCATGGCACTTTCAAGGCCATTCAGAGTGACTGGGTACATGCGATCTTTCATCAGGTTTTGCATAATATCGATTGATTGACGGTATTGCCAAATCGATTCCGGCTCAGGATTGAGCCATGCAAAATGGGGGAAGTGTTCAATCAGTCGATTGATCCAAACTGCACCCGCCTCTTTGTTGTTGTACTCAACCGAACCATTGGGGCTCAAAATTTCATAAGGAGACATCGTCGCATCCCCAACAAAGATCAATTTATAGTCGGGACCATATTTATTAATGATGTCTTGCGTTGCTGTGACTTGATCTCGTCTACGACGATTGCTTTGCCACAAGTTTTCATAAACACAGTTATGAAAGTAGTAATGTTCTAAATGCTTAAATTCAGCTTTGGCGGCAGAAAACAACTCGGCAATGCGTTGGATGTGGTCATCCATTGAACCGCCAACATCCATGAGTAGCAGTACTTTGACTTGGTTATGTCGCTCAGGCCGCATTTGAATATGGAGCATGCCTGCATTAGCGGCTGTTGACTGAATGGTTTTATCTAAATCTAGCTCGAGAGTAGATCCTTCTCGGGCAAAGCGACGCAGACGACGTAGAGCAACTTTGATGTTGCGGGTGCCCAAGGCTAAATCGCTGTCATAGTCCTTAAATTCTCGCGCCTCCCAGACTTTGATAGCTGTTCTGTTGCCAGCACTGTCTCCACCAATGCGGATGCCTTCAGGGTGGTAGCCGCTATGACCAAATGGAGAGGAGCCACCAGCACCAATCCACTTATTGCCGCCACCATGCCATTCTTTTTGCTCCTTTAAAAGTTCCTCAAGACGCTGCTTTAAAGCATCTGGACCACCTAACTTTTTAAGGGCCGCTTTTTCTTCATCAGTTAGAACGCGCTGGAGTTTTTTCTCAAGCCAGTCAAGTGGAATATCTGGGGAGAGGGCAATGATTTGCTCAATTCCATTGAAGTAGGATCCAAATACCTGATCAAAACGATCAAAGTGTTGCTCATCTTTAACTAAGGACATGCGTGAGAATTGATAAAACTCATCGATGGATGGATTAATCACGCCGGATTTCAAGCCCTCCAAGAGCGTTAAAAACTCTCGCACTGAAACAGGTACTTTGGCCTCTTTCAGGTTAAGGAAGAATTGAATCAACATAACAAAATGGCGTAATGAAGTATCAACTTAGCGATGGTTGCGATTCATCATGACTAGGCGTTCAAATAGATGAATATCTTGTTCATTTTTGAGTAAGGCGCCATGCAGGGGTGGCACGACAATTTTTTCATCGCTACTATGGAGTGCTTCAGGTGGAATATCCTCTGCCAATAGGAGTTTTAGCCAGTCAATGAGTTCGGATGTAGAGGGTTTCTTTTTAAGACCCGGCAATGAGCGTATCTGGTAGAAGGCCTTGAGAGCCGCATCCAAAAGATCCTGTTTGATATTGGGGTGATGGACATCCACAATACTTTGCATTGTGCTGGCATCTGGGAAGGTGATGTAATGAAAGAAGCAGCGACGCAAGAAGGCGTCAGGCAACTCTTTTTCATTATTTGAAGTGATGATGACGAGCGGGCGATGTTTTGCCTTAATTAATTCACGAGTTTCGTAGACATAAAACTCCATCCGATCAATTTCGCGCAATAGGTCATTCGGAAACTCAATATCTGCTTTGTCAATTTCATCAATGAGCAGTACGGTAGGTTCGTCTGCCTCAAAAGCTTGCCAAAGAACACCTTTCACAATGTAGTTCCGAATATCGTTTACCTTTTCATCGCCCAACTGGGAATCGCGCAAGCGGCTTACGGCATCGTATTCATAAAGACCTTGCTGAGCCTTCGTAGTCGATTTGATATGCCATTGCAGCAGCGGCATATTGAGGGCAGCCGCTACTTCTTCGGCGAGCATCGTTTTTCCGGTGCCTGGCTCACCCTTAATCAGGAGGGGGCGCTGTAGAGCGATGGCCGCATTGACTGCCAATTTCAGATCATCGGTGGCGACATAGCTTTGACTGCCTGCAAAGCGATTTTGGGAGGGTGAGGTGGATTTGCTCATGGACATACCTAATTAAGGACTGGACTAAGCGTTCAAGTATAGGTAAACAAGAGGAATTTTTCAGTGTTTTTGGTGATTTTGGCCTCTGAAATGGCGAGAAGAGCGTCTGTCCGCTATACTCTTTCCAAATTGATTTAAATCAAACTCATTAATACTGATTTCTATGAAAAAACTCTCATTTCTTCCTCATTTGATCGTTGCTGCAACTTTAGCTTTTGCGGGTTCCGTTGCTCAGGCTGATGAAGTTAAAGGCAATGCCGCCGCAGGTAATGCAAAGGTTTGGCTTTGCGTTGGCTGCCACTCAATCCCTGACTACCGTGCTGATTACCCATTGGTATACAAAGTGCCTATGTTAGGCGGTCAAAATGGCGCTTATATCGCTACCGCATTGTCTGAGTACAAAAAGGGCGAGCGTAAGCATCCAACGATGCGCGCTATCGCTGCAAGCTTGTCAGACCAAGATATGGCTGATATTGGCGAATACTATGCCGCGCAAACCGCCAGCTCACCTAACAACCCATTGAAGTGATTCATTGATCAAGACACATAGAGATACTTTTATGAAATTCGCACTAGTTACAGCAGTTTTGCTCTCAAGCATTGGTTTGGTAAACGTGGCAAATGCTGCTAACGTGGAAAAGGGTCAGGCATTGGTAGATAAGGCGAACTGCGCTTCCTGTCATGGTGCAGGACTCAACGCCCCAATCCTGCCAGCATATCCAAAGTTAGCCGGTCAGTATTCTGATTACTTGTATTACGCCTTAAAGGCATACAAAGTAGGTAACGGCAACCCTCAGTATGGTCGTAACAACGCCATCATGGGCTCACAAGTGCAACCCTTTAGTGATGCGGATTTGCATGATATCGCCGCTTATGTTTCAAGCTTGCCAGGGAATTTTGTTGTCAAAAAGTAAACCTTGCTAACTTAGGATGCTTATATTAAAGGCTTAGAATAATCTTCTAAGCCTTTATTTTTTATAGGTTTTATCTTAACGCTTCCAGGCCTTGTGCCAAATGTTTGCGCATTACGGCTTCAGCAGCTTGCTCATCCCGCTTTAAAAGTGCCCTAAGGATTTCTCGGTGCTCCACCAGTGAGTTTTGTAGTCTGCCGGTGCTTGTTAAGGAGTCTCTGCGATGGAGCTTGAGAACTTTACGTAGGTCAGCAATGACCCCATTCATCCATTTATTCCCTGCAATTTCCTGAATGAGCTCATGAAATTTGCCATTGATCTCAAAAAACTGCTCAATATCACGGTCAGCAGCTGCTTTTTCTAAGCGATGATGAAGGTGGTCTAGCATGTTTAATTCTTCTTCAGTGGCTTTAGTCGCCGTTTCTTTGGCTGCCTGACCCTCTAAAAGGGAGAGGATGGTAAAGATCTGCTCTAAGTCCTTTCTAGCTACCTCTGTCACATACGCGCCACGACGCATTTTGATCGTAACGAGACCTTCAGAGGCTAGAACCTTGATTGCTTCACGCATTGGTGTGCGGCTGATCCCGAATTGGTCGGCAAGCGATTGTTCATCCAGCCAGCTTCCTGGAGCCAGTTGCTTTGTAAATATCTGTTCCCGCAGCCGATCGGCTACATCTTCATATAGAGGTCTATTATTAAGTTTTGTATTCATAATTATGAATACATGATAGCTGGACAAATTAGAAATAGTCAAGCAGAATGTAAGGATATTTCGATGCAATGCAACAAAAATTAAACGGGAGTTTTTGTGAGTTCTAAAGAAAACAATTCATGGCCATCATTTCCAGATGCCAACTTAGAGGCTTGGAAAAAATCAGCACAAAAATCTGCACCTAATGGGGACGTTGATTCCTTGGGTTGGAATACTCCGGATGGCATTCATTTAAAAGCCTTATACACAGCATCAGATATTGAGGGTCTCAATTACACCGATACTTTGCCTGGCTTTGAACCATTTGTTCGTGGTCCGCAAGCGACGATGTACTCGGTTCGTCCTTGGACTATTCGTCAGTACGCAGGTTTTTCAACTGCTGAAGAATCGAATGCCTTCTATCGCAAAGCCTTAGATGCAGGTGGTCAAGGTGTATCTGTTGCCTTTGACTTGGCTACTCACCGTGGATACGACTCGGATCATCCGCGTGTTACAGGCGACGTTGGTAAGGCTGGTGTTGCCATTGATTCTGTTGAGGATATGAAGATCTTGTTTGATGGCATTCCATTGGATAAGGTATCCGTCTCGATGACGATGAATGGCGCTGTATTGCCGGTATTAGCGGGATACATCGTGGCTGGTGAGGAGCAAGGCGTAAAACAGGAGCAACTATCAGGCACGATTCAGAATGACATTCTGAAAGAGTTTATGGTTCGCAATACCTATATTTACCCACCAGAACCTTCGATTCGAATCATTGGCGACATTATTGAGTACACCGCCAAGCACATGCCGAAGTTCAACTCGATTTCGATTTCGGGTTATCACATGCAAGAGGCTGGGGCTAATCAAGTATTGGAGCTGGCATTCACCTTGGCTGATGGTAAGGAGTATGTAAAAACAGCATTGGCTAAAGGTTTAGACGTAGACGGTTTTGCTGGTCGCCTCTCTTTCTTCTTTGCGATTGGTATGAACTTCTACCTTGAGGTTGCCAAGTTGCGTGCCGCCCGTTTATTGTGGTGGCGCATTATGAAATCTTTCGAACCAAAGAACCCAAAGTCTTTGATGTTGCGTACCCATTGCCAAACATCGGGCTGGTCTTTAACTGAGCAGGACCCCTATAACAACGTTGTGAGAACCACGGTAGAGGCCATGGCTGCAGTATTCGGTGGCACACAATCATTACATACAAACTCTTTAGATGAAGCGATTGCCTTACCCTCCGAGTTCTCCAGCCGTATTGCGCGTAACACGCAGTTAATTCTGCAAGAAGAGACGCATATTCCTAGTGTGATTGATCCATGGGCGGGTTCTTACATGATGGAAAACCTCACTCAAGAGATGGCTGACAAGGCTTGGGAAATTATTCAAGAAGTAGAGGCTATGGGTGGCATGACCAAGGCGGTTGAAAGTGGTTGGGCTAAGCTCAAAATTGAAGCAGCTGCCGCTGAGAAGCAAGCCAAGATTGACTCTGGCTCCGATGTCATTGTTGGCGTTAATAAATACAAACTTGGCAAAGAAGATCTCGTTGATGTATTGATGATTGATAACGATAAAGTTCGTGAAGGCCAGGTTGCACGCCTTCAAGAAATTAAGGCTAAACGTGATACTCAAAAAGTACAGGCTGCGTTAGAGGCTTTAACCAAGGCTGCCGAAGATAACTCTGGAAACTTACTAGAGTTGTCGGTAAACGCGATTCGTTTGCGTGCAACCGTTGGTGAAGTGTCTGATGCATTAGAGAAAGTTTTCGGGCGCCATCGCGCCGATACGCAAAAGGTGACCGGTGTGTATGCAGCTGCTTATGACTCAGCCGAGGGCTGGGCAAAACTCCAAACTGAAATTGCTGACTTTGCAAAAGACTTTGGTCGTCGCCCTCGTGTGATGATTGCTAAGCTAGGTCAGGATGGCCATGACCGCGGTGCAAAAGTAGTGGCTACGGCTTATGCAGATTTGGGTTTTGACGTCGATATCGGACCTCTATTCCAAACCCCCGAAGAATGTGCTCGCCAAGCCATTGAGAATGACGTCCATGCATTGGGCGTCTCTACCTTAGCGGCTGGCCATAAAACATTGGTACCAGCCATCATTGCAGAATTAAAGAAGCAGGGCTCAGACGACATTATCGTATTCGTTGGCGGCGTCATTCCAAGACAAGATTACGAGTTCCTCTACGAGGCGGGTGTAAAAGGTATTTACGGCCCAGGCACACCCATCCCAGCCTCGGCGAAGGATGTGCTTGAGCAAATCCGCAAGTCTGTTAAACCAGCTTAGTACGGGCCATAGGTATGCTCGAAGCTGCTGATCAGGTTCTGGTGAATGATCTCACTGGTGCGCCATCGCTTAAACAGCGACGCGCATTGGCGAAGATCATTACGCTGCTTGAGTCAACTCGCCTAGACCATCGTCATCGCGCTGATGACGTACTGAATGCTTTATTGCCTAAAACGGGTAAATCTTTTCGCCTGGGCATCTCTGGTGTCCCAGGTGTTGGTAAGTCAACCTTAATTGAATCTTTAGGTCTCTACCTCATTGAAAAAGGGCATCGAGTTGCGGTACTCGCGATCGATCCTTCTTCTAGCATCTCTGGGGGATCTATTTTGGGTGATAAGACCCGCATGGAACGCTTATCCGTTCTAGAGCATGCCTTCATTCGCCCAAGTCCATCGTCTTGCACGTTAGGTGGCGTTGCAGAGAAGACGCGGGAAGCCATGTTGGTTGCCGAGGCTGCAGGCTTTGATGTGATCATTGTAGAGACGGTCGGCGTAGGGCAAAGTGAGATTGCCGTTGCTGGCATGACGGATATGTTTCTGTTAATGCAGCTACCCAATGCTGGCGATGATCTGCAGGCAATTAAAAAAGGCGTGATGGAAATTGCTGATTTGATTGTGATCAATAAGGTTGATATTGACCCCGATGCTGCAATGCGTGCTCAGTTATTTATCACCAGCTCCTTGCGACTACTCGGTTTTCAAGGCAGCCCGGATCACGCATCGCATGACAAAGAGTTCTGGCATCCACAGGTCATGAACTTAAGTGCTTTAGAAGGAAAGGGCGTTCCAGAGCTTTGGGATAAGGTCTCTCATTTTGAATCCCTGCAAAAAGCCAATGGGAAATTTGATTCTCGTCGTAAAGAACAATCAGGTGCGTGGATGTGGGATCGCATCGATGCAGGATTAAAAAATGCATTTCGTAGCAATGTAGCGGTGCAAGAACTTCTGCCAAGTTTGAGTGCGCAAGTAAACCAAGGAACCATGGCAGCATCAGTAGCGGCAAGACGACTACTCGAAGCCATGGGGCATGAATTTTTCTAAGGAGCAGGAAATGAAGGAAATCATTCAACAACTGGAAGCTAAGCGTGAGCTAGCCCGATTGGGTGGCGGGCAAAAGCGTATTCAGGCTCAGCATGCGAAGGGCAAATTAACTGCTCGTGAGCGCATTGAACTTTTGCTGGATGCCGGCACATTCGAAGAATGGGATATGTTCGTTGAGCACCGTTGTTATGATTTTGGTATGGCAGATCAAACCGTTCCTGGCGACGGTGTTGTCACTGGTTATGGAATGATTAATGGCCGACTTGTGTTTGTGTTCTCGCAGGACTTTACTGTTTTAGGCGGCTCCTTATCAGAAGCTCATGCAGAAAAGATTTGCAAGATTATGGATCAGGCACTTAAGGTCGGCGCCCCTGTAATTGGTTTGAATGACTCTGGCGGTGCACGTATTCAAGAAGGCGTTGCCTCACTTGGCGGCTATGCGGAAATCTTCCAGCGCAATGTAACTGCATCTGGCGTGATCCCGCAAATTTCCTTAATCATGGGACCTTCAGCTGGTGGTGCTGTGTACTCCCCAGCCTTGACTGACTTTATTTTCATGGTTAAAGATAGCTCTTACATGTTCGTGACGGGGCCAGAGGTAGTGAAGACGGTTACTCATGAAGATGTTACTGCTGAAGAATTGGGTGGTGCTGTGACCCACTCAACAGTTTCTGGTGTTTGTGATTTAGCTTTTGATAACGATGTTGAGGCGATCATGATGCTGCGTCGTTTCTTTAACTACTTGCCGCTCTCAAACCGCGAGAAACCCCCCTTAATCAAGGGTGCGAACCGTACTGAAGAGCCTGATTTTTCATTAGACACATTGGTGCCATCTAATCCAAATCAACCTTACGACATGAAAGAGTTAATTGAGAAGATCGTGGATGATGGTGAATTCTTTGAGTTGCAGCCTGACTATGCCAAAAATATTGTGATTGGCTTTGCTCGCATGGAAGGTCGCTCGATTGGTATTGTTGCCAACCAACCATTAATCCTAGCTGGCTGTTTAGATATTAAGGCATCCATTAAAGCAGCACGTTTTGTGCGCTTCTGTGACGCCTTCAATATTCCAGTGGTTACTTTAGTGGACGTTCCTGGTTTTATGCCTGGCACCGCACAGGAATACGGCGGCATTATTAAGCATGGTGCAAAACTACTTTATGCGTATGCCGATTGCACGGTGCCTAAGGTGACATTAATTACTCGTAAAGCCTACGGTGGCGCCTATGATGTGATGGCCTCCAAGCATTTACGTGGTGATGTGAACTTTGCCTGGCCTTCAGCAGAAATTGCAGTGATGGGTCCCAAAGGCGCTGTAGAAATTATTTTCCGCGAAGAAAAATCAGATCCAGAAAAAATCACTGCACGTGAAGCCGAGTACAAGTCAAAGTTTGCCAATCCCTTTGTGGCAGGCCGTCGCGGCTATATCGATGATGTCATTCTGCCGCACGAAACCCGTAAACGCATTGCTCGTTCACTAGCAATGCTCAAAGATAAAGACTTGAAGAATCCTGCGCGTAAACACGGCAATATCCCTCTGTAAAGGCGCCGATAAATAATGACTACGAAAATGTTTAAGAAAATTTTGATTGCTAACCGCGGCGAGATTGCTTGCCGTGTGATGATGACCGCTAAAAAGATGGGCATCAAAACGGTAGCTGTTTACTCTGAAGCCGATAAAGAGGCGCGTCACGTTCAATTGGCCGATGAGGCCGTTTGTATTGGCCCTGCACCTTCACGCGAATCCTATTTGGTGATGGATCGCATTATTCAGGCCTGTAAAGATACCGGCGCTGAAGCGGTTCATCCTGGCTATGGATTCTTGTCTGAGAATGAGCAGTTTGCTAGACGTTGCGAGGAAGAGGGCATTGTCTTTATTGGTCCTAAGCATCAGTCTATTGCCGCTATGGGCGACAAGATTGCCTCCAAGAAGCTTGCGTTAGAGGCTAAAGTAAATACTATTCCTGGTTATAACGAGGCGATTGATACTACCGAAGAAGCAGTCAAAATAGCTCAAGGTATTGGCTATCCAGTCATGATTAAAGCTTCCGCAGGTGGTGGCGGTAAAGGTTTGCGCGTTGCATTTAATGACAAAGAGGCTGCCGAAGGTTTTGCGGCCTGCAAAACAGAAGCAATGAATAGCTTCGGTGACGACCGCATCTTTATTGAGAAGTTTGTTGAAGGTCCTCGCCATATTGAGATTCAAGTTTTAGGGGACTCCTTTGGCAATGTGGTTTATCTCAATGAGCGTGATTGCTCCATTCAACGTCGCCACCAAAAGGTCATTGAAGAAGCGCCTTCACCCTTTATCGATCCAGCAACTCGCAAAGCGATGGGTGAACAAGCTGTTGCATTGGCTAAGGCCGTTAATTACCAATCTGCCGGTACGGTTGAATTTGTTGTGGGCAAAGACAAATCCTTCTACTTCCTAGAGATGAATACCCGTCTGCAGGTTGAGCATCCAGTGACCGAGAGCATTACTGGGCTTGACTTGGTAGAGCAGATGATTCGGGTTGCTGCTGGTGAGAAGTTGGCATTTAAGCAAGAGGATGTGAAGCTGGATGGCTGGTCTATGGAGTGCCGCATCAATGCTGATGACCCATTTCGTAATTTCCTCCCTTCAACCGGACGTCTTGTTAAATACCGTCCACCAGAGTCAATTAACGGAGTGCGTGTTGACACTGGTGTGTATGAGGGCGGTGAAATCCCGATGTACTACGACTCAATGATTGCTAAATTGATCGTGCACGGCAAGGATCGCACTGAAGCTATTGAAAAAATGCGTGCGGCATTGAATGATTTTGTGATTCGCGGCATTCATTCCAATATTCCATTCCAGGCGGCACTTCTGCAGCATCCTCGCTTCGTGAATGGCGACTTTACGACGGGCTTTATTGCTGAAGAATACCCAGAAGGCTTCAAAAAGGATTCAGTACAGCCTGGAGATCCTAAGCGTTTGGCAGCATTAGCCGCGTTTATGCGCTATCGCTATCTTGAGCATATCAAGATGATTGATGGTCAATTGGCCGGACACGAAATGATCATCGCGAAGAAATTCGTAGTGGTCACTGGTAAAAAAACCGGCTCTATGAATGACCCGTATGAGGTGCCTATTCGGGTTGAACTCAAGGATGATATTTATTCTGTCTACATCGATGAATCCGATGGTGTGAGTCGTTATGATATTGTGAGTGATTGGCGTCCTGGACAGATTTGTCTGCACGCAACCATTAACGGCACCCATAAGATTACTGCGCAAGTGGAGCGCCGTGGTGTGAAGTACGCATTGATCCTTGATGGTGCCCATTATGAATGTATGGTTTTGAGCCCTTTGGGTGCTGAACTACAACGACGTATGCCGGTGAAACTCCCGCCAGATAATTCTAAATTAGTGATGTCTCCAATGCCTGGCCTGCTTACAAAGATCGCTGTCAAGGCAGGTGAAGCGGTTACTGCTGGTCAGAAACTGGCTTCGATTGAAGCAATGAAGATGGAAAACACGCTATCGGCTATGCAGGATGGTGTGGTTGCTGAAATCTGCGCCAAAGAGGGAGACAGCCTGGCAGTGGACCAATTAATTATTCGCTTTGAATAACTAGGTTAATAACTATGAGCGCTAAGCCATTCAAAATTTTAGGTATTCAGCAAATCGCCATTGGTGGTGAGAGCAAGGATCGACTCAAAAAGTTATGGGTTGATCTGTTGGGATTTGAATACAAAAGCACTTTTGTTTCTGAACGTGAAAATGTAGATGAGGATATTTGTGCGATTGGTTCTGGAGCTCATGAGATTGAAGTCGATCTCATGCAGCCATTTGATATCGAAAAGAAGCCGGCCGTACATCAGACACCTTTAAACCACATTGGTTTGTGGGTGGATGACCTCCCTAAAGCAGTTGAGTGGCTCTCTGCCAATGGCCTGCGCTTTGCTCCAGGCGGCATCCGTAAGGGTGCTGCAGGCTATGACATCACCTTTGTCCACCCCAAGGGAAATGATGAATTCCCAATCAGCGGTGAGGGGGTGCTGATTGAGCTGGTTCAGGCTCCCCCTGAAGTGATTGCTGGATTGAGTTCATAATTTGGTTTTGTAATTAGCAAACAGGATTCAAATTGGCGAATATATTGGCCATCGACACCTCTTCGGCATGGTGTTCGGTGGCTTTATCTTTAGGTGATAAAGCACCAGAGTTTAGGCACGAAGCTGTTTCGGCTGGAGCTAGCCAACTCCTTTTGCCATGGGTTGAATCACTACTAGCCAATGCCAAGCTATCCTTAGCAGATCTGGATGCTATTGCAGTTGGTATTGGGCCTGGAGCATTCACGGGTGTTCGATTGGGGGTAGCAGCGGTGCAAGGCCTGGCTATTTCAAACGATCTTCCAGTGATACCCGTATGTAGCTTAGATGCACTAGCTGCGCAAATCACAGCTGTTGATATATATAAAAAGACGAAGCCCCAGCACTTCATGATCGCGATTGATGCGCGTATGGAGGAGGTTTATTGGGCTCACTATGAGGCTCAAGTTAATCAATTGCCAAAACGTATCAGCGATATTCATCTTACAAAGCCTGAAGATCTTAATTTTGACGGCATCCAGCTCTTGGCTGGTAGCGCTTTAAATGCATACAGTAGTCGCTTGCCGATATTTAACGGTATACAGGATGCTGAGATCTCAATCTCTGCATTAGGCGTTTTAGACTTCGCTAAACAAGCCCTCAAAGAGGATTTGCAGGTTGACGTACGATTGCTGGAGCCATTGTATGTTCGCAACAAAGTTGCATTTACTACAGCAGAGCGTGAAAGGGGAATGAAGTAATGTCCGATATTTCTCCTGCAAGAGGGATTGCAGAGCTCTCTTTCATGCCAATGCAAACTGCAGACTTGGATGAGGTCCTCAAGATTGAGTCTGTCTCGCACATACATCCTTGGACAAAAGGCAATTTCTCCGATTCTTTAGCGGCTGGGCATTGGGCCTATTGCATTCGGCCCCAGTTAGATCAAGTGGCGAAGGGTTCGTATTTGGATCCAGCAGTGCTTTGGGCTTATTGCGTTCTATTTCCTGCGGTTGATGAACTACATCTTCTGAATATTACGGTGTCGCCCCATTTGCGCAAGCTTGGACTGGGCCAGCGCATGATGGCTGCAATTGAGGGTGTGGCCGCTCAGCAAAAAATGCCCCGCATCATCTTGGAGGTGAGGCCAACCAATTCTGCTGCGGTATCGCTCTATCAAAGGTTGGGTTACGAGCAAATTGGTGTGCGTAAGAACTACTACCCCGCCAATCCAGAGACGGGCTCTCGTGAGGATGCGCTCGTTATGGCCAAATCGATTAAGCTAGAGCCATGACCAATACACATTCAGCCTTCTTAAAAGAGATGGGTATTACCGAATGGACCTCCCGGGATGCCGTGCAATCGACAGCCGAAGCACCCGAGCGGGCAAGTACCCATGAATCTGCTGAGGTGGCGCAGCCATCTTCACGAGTCAGCAATGGAATGTGGTGGTTTTTTGGTAATGAGCCACAGGGCGAGGCTCAACTTTTATTCCAAAATATGATTCGTGCTTTGGGGCTGGCTAAGAACGAATGGGCTTGGAAAAATCTAGGACAGACTCTCAGCCAATTAAACATGCCTGAAATGCCTGTTGTAGTAATTGCCTTCGGCGGGCCTACGGCTCAAAAAATCACTGGCGAAAGAGATCCATTGCCGCAGTTGCGTGAAACGGTTTTGGCTTTAAATACTGGCGGTGAAGAAGAGATTCCGGTGATCGCTTCATTTGAACTCAATCAAGTACTTGCAAAACCTAGTGATAAAGCCTTGCTCTGGCAGGATATATTGCTAGCAAGATCGGTATTGCAAAACAGCTGATATTGCAGAGCAATTATTCCGATTGCTTGTGTTCACCGATGAGATGCATGGAATCGTACTCTGCTTGATTTCTGGTGTGTCGTTTGATAACTAGCCACATAATCAGGCTAACAATCAAGCCAAATCCGATAATCACAAATTGAACTGGTATATCCAACCAGATCAGTAGAGAATAAATCAACAGCATCATCAAAACAGAAATGTTTTCGTTAAAGTTCTGCACTGCAATGGAGTGACCTGCCGACATCAGGACGTGTCCACGATGTTGCAATAAGGCATTCATTGGCACCACAAAGTAACCCGCTAACCAACCCACTAGAATCAATAAAAAATATGCGGGTAATAGGTTTAGAGAGATCTGAAACTTGCCTAATGTGAAAATACTCGTGTTGGGAAGTAGGTCAGAGTTATAGACCGCCATGACGCAGACAACCAAGCCCATAGCAACACCATAGGGCAAGACGTTTAAGGATTTGCGAAGTGGAATACGCCAAGCAGCATAAACTGCGCCGCCAGCAACGCCTACAGCTGAAATAGCTTGCAGAATTGCGCCTTGTGACAGATTCATATGCAAAGCCACTTGCGCCCACTTGATGACAATAAATTGCAAGGTCGCTCCCGCCCCCCAAAATAAAGTGGTTACCGCCAAGGAAATTTGACCCAAGCGATCGTTCCACAGCGTCTTAAAGCAAATAGCAAAGTCTTTGACCAATTCAATTGGATTGGTTTTCTGGGAGACGTATCGAGCGCCGGTATCGGGAATCTTGAGATTAATGAGCGCGGCAACAACATAAATCATCATGATGATCAAAATTGCTGATTCAGCTGGCGTATCAATACCCGTATCAAATGAAGGCATATCCAGGGCCAGGAGACTTTGGGAAACGGTACTGCTAATCAGTACGCCACCTAAAACGGTGCCCATAATGATTGAGCCCACCGTTAAACCTTCGATCCAGCCATTGGCGGCGACTAATTTTTCAGGAGGTAGCAGCTCAGTCAAGATTCCATATTTAGCTGGTGAGTAAGCGGCGGCACCTAAGCCAACGATGGCATAGGCCATTAAAGGGTGACTACCAAACAACATGGCTACGCATCCAGCAAACTTGATAGTGTTGGTGATGAACATGACATTGCCCTTTGGTCGGGAGTCTGCAAAGGCTCCAACAAAGGCTGCCAGAAGAACGTAGGACAATACAAAGAACAATTTGAGAAGCGGCGTCATCCACGCCGGAGCTTGAAGCTGGGCCAGGAGCGCAATAGCAGCTATTAGGAGGGCATTATCGGCAAGCGACGAAAAAAATTGCGCCGCCATAATGATGTAAAAGCTACGGTTCATTCGTACAATCTAGTCATTACTGCAATTAAAGCATGAAAGGAGGGGTGAAAATGGGTGATTCAACCAATGGCCTGATTAATAGACCAATTTTGGCATCTATTGATGCTGCCGCCTTTCAGCATAATTTAAACCGAGTTCGGGAATTGGCACCAGAATCCAAAATCTGGTCTGTCATAAAAGCCCGCGCCTATGGGCATTGTTTTGAGGCTGCATTAAAAGGGCTAGCCTCCACCGATGGCTTTGCCCTACTGGATATACAGGATGCCGCTTGGCTTAGAGAGCACGGTTGGCAAGGTCGAATCCTCCTGTTAGAGGGTCTCTTTCATGAAAATGAGCTAAGTCGAGCAGAGGATTTGGCATGCGACCTCGTGGTCCATTGCGATGCTCAGGTGGTGTGGCTTGAAAGATTTAAAGGCAAAAACCATAAGCCTTTAAGTGTCTTTCTTAAAATGAACACCGGTATGAATCGCCTGGGATTTAAGCCTGATGTTTATCGAACGGTTTTTCATCGTTTGCATGCAGCGGGTTATCACATGCATCACATGACCCATTTCGCCAATGCCGATCAGGTTGACCAGTTACCCTCGGTTGGTGGTCAGCAGGAATTATTCAATGAAACCATTTTAGGTTTGGATGGGCCGACATCTTTAGCAAACTCAGCGGCTATTTTGTGGCACCGCAATGCATTGGGTGATTGGGTGCGCCCTGGCATCATGCTCTATGGTGCATCACCAACAGGATTGCATGCTGATATTGAGCATGCAAATCTCAGGGCGGTCATGCAGCTTCATAGCGAAATTATTGACATTCAAGATCTGCAAAAGGGGGATCGCATTGGTTACGGTGGTCGTTATGAGGCGCCGAATGCAATGCGTATCGGCATTGTGGCTTGCGGTTACGCAGATGGTTATCCACGCCACGCTAAAGATGGCACGCCGGTTTGGGTCAGCAGTAGCGATCATGGAGTCATCTGCCCATTAGTTGGAAGAGTCTCTATGGATATGCTGGCAATTGATTTAAGCAAGTTGCCGGATGCCGGAATTGGAAGTGTCGTGCAGCTTTGGGGTGATAAGGTCCCGGTAGATGAGGTGGCGCAAATGAGTGGCACGATTGGTTATGAATTACTTTGTGCTGTAGCGCCTAGGGTTCCTGTAGCTATTAGCTAAGCTAGGCATTACTGGCACATAAAAAATCCTCTAGATCGGAGGATTTTTTATGTGAGCTGAATAATCTTACTTATTCCAGATCTGCCACCACCTGTGCTCTTTTTGCGCACGTTGGCCAGTGGTCATCATTTGACTATCTGGGAAGTTTAATTTGAAGACACGAGAGGAATCATTGCTCAGATCAAGCATACCAAGCTTCTCATAAGACTTAGTGAGAATATAAAGTGCTTCTTCAACGGCAGGCGCGCGATCATAATTACGAATAACCTGCTGAGCACGATTAGCTGCCGCTAGATAGGCGCCGCGTTGATAGTAGAAGCGCGCAACAACAACATCAGCCTCTGCAAGTGAGTTCACAATGTAGCGCATGCGATCTAACGCATCGGGGGCGTACTTACTATTTGGGAAGCGTTCAACCACTACTTTGAATGACTCAAAAGCTTCTTTGGCAGCTTTGGGGTCGCGCTCACTAAGATCTTGGCCAGTGAACCTGCCAAGCCATCCTAAATCATCATTAAAAGTAATTAGACCTTTTAAGTAGTAGGCGTAATCTAGACTCTCACTACCTTGATGTAATTTGATAAAACGATCAATCGCAACCAGTGCTTGAGTTTGCTCTTGTGCTTTCCAATAGCAATAAGCGGCATTAATTTGTGCTTGTTGTGAATAGGGTCCAAATGGAAAGCGTGCTTCTAATTTTTCAAAGTATTTGCCACACTTAGCAAAGTCGCCATCATTCAGTTTGTCAGTGGCTTCAGAATAGAGCTTTGCCTCTGACCAGATATCAGTGTCATCTTTAGTACCTTCGCTACCGGCACATCCACCTAAAAGCATCAATGCAAACATGAGGGCTAAAAGTAGGGCAAAAGGAGTGCCACCTACATGGAAACTCTTTTTTTGTGGGGAATAATTCCCAGCAAGCCTTAAACTGGCGTCTGATATTACGTCGGACATAACTGAAAGGCTCTCTAAGCGTGGCATTGCCGCAAACTCCTGAATCGAATCCCATTGATTATATCGATGATGAGGATTTCATCTCCCTTGATATCCCTTTGGAGATGGCTGGCGAGCGCTTGGACAAGGTGCTGGCAGGGTCTTTACCTGATTATTCCCGTAATCGCCTCAAGGCTTGGGTTGAAGCTGGGGCCGTGATGGTTGACGGTAAGGTTACCAAAGCCCGTTATTTGCTCCATGGCGGCGAGAGTGTTAAGGTCTTTCCACAGGAAATGCCAGAGCAATTTGCCTTTAGCCCCGAAGATATCTCCTTGGAGGTTGTTTATGAGGATGAGGCCATCATTGTGGTCAATAAGCCGCCAGGTCTGGTGGTTCACCCAGCAGCTGGAAATTGGTCTGGGACTCTGCTCAATGCTCTCTTATTTCATTATCCCGAGCTCAAGTTGCTTCCTAGGGCGGGAATTGTTCATCGCCTGGATAAAGACACTTCAGGCTTAATGGTGGTTGCAAGAACATCGCACGCCCAAACCTCTCTGGTACGTCAGCTTCAGGAGAGAACGGTAGGGCGTCGCTATTTAGCTTGGGTGTGGGGCGAGGCTCCAAGTCAAGGCAAGGTTTTAGCTTCCGTTGGGCGTGATCAGCGAGACCGCCTTAAGATGGCCGCAGGCAGCCCCCAGGGAAAGCCGGCGGCTACTTTATTTCGACGCTTAGCCAAGGGCTTGACAGGGGAATCTGCTGTTGCGCTACTGGAATGTCGCCTTGAAACAGGTCGCACGCATCAAATTCGAGTTCATCTAGAATCACTTGGCTTTCCATTGGTGGGTGATCAGGTCTACCGCAAAAAGGCCCCGGGGGCCGCTAAAAATCTTTCATTTCATCGCCAGGCTTTACATGCCTTTGCCTTAAGCCTTCAACATCCAGTAAAAAATGAATTAATGACTTGGTTCCGCTTGCCGCCGCAGGATTTATTGGATTTATTGCCTCAGCTTGGAATGAATGATGATGTTCTTCCCAAAGAGTCGGTCGTCTTGGCTTCTATCGAAAATGAATCACGCTGATGAGTTTGCTTGAGCCTCAATGGCCTACTCCAAAGTCGGTGCGCACAATAGTAAGCACAAGATCGGGTGGAGTAAGCAAGGCTCCATATGATTCCTTGAACCTGGGCGATCATGTGGGCGATTGCGCTCAAGATGTTTTGGCTAATAGAGCAATTTTTACGAAAGCGATGCCAGGTGAGCCTGTCTGGCTAAAACAGATTCACAGAACAGTAGTAAGCACCCCGCAAAGCCGGTCTTTAAGCAAGGGCACGCCAATTGAGGCGGATGCCTCGGTTACCAACATGCCAGAAGAAGTCTTGGTGATCATGACAGCCGATTGCTTGCCTGTCTTATTTACTAACTCCAATGGGACTGCAGTTGGTGCCGCCCATGCTGGTTGGAGAGGGCTTTGTGCCGGCATTCTAGAAAATACCATTACCGAGTTGCTAAAAATTGCTGGCGGCTCTACTGCGGCAGACTTGATGGCGTGGTTGGGGCCGGCTATTGGACCTGAATCATTTGAGGTCGGGGAGGATGTCGTGAAGTCGTTTCAAGACTCTGGCTTTCCTGTGCCAACAAATGCATTTAAAGAAATGCCCAATCAGCGTGGAAAATACCTTGCAGATATTTATCTACTGGCAAGAGCACGCTTAGAGTCCTGTGGCGTAAAAATGATCTTTGGCGGCCAATGCTGCACCGTCAGAGATCAACAGCAGTTTTTCTCTTATCGTCGCGATGGCGAGACTGGAAGATTTGCCTCGGCTATCTGGATTGAAAAATAGCTTGTGCATAAAACCATGCGGGTTACTACTAGCCCATGCACCAAGCTAGGGTTTTTGCGTATAACTCTATGGTGCTTAAGGGCGGAGAATGTCTCTAATTAAATAAAGAGACTACTATGTTTGCAGGCATGAATACCGGTGCAACACCATCTTTGGCGCCGCATCATATGGCGCTGATTCCGCCAGAGCGTTTGTCTGAAATCCAAAAAGAATATTTCACTGAGTTGGCACATATTGCAACTAACCCCGAAGCGATTGAAGTGAAAGATCGTCGTTTTGCAGGGAAGGCTTGGCACTCCTCCTGGAGCAAGGTGATTGCGGCTACCTATTTACTCAATTCCAAACATCTTATGGAATTGGCAAAAGCAGTCGAGACTGATGAAAAATCAAGACAGAAAATTCTATTTACTACTGAGCAAATGATTGATGCGCTATCGCCATCAAACTTTATTGCTACTAATCCAGAGGTATTAGAAAGCATCATTAGCTCCCAAGGCCAATCCATTCAAAAGGGGATTGTGAATTTATTGGGAGATATGAAAAAAGGTAAGGTCTCTCAAACGGACGAATCTGCTTTTGAGGTGGGAAAAAATATTGCCACCACAGAAGGTCATGTGGTGTTTCGTAATGAGTTGTTTGAGTTAATTCAGTACAAGCCATTAACGGAGCAAGTATTTGAACGGCCGTATTTAATGGTGCCACCCTGTATTAATAAATATTACATTCTTGATTTACAACCCGATAATTCTGTGGTGCGCCACATGGTGAGCCAGGGCCATACTGTGTTCTTAGTTTCTTGGAAAAACCCAGATGCCTCTATGGCTCAAGTGAGTTGGGAAGATTACGTAGGCAAGGGTGTTATTAAGGCAATTGATGTAGTTAAAGAAATCGGCGCCACCAAGCAAATTAATATCTTAGGTTTCTGCGTTGGTGGAACCTTAACAAGCTCTGCATTGGCTGTACTGGCCGCTCGAGGCGAGCACCCAGCAGCAAGCTTGACGCTCTTAACTACCTTATTGGATTTCACCAATACCGGGATTCTCGATGTCTTTATCGATGAAGGCATGGTGGAGATGCGTGAGAGCTCCATTGGCGGTAAAGGTGGTAAGTACGGCATGATGTCAGGCCTTGATTTGGGCAATACCTTTTCATTCTTGCGTCCAAATGATTTGGTATGGAACTATGTAGTGGAAAACTATCTCAAAGGTAATTCACCTCCACCATTTGATTTGCTGTATTGGAATGGCGACTCCACCAATCTTCCTGGCGCAATGTACTGCTGGTATCTACGCCACACCTATTTACAAAATGATTTAGTCAAGCCGGGCAAGGTATCAATTTGTGGTGAGAAAGTGGATCTCGGAAAAATCAACTGCCCTGCGTATTTGTACGCATCTCAAGAGGACCACATTGTTCCTTGGCAGTCTGCTTACGAGTCAACCCACCTTCTTAAAGGTAAAAATCGTTTTGTATTAGGTGCATCTGGACATATTGCGGGCGTGATTAATCCTCCAGCAAAAAATAAGCGCTATTACTTTGAAAACCGCAAGATTGCAGCAACAGCACAGGAGTGGTTGGAGGGCGCAAAACAAATTCCAGGTAGCTGGTGGCCTGATTACACCAATTGGCTTGGGCAATTCGGCGGCGAAAAGAAGCCAGCAAGCGCTACTTTTGGCAATGCTAAGTACAAAAAAATGGAAGCGGCTCCTGGTGTGTACGTTAAAGAAAAAGCAACACCAGAAATCAATTAACAATTAATGAGGGTTTTCAAAAGGGGAAAGTAATGTCTCAAAAAGTCGCATATGTAACGGGTGGTATGGGTGGTATTGGCACTGCTATTTGCCAACGTTTGGCTAAAGATGGCTTCAAAGTGATTGCAGGCTGTGGCCCAAATTCTCCGCGTAAAGATCGCTGGATTGGCGAACAAAAGGCCTTGGGCTATGACTTTACTGCTTCAGAGGGTAATGTTTCTGATTGGGATAGCACGGTTGCCGCGTTTGAAAAAGTGAAGGCTGAAGTAGGACGTGTAGATGTTTTAGTCAATAACGCCGGAATTACTCGTGACAGCGTATTCCGCAAAATGACCCCAGACGCCTGGAAAGCGGTTATTGATACCAACCTGAACTCCTTGTTTAATGTTACCAAGCAAGTGATTGATGGCATGGTTGAGAACAACTGGGGCCGAATCATCAACATTTCTTCTGTAAATGGTCAAAAGGGCCAGTTTGGCCAGGCAAACTATTCAACGGCAAAAGCGGGTTTGCATGGTTTCACAATGGCCCTGGCTCAAGAGGTTGCCACTAAGGGCGTCACAGTAAATACGGTATCTCCTGGTTATATCGGCACCGATATGGTTAAAGCTATTCGCGAAGATGTCCTTGAAAAGATTGTTTCGGGTATTCCTGTCAAGCGTTTGGGTACGCCTGAAGAAATTGCCTCTATTTGCTGCTGGATTGCATCAGAAGATGGTGGCTATGCTACTGGCGCAGACTTTTCATTAAACGGCGGCATCCACACTGGTTAATATTGCGCTGCAGCATTCAAACCAGAATTTGCAGTATGTGCAGTACGCAACACAGCGTATTTACCTTTTGGTCAACTTAAGGCTAAACTACGTTGATGTTGCGTTGCAGTAAATAGTTAGGAAAATACATGGTTAACCGCGCTAAACGAGCTGGCCAAGATCGGCTCATCAAGAAGTATCCGAATCGTCGTCTATACGACACTCAGACAAGTACCTATGTCACACTATCTGACATTAAAAACTTAGTTATGGCTAACGAAGTATTTAAAGTAGTTGATGCCAAAACGGAAGAGGATTTGACGCGCAATATTCTGCTGCAAATCATTCTTGAGGAAGAGGCTGGCGGCGCCCCAGTGTTCTCCTCGCAAATGCTTTCTCAAATCATTCGATTCTATGGAAATTCCATGCAAGGTTTGATGGGAAATTATCTAGAGAAGACCATGCAATCTTTTGTGGACATTCACAATAAGCTTGGCGATCAAACAAAAGGTCTTGGTGCTGGAAGTACACCAGAGGCTTGGTCGCAAATGATGAACCTCCAAAATCCTCTGATGCAAGGTTTGATGGGGAATTATATGGAGCAAAGCAAAGATCTCTTTATCAAAATGCAAGAGCAGGTACAGGGCTCACAAAATATCTTTGGAAATTTCTCATTTAACCCTCAGTCTAATAAAGCCGAAAAAGAATAGTTGTGGCTGGAAAAATTGGATTTGTATCCTTAGGATGCCCTAAGGCACTTGTAGACTCTGAGCTTATCCTGACGCAGTTAAGTGCCGAAGGGTATGAGACTGCCAAAGATTACTCTGGCGCCGATCTGGTGGTTGTCAATACCTGCGGCTTTATTGATTCTGCTGTAGAAGAAAGTCTTAATGTTATTGGTGAGGCGCTTGCTGAAAATGGCAAAGTCATTGTGACTGGTTGTCTAGGCGCGAGAAAAAATGCCGATGGTAATGATCTCATCTCGAGTATTCACCCTAAAGTCCTTGCTGTTACGGGGCCTCATGCAACTGATGAGGTAATGCAGGCGATTCATTTGCACCTGCCGAAGCCACATGATCCATTCATAGATTTAGTCCCCCCAGCTGGCGTCAAACTCACGCCAAAGCATTACGCTTATCTCAAAATTAGCGAGGGCTGTAACCATCGCTGCACTTTTTGCATTATTCCCAATATGCGCGGTGATTTAGTTTCGCGACCGATAGGTGAGGTGTTGCTTGAAGCTAAACGATTATTTGAGTCTGGCGTAAAAGAGCTGCTCGTTGTTTCTCAGGATACGAGCGCTTATGGTGTTGATATTCAATACCGCACTGGCTTTTGGGATGGCAAACCCGTCAAAACCAAAATGTTTGATTTAGTTAATGCATTAAATCAAATCGCTCGCGAGCATCAGGCTTGGGTCAGATTGCATTATGTTTACCCATACCCACATGTAGATGATGTCTTGCCTTTGATGGCCGAGTTCTCAGAGCATGGCTATGGTGTTCTTCCGTATTTGGATATTCCGCTGCAGCATTCACACCCAGACGTCTTGAAGCGCATGAAGCGTCCAGCGAGCGGTGAGAAGAACTTGGAGCGCATCTTAGCGTGGCGAGAAGCTTGCCCAGAGTTGGTTATTCGCAGCACCTTTATTGCGGGTTTTCCGGGTGAGACTGAGAAAGAGTTTGAACACCTTCTCAATTTCCTGGAAGAAGCTCAAATTGATCGCGCGGGTTGTTTCGCCTACTCGCCCGTAGAGGGCGCCACTGCAAACCAATTGGATAACCCGGTTCCTTCTGATCTCCGAGAAGAGCGTCGAGCTAGGTTTATGGCTAAAGCAGAAGATATTTCCATCAAACGACTTGCTAAACAAATTGGCAAACGTATCCAGGTCATTATTGATCGGGTGGATGAGTCTGGTGGAATCGGTAGAACAATTGGTGATGCCCCAGAAATTGATGGTCTAGTGAGGGTTTTGCCGCCTAGCAAGCCTTCTAAGCGCTATCGCGCAGGCGACATCATTAAGGCTACCGTCATTAGCTCCCAAGGGCATGACCTAATAGCCGAAACTTGACGAATGCAATAAAACTGTTGGTTGGATTATTTATTTAGTAAAAAGTCAGCCTAAACATTGGGCTTAGCAAAGGGGATTGATATGGGTCGTGATGTCGTTGTCTTAAGTGCAGTTCGTTCCGCAATTGGCACCTTTAATGGTTCCCTCAGTAGCTTTGAGCCTTCTGAGCTTGGCGGCATTGTGATGAAGGAGGCGGTTGCTCGCTCCGGCGTTGATCCAGCATTGATTAATTACGTAACTGTTGGCAATACTATTCCTACAGATAGTCGTTATGCCTATGTCGCGCGTGTTGCATCCATCCAAGCTGGCCTACCAATGGAATCCGTAGCGATGGCATTGAATCGTTTATGCAGCTCAGGCTTGCAAGCGATTGTAACTACTGCACAGCAGATTATGTTGGGGGATTGTGACTATGGTGTTGGTGGTGGCGTTGAAGTCATGTCGCGTGGCATGTATGGTTCACCAGCTATGCGCAGTGGTGCTCGTATGGGCGATACCAAGATGCTTGACTTGATGGTTGCAGTGTTGACTGACCCATTTGGTGTTGGTCATATGGGTGTTACAGCTGAAAACCTCGTTGAAAAATGGAAGCTGACTCGCGAAGAGCAAGATGCATTGGCAGTAGAGTCGCATCGCCGTGCAGCAAATGCCATTAAAGAAGGTCGCTTTAAGTCTCAGATCGTCCCAATCACTATCAAGACTCGCAAAGGCGATATCGTCTTTGACACGGATGAGCATTGCAAGCCAGATACCACCATGGAAACACTGGGCAAGATGAAGGCCGTGTTTAAAAAAGAGGGTGGTTCTGTTACCGCTGGTAATGCCTCTGGAATTAATGATGGCGCTGCATTCTTCGTATTGGCTGATGCTGAAACTGCAAAGAAAGCAGGGCATAAGCCTATCGCTCGTTTGGTGTCCTATGCGGTAGCTGGTGTTCCAAATCACATCATGGGTGAAGGTCCAATTCCTGCAACAAAGATTGCTCTTGAACGTGCTGGCCTCAAATTAGATCAAATTGATGTGATTGAGTCTAATGAGGCATTTGCTGCTCAAGCGCTCGCCGTTACTAAGGGCTTAGGTTTGGATCCGGCCAAGACCAACGTCAATGGAGGCGCAATTGCATTGGGTCACCCCATTGGATGTTCTGGTGCTGCAATTGCGACTAAGGCAATTCACGAGCTCCATCGGGTTCAAGGTAAATATGCTTTGGTAACCATGTGCATTGGTGGTGGACAAGGTATTGCAACTATTTTTGAGCGTCTGTAAGCTCTCAAACAGGAAATGAAATTACCCTGACCTCTTGGGTAAATGTTTAAGAGATCAGTAGTAAAGCAGCATCTAAGCCGACTCGGTCAAAAGCCGCGTCGGCTTTTTCTTTGACGACGGGCTTTGCTCGGTAAGCAACACTAACGCCCGAACCATTCATCATGATTAAGTCATTGGCGCCATCACCCATAGTGATGGCGTTAGCCTTGGTGCAGCCAAGACGGGCGCAGACCGCATCTAAATGAGCTGCCTTAGCGGCACCATCAACGATGTCTCCCAGGACTTTACCAGTTAGCTTTCCATCAATGATTTCAAGGGTGTTGGCTTGAGTTTGCTTGAAGCCCAATTGCTCTCGAAGCTTTTCTGTAAAGAAAGTGAAGCCACCGGAAACCAGTAGGCTATACAAACCCCGCTCATGAGCGCCAGCAAGTAACTCTAGGGCGCCTGGATTGGGGCGCAAGCGCTCGCGATAAACAGATTCAAGTTCATCAGCATGTACGCCTTCCAAAAGAGCAACGCGCCTTCTCAAACTTTCTCTAAAATCTTTAATCTCGCCGCGCATAGTGGCTTCAGTAATTTCAGCTACAGCGGATTTCTTACCAGTAAAGTCAGCAATCTCATCAATGCACTCGATATTAATTAGTGTTGAATCCATATCCATCGCTAGTACACGGATATTTTGCGGCAATAGATCTGGTTTTAGAAAACAAAGATCGGCATTAAAGTTTCCTGCTTGAGACCGCAGTTGCTCTCGTTGAGTCGTATCTAGATGGGCGCTAGATTCAAAGCGCTCGGTGTAATAGCTTCCGTTACTAGTTTGACTGCCGTTAGAGTGCAACGAAATGCCAAACTTGAGGGCTCGATCCTTTAATGAAAAGATGAGCTTCTCAGCGATGGGCTCTCTCGACAGCGCTACAAGGACTTGATGATTCGTCATGGCTTAATCATAATCGGATTATTAACTTGCTTTTGCAGTGCTTAACACCGCGGATTCATTCAGGCGTCGCAAGATATTGCGTATGGCATCAAGGCGTTGCTCCAGCTTCTCGAATTCACGTTCTTTCTGGGGTAGTACTTTCAACTTATCCTGACCATTGAGCTGGATGTGCTTAGACGACTGAATAAGCTGAATGATCTTCATCGGATCAATCGGTGGGTTGGGTACAAATTGGATCTGAATCGAAGTAGGTGATGCATCAATCTTTTTAATGCCAAATCCCGTCATCTCTAAACGTAAACGATGCGTCTCATAAAAGGATTTGGCTTGATCTGGAAGGTCGCCAAAACGATCAACCAATTCTTCACGTAATCCCATAAGTTCTGAGAAATCATTTGTTCCTGCAAAACGCTTATAAAGGGATAGGCGCTCATGAACATCGGGGCAATAGTCTTCCGGGAACAGGGCTGGAACGCCAAGGTTTACGTCGGTGGTGGCTTGTAACGGCGAAAGCAGGTCTGGTTCTTTGCCACTGCGCAGTGATTTCACGGCACGATTGAGCATCTCGGTATATAGCTGAAAACCGATTTCATGTATTTCACCTGACTGCTTGTCACCCAAGACCTCACCAGCCCCACGAATTTCTAGATCGTGCATAGCAAGGTAGAAGCCAGAGCCAAGCTCTTCCATGGCTTGAATAGCATTCAGACGCAATTGCGCTTGTTTGCTGAGCGCTTCAGGGTCTGGCACCAGCAAATAGGCGTAAGCCTGGTGATGTGAGCGACCTACGCGACCACGTAATTGATGTAACTGAGCTAGACCGAATTTATCTGCACGGTGCATGATGATGGTGTTGGCTGTGGGGACGTCAATACCGGTTTCAATAATGGTGGTACACAGCAAAATATTGGTACGTTGAGTGACGAACTCACGCATGACCGATTCTAGCTCTCGTTCATGCATCTGCCCGTGTGCAACGCTAATACGGGCTTCCGGAATCAATTCTTGTAAGGCGTGTTTACGATTTTGAATTGTTTCGACTTCGTTATGCAAGAAATAGACCTGACCGCCACGTTTAATCTCTCGCAATACCGCTTCACGAATAACGCCATCTCCCTCGCGGCGAACAAAAGTCTTAATTGCTAGACGTTTCTGAGGGGCGGTGGCAATAATAGAAAACTCTCGCAAACCTTCCATAGCCATACCCAAAGTTCTGGGAATGGGCGTAGCAGTTAGTGTCAGAATATCGACTTCTGCGCGGAGAGCTTTGAGCGCGTCTTTTTGACGAACCCCAAATCGATGCTCTTCATCAACGATGACTAAGCCAAGATTTGCAAATTGCGTCTCTTTGGAGAGCAGCTTATGTGTGCCAATAATGATGTCAGCATCACCCTTAGCAATGGCTTCTAGTGCTGCATTAATTTCCTTGGTTGTTTTAAAGCGCGACAACTCAACAATGCGAACCGGCCAATCAGCAAAGCGATCTTTCCAAGTGGCCACATGTTGTTCAGCTAGAAGAGTGGTTGGTGCCAAGATGGCTACTTGTTTTCCACCCATGACGGCAACGAAGCTTGCTCGGAGCGCCACTTCAGTTTTTCCAAAACCAACATCACCGCAAACTAAACGATCCATTGGTGTGCCGCTCGTCATATCGCCAATGACTGCTGCGATAGCGTTGGCTTGGTCTGGAGTTTCTTCAAAGCCAAAGCTTTCTGCAAAAGCCGCATAGTCATGGGCTGAGAATTCAAAAGCATGGCCTCTGCGTATTGCTCTGGCCGCATATAGCCCTAATAGCTCTGCTGCGGTATCTCGAATCTGTTGGGCGGCCTTGCGCTTGGCCTTATCCCATTGACCAGACCCTAATTGATGCAGTGGCGCTGAATCGGGATCAGAGCCTGCATAACGTGTGACCATTTGCAATTGCTGAACAGGAACATACAAGGTTGCCTGACCTGCATATTGCAGATGCAAGAACTCTTCAAAAATAGGCGCCTCTTTAGGCGGAGCTAAATTCAGAAGCACTAAACCTTGGTAGCGCCCAATGCCATGTTCAGCATGAACTACGGGATCGCCGATCTTCAGCTCAGACAGATCCTTGAAAAGCATGTCAGGATCAGCATTTTCACTGCCTTTTGCTTTACGCCGCTGTCTCGCTGTAGTGGTGAATAGCTCTGCCTCGGTAATAACCAAAAGGTTTTCAGCTGGCCATGAAAATCCATTAAAGAGTGGCGCAGTCACTAGCCCAAATAATGAATCGCTCTTAATAAATTCAGCAATACTGTCAAAGCCTTCTGGCTTTAATGGATAGAGCGGTTTACCGTCTACACCAGCGACTGAATTACTCTCATCAAAGAGTTGGCGGATTGATTCTTTGCGTCCGGCGCTGTCACTGCAAACTAATACACGAACCTTTTCGGATGACACAACTTTGCGTAGAAGATTGATCGGGTCTGCATCACGGCGATGGATGGCAATATCCGGTACAGCTAAAAATTGACTCTTCTCAGCGCTGTCTTTCTCGAGTGTTAAGCGTGCATATGATTTAGATGTAGTGAAAAATTCATTAACATCCAGGAATAATTCTTTTGGTGGAAGAATAGGGCGATCGAGGTCGTGCTTTAGGAATTCATAGCGAGAGAGCGTGTCTTTCCAGAAGCCTTTAATAGCTTCTTCAGCATCACCAATGCTCACTAGCCATACAGGATCGCCTGATCGTGGGAAGTAATCAAAAAGATTCGATTGCTCTTCAAAGAAGAGAGGTAGATAGGATTCTATGCCGGCACTAGGTATACCTAGATTAGCGTCCTTATAAATAGAGCAGCGACTCGGATCACCTTCAAACACTTCTCTCCAGCGCCCTCTGAAGGCGGTGCGCGAAGCGTCATCAAATGGAAATTCATGCCCAGGAAGAAGGCGCACTTCCTTAACAGGATAGAGGCTGCGCTGAGTATCCGGATCAAACGCACGAATTTGCTCAATCTCATCACCAAACAGATCTAAGCGGTAAGGCAGATTGGAGCCCATTGGAAATAAGTCAAATAGGCCGCCACGGATACTGTATTCACCAGGGCGCATTACTGCGCTCACGGGGTCATAGCCAGCTTGTTGCAGTTGTAGCTTTAAAGCGGCCTCATTGAGCTTGTCACCTTGTCGAAAGAAAAAAGTATGGCCAGACAAAAAGTTCGGAGGACCTAATCTTTGCAGAGCGGTTGTTACGGGCACTAAAACAATGTCGCAACTACCATTGAGTAATTCATAGAGCGTGGCAAGCCGTTCAGAAACCAAATCTTGATGCGGTGAAAAATGGTCATACGGGAGTATTTCCCAGTCGGGTAAAAGTCTGGTCTTTAGCTGTGGTGCAAAAGCAGGAATTTCTTCAAGAAGCCTCTGAGCTTCCTGAGCTTGTGCACAGAAAATCACCATAACCGAGAAATCATTGCGATAGCAAAGGGCGCTTTGAGAAATCAGGGCAGCATCTGCCGAGCCAACTAGCCCTGAAAAGGTAAAGCGCTGCCCAGCCCGCGGAGCGGGTATAGGGGGTGCTAGATTTAATGCATCAGACATCTGGGCTCATTATAGAATCAGGTATGCACTCTGGAAATCATTCGTACAAGAATTGTCATGCGCTTTTGCCTACTGCGGGCACGGGTTCACGTCTTGGTGGTGAGTTGCCTAAGCAATTTCAGCAGCTAGCCGGCAAGCCGATGGTTTCTTATGCGCTAGAGGCCTTTAAGGCATCCCCTCGGATCCAGTCGATTTGGATTGGTGTGAGCCCGGGCTTTATCGAGAACCCTATTTTGCAGACTATCACCAAGACTGGGTCAGGTATTCATGTGGTACCAACCGGCGGCCCAACTCGACAAGAAACCGTCCGAAATACTCTGGAGGCAATGCTAAAGGCCGGCATCCCCAAGGATGACTGGATTTTGGTTCATGATGCAGCTAGACCGGGAATTACCCCCTTATTAATTAACAAGCTCATTGACTCGGTACAGACATCCAAGACTGGCGGGATCCTAGCCGTTCCATTAGCCGACACCTTAAAACAGGCTGATTTAAATTCTGTGGTTGCAGGAAATGTTCCGCACTCTGAGAAAACCATTCCACGTGAACATCTCTGGCAAGCGCAAACGCCCCAAATGTTTGGTTTGAAGCAATTGCATGATGCTCTTGAGGATGCCATTCGCCTTGAGGCTGATGTGACTGATGAGGCTAGCGCAATCGAGTTAACGGGAGCTAAGCCTTTATTAATTGAAGGTGCTGCACGTAACTTTAAGGTAACGCATCCGGCTGATTGGGAGCTAATGCAATTGCTTCTAAGTTCAAGCGCAAAATAAGAGACCCCATATGACTCAAAGCAATCTCCATATTCCACAATTTCGCATTGGCCAGGGATACGACGTGCATGCGTTGGTAGCAGACCGAAAGTTGATTCTGGGTGGGGTCCACGTGCCCCATGAAAAGGGTTTATTGGGCCACTCGGATGCGGATGCCTTATTGCATGCCTTAACTGATGCTTTATTGGGTGCTGCAGGCTTAAATGACATTGGGCAGTTATTTCCTGATACAGATCCGCAATTTAAGGATATGGACAGTCGAATTTTGCTCAGGGCGGCCCTGCAGAAGATTCAGGCGGCGGGTTTTCAGATTGGCAACGTGGATGCGACCATCATTTGCCAGAAGCCAAAATTAGCCGATTTTTTACCAGAAATGGTCCGCAATATAGCTGCTGATTTGGCTGTGACCCCTAGCCACGTCAATCTCAAGGCCAAGACAAATGAATCTCTGGGCCATTTAGGTAGAGGCGAGGGCATTGCTGTTCATGCCGTAGCTTTGCTCTACAAGGCCTAAAAGATCCTCTAAAACCCCAAGCATTGTAGAATTACGGTCTTTAGAGTGAAGTCTAGGCTTGGCAGTTTGCGGATATCGCGAGGATGGCGAAATTGGTAGACGCACCAGGTTTAGGTCCTGACGCCAGAAATGGTGTGGGGGTTCGAGTCCCCCTCCTCGCACCACAAGATTGCTACTTGGCTTGGACTTCACATTTC
>CAITHY010000161.1 GCA_903892315.1 uncultured beta proteobacterium | reverse complement strand
GTTGTGCTGGATGAGGCCTATAACGAGTACCTCATGCCTGAGCAGCGCTACGATGCTATTGCTTGGGTAAAGCGCTTCCCCAATATGATTTTGTCACGTAGTTTCTCTAAGGCTTACGGTCTTGCCGGACTGCGAATTGGTTATGGTGTTGCGCAACCACATTTAACCGATTTGCTCAATCGCATTCGTCAGCCGTTTAACGTGAATAGCTTGGCTCAGGCTGCTGCTATTGCCGCTTTTCAGGATAAAGAATTTTTGCAGCAAGGTTTTGAGCTTAATCGCGCAGGCTACGCCCAGCTCACCAAAGCTTTTGATGAATTGGGTTTACGTTATCTACCATCCGCGGGTAATTTTGTTCTCGTGAAGGTTGGTGATGATGATCAAGCGGGCGCGCGCATGAACCTGGAGTTACTCAAGCGCGGCATTATTGTCCGTCCAGTGGGTAACTATGGCTTACCGCAATGGTTACGTATCTCGATTGGTTTGCCAGAAGAAAATGCCGCTTTCATTACCGCTATACAAGAAATACTTTCCTGATGACCATCATTAATCCAGCAAGTAATTACGGCACTGTCACCATCGTTGGTGTTGGTTTGATCGGAGCCTCTTTGGGCTTGGCGCTTAAACAGGCTGGTGTAGTGACTAAAGTTTTAGGTGTTGGTCGCAGCAAAGAAAACTTAGATCAAGCACAAAAGATGGGTGCAATTGATGGCGTGGTGGATTTAGTGGGGGCTGTCAAACAATCTGATGTCATCGTGCTTTGTATGCCAGTCGCGCAAATGCGTGCTGCCTTTGAAGTGATGGAACCACATCTTGAGCCTCGCACGATGATTACTGATGCAGGCAGCACTAAGGGTGATGTGATTTTGGCCGCAAAGGAAGTGCTCGGTAAGAAAGCCTGTCAATTTGTGCCGGCTCATCCGATTGCGGGCGGCGCCCAGCATGGGGCGAGCGCCGCTAAGGCAGATTTATTTAAAGGCAAGCAAACCATTATTTGCCCTTTGCAAGAAAACTCACCCGAAGACACGGCCTTAATCACTGGCTTTTGGGAATCCGTTGGCTCTGAGGTGAAAAAGATTGGCGTCGTGCAACACGATGCGATTTATGCAGCCGTTTCACATCTACCGCATATCTTGTCTTACGCCTTAATGGCTAGCGTAGTGAATTCTGAGGACGCCGAGCAAAAACTTAGTCATGTAGGGGCGGGCTTTAAAGACTTCACTCGTATTGCAGCTTCCAGTCCAGAGATGTGGCGCGACATATGCTTGGGCAATCGTACCGCCATTCTGAAAGAGTTGGACCAGTATCTGTTGATTGTGAATCACATGCGTAAATTGATTGCTGAAAACGATGGCCCCGGCCTGGAAAAATTATTCAATAAGGCGAGTAAAGCACGTCAAGATTTGGATGTGCTTTGATGAGTGGTCTGCCAGATATTAGGATTGGCCCATTCAAGCGAGCCCAAGGCTCAATTGTGTTGCCAGGGTCCAAGAGTATTTCGAATCGAGCATTGCTACTGGCAGCCCTTGCTACTGGCACAACCACTCTCAAGAACTTATTAGATGCAGATGACACTCAGGTTATGCGTAGTGCCTTGCGCCAATTAGGATTGACCGTGACCGACCTACCTAATCAAGTGTGCGTAGTCGAAGGTTGTGGTGGCAAGTTCCCAGCACAAGCAGCAGACCTCTTTATGGGCAATGCCGGTACGGCGATGCGTCCATTAACCGCAGCTTTAGCAATGCAAGGTGGTAACTATCGCTTATCTGGTGTTGCTCGCATGCATGAGAGGCCGATACGCGATTTGGTGGATGGTTTGCGTCAAGTGGGTGCAAAGATCGACTATGAATTACAAGATGGTTACCCGCCAATCAAAATATTGGCCGCAGATATTCAGATTAAAGATATAGTTAAAGTGCGTGGCGATGTATCCAGTCAATTCTTAACCGCATTGCTCATGGCCTTACCTTTAGTTGCAATTGAGCCAGTGCGCATTGAAGTGATTGGCGAGCTTATCTCACGTCCATACATTGATATCACTTTGAAGTTGATGGCACGCTTTGGTGTGATCGTTATTTGTCCCGATAAGCAGTCATTCATTATTCCCGCAAAAAATTCAGATGCCGTATACAAGAGCCCAGGTCAGCTGTCAGTAGAGGGTGATGCCTCTTCTGCTTCTTACTTCTTGGCTCTTGGTGCTATTGGCGGTGGCCCGGTGAAGGTATTGGGTGTCGGTAAAGACAGTATTCAAGGGGATGTGGCTTTTGCTGATGCGCTTGCGCTCATGGGTGCGAACATTCATGCGGGTGAAGATTGGATCGAAGTATCCGGTGTGAAAAATGGCAAAGGCATGCTCAATGGCATCACGATTGATTGCACTGAAATACCCGATGCCGCGATGACCTTGGCTGTTGCGGCTTTATTTGCAGAAGGTCCAACGCGTTTAAATAATATTGCTAGCTGGCGCGTTAAAGAAACGGATCGTATTGCGGCGATGGCAAAAGAATTGACAAAAGTTGGTGCAAGCGTTGAAGAAGGCGCTGACTACATTGTGGTG
>CAITHY010000160.1 GCA_903892315.1 uncultured beta proteobacterium | reverse complement strand
GATTCGCAAGCTCAATGCGGGGCGACATTGAACGCCGTTCCTGCAAATGGAAACGTCAACGTAAGCAATAACTTAGGGTGGATTTTTAATGCTACTCGTAGTTTTTCAAACATTATTTCCATAAAAAAAATATGCAATCACAAGATCAGGCCGTTGAAAACGCTTTAATGAGAAAAGATGTGGAAATTCTTTCTGAAAAAGTAGAACAACTTTCCGCTGACGTGAAAGCATTGGTAACTGCTTGGCAAACTGCAAATAATATCGTTGTTGCAGTCAAGTACATTGCTGGCGCAGTAGCCGCTTTGACAGTAATTTGGGGCGCTTTCAAGCTGTACATTTCAAAATGAAACTCTATCCAAACTGGAAAACTATTCTCCGAAAAGGCTGGTCTATCCGCTTTATGTTGGTAGCGGGAATCTTGAGTGGCTGTGAAGTCGCTCTTCCTGTATTTGCAGACACACTGCCTAGAAATATTTTTGCCATCTTGTCATTTCTGGCGGTCGGTGGCGCTTTTATCTCTCGATTAGTCGCACAAGAGGGCCTATGAATTTACCCATCATAGAGCGAAGTACGTCAAAAACTCGTACAAGTATTGCAGCGCTGGTTATCAGCGCTTCTGCTTTAGTGACTATTGCAATCAATGAAGGGTATGTCGGACAGACTTATAAAGATGTTGTCGGTATTCCCACGATTGGATTTGGCGAAACCAAAGGCGTGCAGCCTGGTCAAACCACGACGCCTCCTAAAGCTCTCAGACAATTACTTATTAGCGCAGATGAACACGCTGCTGGAATCAAGCAGTGCATCACTGTACCGATCTCTCAAGGTGAGTATGACGCTTACCTATCCCTGTCTTACAACATTGGCGTAGGCGCTTTCTGTGGATCTAGTCTAGTCAAGAAACTCAATGCTCAAGACTATACGGGCGCTTGCCAAGAGATCCTTAAATGGAATCGCGCTGGCGGAGTCGTGCAGCCAGGATTAACTAAGCGCCGATACGAAGAGTTCAACACTTGCATGGGTGGTGCGTAATGTTTTCATTTCTAACAAATGGTCTTAATGCCCTGTACGCGATCTTGATTGCGGCAGTTATCTCTTTATTAGGGGGAATATACCTTGGTCACAACTACGAAAAAAACTACTACGAAGCCAAAATCAGTAGCGAAAAAACCAGCCGTCAAGAAGCCATCACCAAAGCTATCCTCGATGAGCAAGCCAAAAACGCCAAAGCTACTGAAGCCTTCATTTCCACTATCCGAAGAGAACAAGCAAAAAGTGCAGCCTATCAAGAGCAAGCTAAATCGCTCTATGCTAATAACAGCCTTGGCGTGCGTACTGATAATTGCCGTGTTACCTATGGCTTTATCCGCCTGTTCAACGCCAGTGCAAGTGGTGAAGCCTCCAGTCCAGACAGCACTGACAGTATCAGCTCCCCCGTTGACCTTGCTACCGTACTCTCCACCGACATCGAAAACCACAGAAAATATCGCGAAATAGCAGGGCAGATCGAAGCTATTAAGGCTGCCAATGAGTGATATATATGATCGCGCTACTGATCAAGAGATGATGGATCGCGATCTGGCTATTAAGGCAGCCCGCGCCCAGAATCAGCCGATGAAGTTCACGGGCCACTGTAAGTATTGCGAAGAGCATATTGATCGTGGGCATTTCTGCAATGCAGAATGTCGCGAGGATTTTGAGCAAATGCAAAAAATGAAGCACCTATCAGGGCGTAAGTGACAGCCATGAAGTCAACTCATTTAAAAATTAAATCCGTTGATATTCAAAAAGAAGAGATCAGGCAAGATCTAAAGCGGCTGCACAGCGAGTTCTTTCGCTTAGATGAATTGATCGAGTTTGATTCTGGGTACTGGTGGATGGCCTATGACGGCGCTAAACCGATTGGATTTTGTGGAGTAAGCCCATCTTCTAGCTGGCGCAATACGGGTTATATGTGCCGAGCAGGGGTGAAGTGGGACTATCGCGGCATGGGGTTACATAAGCGCCTCATTCAAGTGCGCACCAGATTTGCAAAAAAACAGGGGTGGACTCACCTCGTAACTGACACAACTAATAACTGCCCATCTGCAAACAATCTGATTGCTAATGGATTCAAGATGTATAAACCGAGCAAGCCCTGGGGATTAGAAGGCGCTTGCTATTGGATTAAGAAACTGAGCTAACTATGCCTGCGCCAAAATATTCCGATGATCAATTTATTAAAGTCTGGATGGATCTGCAATCCCCATCTAAAGTATCGAATCAACTTGAAATGAATATTCGTAGCGTCAATAGCAGACGCGTTCGTATTCAATCTAAGTATGGAATTGTCTTACCATGCCAGGATAAGGCCTCTCCATACAAGATGACTATCCCAGAAGATAAGGTGCGGATTAGAGTCGATATGACTGATGGCGTATTTGTGGTCTTTTCTGATGCTCATTATTTTCCAGGGATTATCAGTACGGCACATCGTTCACTATTAAAGCTGCTACCTACAATCAAGCCCAAGATTCTGATAGCCAACGGCGACATCCTAGATGGCACTTCAATCAGCTCTCACGCTAGGATCGGATACGAGGAAAGGCCTACTGTCCAACAAGAGCTAGAGGCTGTCCAAGATCGATTAAACGAGCTAGAAAAGGCTTGTAAGGGCGGGGCTACTAAGTTCTTGCGCACCATTGGAAACCACTGTATTCGGTTCGACTCCAAGTTATCCAGCTTTGTACCCCAATATGAGAAGGTCAAAGGATTTACCCTGGACGATCACCTTCCTGGATGGACATCTTGCTGGTCGCTAATGATCAACGATGATGTCATGATCAAGCACCGCTGGCACAACGGAATCCAGGCCATGCACAACAACATCCTTAAAGGCGGCACATCGTTCTTCACGGGCCACTTGCACGCCCTAGGTATGGCTAGGTGGACAGACTATAATGGCACGCGCTATGGCGTAGATACAGGCACATTAGCTGATCCTTGGGGTAGCCAGTTTGGATACATGGAAGATAACCCCCGCAACTGGCGCAGTGGATGGGCTATGGGTACTATTAAGGACGGCAAGTTAATGCCGCCTGAGATCTGCGAAGTGATCGATGACGATCATGTCTGGTGGCGAGGTGAGAAGATCAAGGTTTGATACCTATAAGTATTGATTGCTCGTTCATATTGATACCTATATGAACATTTATTGACTCATTAAAGAGTCCTTAAATAG
>CAITHY010000159.1 GCA_903892315.1 uncultured beta proteobacterium | reverse complement strand
GTCGTCAGCAATCGCTGCGATTAGTTCGGCTTTGTTCAAGTGAAGCTCCTTATAGATATTGATGTCAGCGCACATTACGCTTACATGATTTTAACCACAAAAAATTACAAAAATAAAGTAGCGTTACAGCAATTTTTTACTACGACTACAAATTACTCATCCAAAACGGTGATATCAGAAACAAAATACTCGGTATCGCCAAAACAGGTTGTTGGTAAACCAATATGTTGCTCATACTTTAGAGCAACCTTTTTGCCTAAATTAGCATTTATTTTTTGCGCCACAGCATCTTCACGCACCGTAAAGAGGAATTTTTCTGACATCGTACCTGGCATAGAAACCATGGCCAATTCACCTTCCCAGGTTTTGCATATATAGCCGCGCTTAGAAAATTTCTGCACATATCCTGCGCGCTCTCCACTTCCATAGCTCCAGGTTAGCATTCCCCATGTATAAATCGAAATCCCCACTAACCCAATTAAAACAAGGCTTAAGAGCCACTTTATAAAGCTATTCATAAGATTTTCCTTAGCAAAACTCCACATAAACCCTAAGCAGGTTATTGCACCCGCTGCTTGAAGTATATGAGCATCTGAGCATAAGAATTGGTCAATTTAGACTGACTCTTTAATCAAGGGCTTAATAACTGCACAATTTGCTCGGGACTAATTGAACCCCAAATTTCCACTCGTTTCTTACGACTATTTTGACCGGAAACAAATTGAATTTGTTTTTGAGGCACCCTTAATTGCTTAGAAAGCCAGGCTAATAAGAGCTCATTCGCTTTATTTTCTAGGGCGGGCGCCTGTAAAGAAATTTTTAAACAGCCATCATGCAGGCCGACGACCTTAGTCACCTTGGCCCCCGGCTGACAATGCAAATTTAAGGTAATTCCAGCAGGGGTTTGTTTTAACCAAATAGGCGTCATTAAAGTACTTTAAACTGAAAGCATGACGATGAAGAATTCTCAAGCGCTAGAGCAGCTATTTGCCAATAATCGCACCTGGGCCGAAAGCATGGTGGCAAAGGATGCCAATTTCTTTAAACGCCTCGTTTCTCAGCAAGCCCCTGAATACCTGTGGATTGGCTGCTCTGATAGCCGAGTGCCTGCGAATGACATTGTGAACTTGCTGCCTGGTGAATTATTCGTTCACCGAAATGTTGCAAACGTAGTGGTTCACACCGATTTAAATTGCTTATCTGTTATTCAATTTGCGATTGATTTGCTAAAGGTAAAACACATATTAGTAGTAGGTCACTATGGTTGCTCAGGTGTCCATGCAGCACTAGCCGATAAACGCATAGGTCTTGCGGACAATTGGTTACGTCACGTTAAGGATGTACATCAAAAACATGAGCGTTATTTGGGCGAGGCCATTCCCACTCCTAAACGTCAAGATCGACTTTGCGAACTGAACGTCATCGAGCAGGTAGTGAACGTGTGCGAAACAACCATCGTGCAAGATGCTTGGGCACGCGGGCAAGATCTCACTGTTCATGGTTGGGCATATCGCCTTGAAACTGGCCTAGTAAATGATTTGGGAATGTCGAGCAGCTCCATTGGAGAAATGGCTGAGCGCCATGCTAAATCTGTAAAGCGTTACGAATCAGAGCAAAACTAATTTGCTGAAGTCTTTTTCCAATCAAGCGGTCGTCGCTCTACTCAAACTTCTTGCCCTCTTGCCTTATAGGCTGCTAGTTGCGCTGGGCTACGGCCTTGGATATATTGCGGCTCGGGTTCCAGGCGATAGAAATAGAGTCGTCAAAATAAATCTCCACTTATGTTTTCCAAAATTAAGCCCGGCTGAAATTGATAGTCTTGCCAAAGAGCATTGGCGATTGCTTGGGCGTAGCCTAGTAGAGAAAAGCATCATCTGGTTCGGCAGCTCTAAGCAACTGAGTAATATGATTGAGGTGAAATCAGCAGTTGATCTCTCCAGCAAAAAACCGCGCATCTTAGTCAACATGCATTTCACGGGAATTGAGGGCAGCATTATTTTGAGTGCGCTCTCTAAAGAAAAGCATTGGCCACGCACCTCGGGGTTTTTTCAGAGAATGAAGAATCCATTTTTTAATAAAAAGATTGTGGAATGGCGTAATCGTTTTGGCGGGAACGCAATTGATCGTCAAGGCAATGCAAAAGCAATCATCCGAGAAATTCGTAACGGGGATTTCATCATCATTGCGCCGGATATTGATTTAGGCCTCAAGGATTCTGAATTTGTACCTTTTTTTGGAATTCAAACCAATACCATCACCACCATTTCTCGCTTGGCGAAAATTACTGGCGCTGACGTATGCTTGATGACCACGACATTAAAAGCAGATGAATCGGGCTATCTTTGCGAAATCGGCAAGCCTTTAGAGAATTTTCTTGGGGCAGACCCCAAGTCTGACACCGCACGCCTTAATCAATACTTTGAGGAAGAAATTCGACTTCGGCCAGCCGAATACTACTGGGTTCATAAGCGCTTTAAAAATCGGCCCGGTAATGCTCCGAGCCCCTATAACCCTTCTATCTAGAGGCCTTTTGTCCTATCATTCAGGGATGACCGAACGTATTGGGCTATTTGCCGATCTCCACAGTAATTTAGAAGCTTTTGATGCTTGTATGGCTCGCGCCGAAGAGCTTGGCGTGACTCGTATGGTATTTTTGGGCGATCTTGTTGGCTATAACGCCGATCCTGTTGCGCTGATTGATCGCGTTGCTGCGCTCGTAGAAAACAACAAAGCGATTGCGATTCTCGGCAATCATGATGAGGCCGTTTTTAAAGATAGTCGCCATCAAATGAACGCCAGCGCCAATGCTGCTATTGAGTGGACCAAAGCTCAGCTCAATAATGGCCATGTAGAGTTCCTTAAAAATCTTCCTCTGATGGTTCAAGAAGATCAAATTTGTTTTGTACATGCGTCTGCCTATAATCCGGCTGAGTGGAATTACATCACCGACAGCATGAGTGCATGGCGTTGCGTACAAAGCTCTGGGAAAAATTACACTTTTGTTGGGCATGCACATGAGCAAGCGCTTTTTTATCAAAGTGCTGTTGGGAAACTCATTCGCTTTGCACCACACCCTGGCGACGAAATTCCTGTGCTGCCTCATCGCCAATGGGTAGGCGTCGTAGGCTCACTTGGCCAACCCAGAGATGGCAATCCAGAAGCCTGCTTTGCCGTTTTTGATCCTGCATCAGAAGCTCTGACATTTCATCGTACGCCCTATGATCACTATACGGCCGCAGAGAAAGTTCGTTGCGCCGGCCTTCCAGAGGACCTTGCTAACCGCCTCATTACTGGCAAATAAATCAATGCCTATCAATACTGACATTGAAGCAGTAGACGACATATTTCAAGAAGGCAAAATAGTAGATGGGTTTGTCTTAGGCAAGGAAGTTCATCGCGGCGGAATGGCCAGCCTTTTTTCAGCAACTAAAGAGGGTATAGATGTACCTATTTTGCTAAAGATCCCGCGCGTTGGTAGAGACCAACCGGTAGAGAGTTTGATCGGCTTTGAAACCGAACTCACTATCTTGCGCTCCCTAAAAAGTCCTTACGTTCCCCAATATCTAGGTTCGGGCAATATGGCCACGCGCCCATATATTGCAATGGAAAGGGTTGATGGCCGCCCATTAGAGGACTCCATCAAAGAAGGCAAAGTATTTACGATTGATGAAATCGTGCGCATTGGGGCAGATTTAGCGCAAGCCGTTCAATCACTGCACTCACAAGATGCCATACACCTTGATGTCAAGCCTGAAAATATTTTGATTGATGAGAAGGGGAAGTTAACCCTCATTGATTTTGGTTTGTCACACCACGCTCGATATCCAGATTTACTTGCGGAAGAGATGCGTAAGGGTATTGGCTCTGCGCCGTATATTTCTCCCGAACAAGTGGCAGGCATTCGCTCTGATTCTCGCAGCGATATTTTTTCTATTGGCGTGATCATGTACGAGCTGCTGACTGGCGAACTGCCATTTGGTAACCCTCAAACGATGAGCGGTCTACGCAAAAGGATGTGGGCAGAACCCTTTCCACCACGTGCAATTCGCAGAGAAATTCCACGCTGGTTACAAGAAGTGGTACTGAGATGCCTCGAGCCACGCGCTGCAGATCGCTACCAAAGTGCTGCGCGCTTACGTCAAGTATTGCGAGATCCCGAAGGTGTTACGCTCACAGAACGTGCAGACCGGGTTGAGCCGCCCAGCTTTTGGGAAAGCCTCAAAGGAATGTTCAAGGCCGCCGGTTACGAGCCCTCTCCCAGCCCACGGCCCAGCATGGGCAGTCTTGATGCACCCCTCATGATTGCCGCCATAGATACCCGCCAATCCGATGAAGATCTGCGTGAGCGCATGCAAACCACAGCAAAGAATTTATTACAGGCTTATCCTGAAAGTCGCTTAATTTGCTTGAGCACGATTGCCAGTACACCAACCTATGAAGGCAGCCATGAAAGTCAAACCGCTAGCGGTATCGTGCGTGGGCACCTAGTACAACTGATGGATTGGGCCAAGCCACTTGGATTGCCGCCCGAAAGAATTTCATATCACGTACTTGAGGCGCTTGATCCCGCTTCTCGAATCGTTGAGTTTGCCAAAGACAATGACGCATCCCTCATTCTGATTGGAGCATCACATAAGCTGCCTAATAAGGTCACACCCTGGAGAACCTCAATGACTAAAATTGTCGAAGAGGCGCCCTGCAGCGTTCATATTGTGCGCACTTAAAGATTATTCGGGCAAACGGGGCAAGCGCTCAGCGCCCGCTGGTATCTGATGCTTGGCCATATTCATTTCCATGGCCAGAAAGGTGTAATACCCTGCAATCCCCGCTAAATCGATCGTAGCTTTTTTACCGAAACGCTTCTCAGTTTTAGCAAATGTAGCATCCGAAACCTGCTTATATCTTTGCAGCTCAATAGTGAAATCGTAGACTATCGACTCATCTTCACTCATGCCTTCCGGTCTTCTGCCCTCTTTTAATGCCTGAGCGATGACCGGTTTTAATCCCGCTTTGATGGCAATCGGATAATGAACATACCACTCATAGTCTTGCGTCCACTCACGTGCGGTAATCAGAATTGCAAACTCACTTAAGAGACTATCGAATGAAGAGTTATAGCGCAGATAGTCGCCCATAGCACGAGCATTATTCATCAGTTGCGGACTGTACATCAACATTGCAAAAGGCCCCCAGGGAGCCTTTTTGCGTGCTACCTCAAATTCCTTAGCAGCCTTTTGCTGGTCTGAGGTGTATTGTTCAACTGGAATTTCTGGAAAGCGCGTTTGCGCAAGCGTTATCTCACTAAATCCCAGTATTGCTATGAATAACAAACAAACTTGTCTTCTCTTCACAGCGTCTCCAAATTAAAGAATCACTTCATCTTCTCTTGTCGCTGATCCAAAATGACCTCAGGCTCTTGTGCCTCAATCCAGCTATCGCGATTGAGTACGCTAGTTAATTGTTTTTGGTCTAGCTCGCCAGTCCACTTAGCAACCACAATTGTAGCCACGCCATTGCCAACCAAATTCGTTAGCGCTCGTGCCTCAGACATAAAGCGGTCGATACCTAAGATGATCGCCAAACCGGCAACCGGAACATCCCCGACAGCAGAGAGAGTGGCTGCCAAAACAATAAAGCCGCTACCCGTTACGCCTGCTGCACCTTTAGATGTGAGCAACAGCACCAGCAAGAGCGTGACCTCCTGCATGAGTGTCATCGGCGTATTCGTTGCTTGCGCAATAAATACTGCGGCCATTGTTAGATAAATAGAGGTGCCGTCTAGGTTGAATGAATAGCCCGTTGGAATAACGAGGCCAACACAAGCTTTCTTAGCGCCCAACAACTCCATTTTTTCCATCATGCGCGGCAAGACGGATTCGGATGATGAGGTGCCCAAAACAATTAACAGCTCTTCTTTAATGTAGCGCACGAATTTAAAAATATTAAATCCGTTCATTCGCGCGATGATTCCCAAAACGATGAACACAAAGAAAAAGCAGGTTAAATAAAACGAACCCATTAATTTACCTAATGAGAACAGCGAAACAATTCCATACTTGCCAATAGTGAATGACATTGCACCAAATGCGCCAATAGGCGCAAACTTCATGATGACGCCAATCATGTCAAAAAGAACGTGGGATGTTTTTTCAATGAGGTCAAACACCATCGTTCCGCGACCGCCGAACTTATGCAATGCAAATCCGAACAATATTGCAATAAAAAGGACTTGCAAAATTTCACCCTTAGCAAACGCATCAACCGCACTGCTCGGAATAATGTTCATTAAGAAATCGGTGGTGGTGCCCATTTTCCCGGGACCGGTATACGCAGCAATGCCTTTAGTGTCCAAGCTTGCCGGATCAATATTCATGCCTGCGCCTGGCTGAAGTACATTCACAATGACTAGACCAACTACCAAAGCGATAGTGCTCACAATTTCAAAGTACAGTAACGCTAGTCCACCAGTTTTGCCAACTTTCTTCATATCCTCCATGCCGGCGATACCCAGAACTACAGTACAAAAAATAATGGGGGCAATTAACATCTTGATGCCTTTAATGAAGGCATCCCCAAATGGCTTCATTTCCGTACCCAAGCTTGGGTAAAAATGGCCCAGCAAAACACCGATTACAACGGCTGTAAGTACCTGAAAATAAAGGACTTTATAGATAGGTGGCTTTTTTAAAGTGACGGTCATTTTGTCTTCCCTTATTTGGTATTTGTAAGCAGTTTTGGGCGTAACTATTCCGACATATTACTCTGATCCTATTAGAGACGGCCTTTGCCGGATAATGCAGACATGGAAGAAAAAATACGCGTCTCAAAATTACTCTCTGAGATGGGTCTTTGCTCGCGACGTGAAGCAGATTCATATATTGAGCAAGGTCTAGTAACAGTCGATGGTGAAGTTGTGAACGAATTGGGTGTGCGCGCCTATCGTCATCAAAAAATTGAATTGCAATCTGGTGCCAAAGCACAGCAAGCCTCTCGTATTACTGTCATTCTGAATAAACCCGTTGGCTACATTTCTCACTATGACGACGAACAGGAATATCAACCAGCGGCTTCTTTGATTACCCCTGAAAATTATTTTCCCAGCCCCCTAGATAAGGGCAGAAGCCCTCGCTTCAATACAAAGGGCTTGGCACCTGCAGGCAGGTTGGACATTGACTCTACTGGCATGCTAGTTCTCACACAAGATGGTCGCATTGCCAAATTATTGATTGGTGAAAACAGTCCTGTTGAAAAAGAATATTTAGTGCGCGTTGAAGGTCTACTGTCATTCGAAGATTTGGATCGCCTAAGGCATGGTCTATCGCTGGATGGGGTCGAACTTAAACCCGCACAGGTCAGTTGGCAAAATGAAGATCAACTGCGCTTTGTGTTGCGTGAAGGGCGTAAGCGCCAAATTCGCCGGATGTGTGAGATGGTGGGTCTCAAAGTGATTGGCCTCAAGCGCGTCAGAATGGGTCGCATCTCATTGGGGCCCCTGCCTCCCGGGCAATGGCGCTACGTAGGGGCTCATGAGCAGTTCTGAAGCACATTGGCGCGCTTATAATTGCCTCCGACCTTAGATTAATCAACGCAGAATTACCATCGAAACTCCTACCCCCAGCACTCCAGGCGCAGAAGTACTTAGACGTCGAAGCTTTGCAATCATCTCTCACCCAGATGCGGGGAAAACGACGCTTACTGAAAAGTTATTGCTGTATGCAGGCGCTATTCAGATTGCGGGAAGTGTTAAGGCACGTAAAGCCAGTCGTCATGCAACATCCGACTGGATGGAAATTGAAAAGCAGCGTGGCATCTCTGTAGCAAGCTCAGTGATGCAAATGGAATACCGCGATTGCATCATTAACTTATTAGACACACCAGGCCACCAAGACTTCTCAGAGGACACCTATCGTGTGTTAACTGCAGTTGACTCCGCTCTCATGGTGATTGATGCCGCAAATGGTGTTGAATCTCAAACATTGCGCTTGCTTGAAGTTTGCCGCGCACGCAATACACCTATCGTGACATTCATCAATAAGATGGACCGCGAGGTTAAGCCTCCAATGGAATTGATGGATGAGATTGAAACCGCACTTGGTATTGAAGTGGTGCCATTCACTTGGCCGGTTGGTATGGGCAAATCATTTGCCGGCGTGATTGATATCGCCAATTCTCGTATGCGCATGTTTAAAGCAGGCGAAGACCGCGTTACTGAAGACTCACATGCAGTGGTTGATATTAATGATCCGGCCCTTAAAGGGCGCCTGGGCGCAGACCTAGAAAACGCTTTGGCTGAAGTAGCGCTCATCAAAGAAGCAATGCCAGCCTTTGATCTTGAGGCCTTTCTGGCTGGACGCCAATCACCCGTCTTCTTCGGCTCGGCCATCAACAACTTCGGCGTGCGTGAGATTCTTAATACATTGGTAGAGCTTGCACCATCGCCAGGCTCACGCAAAGCTTTGCAACGTGAAGTCAGCCCTGCTGAAAACAAATTCTCAGCCGTCGTTTTTAAGATTCAGGCCAACATGGATCCAGCGCATCGTGACCGTGTGGCTTTTTTACGTATCTGTTCTGGCCACTTCCAGCGCGGCATGAAGCTCAAGATTTGTCGTAATGGCAAAGAAGTCCGAACCAATAATGCGCTGTCTTTCTTATCGCAAAGACGTGATATTTTGGATGAGGCCTTTCCGGGCGACATCATCGGCCTACCCAATCATGGCTTGCTCCGCCTAGGAGACACCTTAACCGAAGGTGAGCAATTGCAATTTACTGGGCTACCTTTCTTTGCACCAGAAATTTTCCGCATGGTTGAGTCTGCCGATCCGTTGCGCTCAAAACAACTACGCACTGGACTGATGCAACTCGGAGAAGAGGGTGCTATTCAGGTCTTTAGGCCAATGGCAGGCGGCACCATGCTACTTGGTGCGTTCGGCCAACTTCAATTTGAAGTGGTTAGCCATCGTCTCCAAACTGAATATGGCGCGGAAGTGCGTCTTCTACCTGCCCGGTACAGCCTAGCTCGTTGGGTTAGCTCAGATGATCCCGTTGCATTGAAAAAATTTACTCAAGAAAATATCCACCGCATGGCGGAAGACGTGGTGGGCGCATCTGTTTTCTTGGCGTCACATAAATCAGAGTTAGATGTTGCCCAACAACGTTGGGAGTCCATTCAATTCCATGCTCTCAGGGAGCATGCCGGATTAATTTATCAATCCGATTTGGCAGGCTAATTCGCGTAGTTGATCTACTAAATTAGCGTGTTGTTTTGCAATCAAAGACAGCGACCAACTGAGAGTCACTACTTTTGTACGAGGCAACTTTGCCATACTGTGCACAGTAGGCGCTGGCCTTCTGAGTTAATTGCTCAATTGATTCGCCGCTACTATTGAGAAAAGTAACGTGATTAGAGTCTGATGCATCGGTATACACCGCAGCACAAGCACTCAATATGGATACACCACATATGCTTAAGATAGATGACTTCATCAATGCATTCATTTCATAATTCCTTGTCTATAAGCTAAGGCTTATTGAGGCCCAGGACCCGAATAATCTGTGTAGTAATTTTGCTAGCAAAAGGCCTGTAAATCAGAATACAAACAATGGCCACCGGGTAAGCCACTGACCAAACCTCAAGCCAAACCCAAAAGAAATTTTCTGCAAGGCCAACACGAACAAATGTTGTAGCAAGAGTAATGCTTAAGGACATTAAGAAGCCCATAACCAGGGCAAAAATTAGGTTGGGTAGGTTGATCATGGCTACATCATAGCTTCTAGGCTTGTTAACTGTTATTCTGGACTGTGATCACTATTGTGCGCCCTAGACAGGGGAATCTCTTCAGAAAGTCTCTGAGATTCATCATTCCATTACTCTAGGAAAACTCCATGGCTGTAGGCCAAAATCAAAGAACCAGAAAAAACGACTCGATGCTCACTAAAACAGGAAAGGCGCGCTTGGGCCCCCTGAATACCGCTCAACTGACTAAGTTATTAGAAGCGAGCACCAAACCTAAAGAGAAAAGCAAAATATTGCGAGCACTCAGCAAACAAAAAGCTGTTGTTGCTTAATTAAAAAGCCCCGATATCACGGGGCTTTTGAATTGCATGACTACAAATAGCACTAAGCCCGTTTTACCAACATTCTTTTTCCAAGTATGACGGTAGATACAACGAGCACTGCAAAGATTAAATTCATCGCCGTGAGCGAATCACCCAACAAAACACTTGCTGCTACCAGAGTGCAAAATGGTTGAATTAACTGAACTTGGCTGACCCGCGCAATACCGCCAATAGCAAGACCCTCGTACCAGAAGAAAAAGCCAAGAAACATGGGGAATAAACTCAGATAAACAAAGCTAGTCCATGCCACGGCACCTGCATGAATATATTCTGGGCTGCAGGTAAGCCAACTCATGACTATATTCAGCGGCAAGGAAATGACCAGGGCCCAAGAAATGACAGCGCGCGGATTCATATTTCTGGAGAGCTCACCGCCCTCAACGTAACCAATGCAGGCACTAATTCCGCCAAGCACTAAAAGGCCGTCAATATAGGTAAAGCTGCCGGAGCTCTTCATTAGAGCGTAGAGAATGACTAAGCCAGCACCCAGTAAAGATACCAGCCAGAACCCCAAGGAGGGGCGCTCTTTAAAGCGCAGCACCCCAATAACAGTTGTGGCAAGCGGCATCATCCCCAAGATCACCGCCCCATGTGAAGAGGATCCTTGGGTCATGGCAACGGTAGTAAAGATGGGAAACCCAAATACGACACCTAGAGCTATGACAACAAATTTCACGAAATCCACCTTCGTGGGCATGCCCTCTGTTTTGCAAGCAAGATAGGCTAGTGCAACTAACCCTGCCAAGGTTGCCCTGCCAAAGGCAATGAAATAAGGGTTAAAGCTTAAAACCGCAATCTTACTGACTGGCAGTGTTAAGCTAAAAATCAGAATGCCAATAAAGCCAATCAGCATTCCTTTGCTTTCTTTATTCACCGTCACCCTTTGTCGTGTGTAGCGTTAATTGTATTAACAATCCTCAAGGGTGAGCGGTAATATGTAAGCACTCTATATGAAATTCAATGCCTATATTCAAGCTATCTATCTAGCAGCATCTGCTGGAGCGCAGATGCGATCTATCAACACTGCCAAAGTCCTAGCGGGTACTGGCCTTGAAGGTGACCGCTATGCGCTGGGTACGGGCGCCTATTCGGCTGCTGAACCAACGAAAGTGCGTCATGTCAGTATCATTGCTTTAGCTTGCATTGAAACAGCAAATGACTGGTTAACGGCTGGTGATGAACCGACTTTTAATGGGCTTGAAACACGCCGCAATATTGTGCTTGCAGGAATAACGGCGTCCGAGCTCAATGCTCTCGTAGGCCAACGTTTTCACCTCGGCAACATTCAACTACTCGGCACAGAACTATGCACTCCCTGCGAAAGACCGGCTCAATTACTTAGCAGGCCAAGCTTCATGGAAGCATTCGAAGGACGTGGCGGCATTAGGGCTGAAGTTTTAAATTCTGGGACCCTTGCTGTAGGTGATAAGCTCTTCACAAGGGATGAGGAATAGCATGATTGAATATCGCGACAACGCCAACATTAGTACTGAGCAAGCCATCGATTTATACAAGCGCTCCACTCTTGGAGAGCGACGCCCCATTCACAATGTTCAAATATTTGAAGACATGCTCAAGAATGCCAACCTCACCATTACCGCATGGGCCGGCGAAGCTTTAGTGGGCATTTCTCGTTCGCTAACTGACTTTTCTTATGTAGCTTATCTTGCGGATTTGGCCGTTGATGAAAAATATCAACGCTCTGGCATTGGCAAGCAGCTGATTGAAGAAACTAAAGCACGTCTTGGTCCTCAATGCATGATCGTGCTGCTAGCAGCGCCCAAGGCGAATGAATATTACGAACATATTGGCTTTGAACACAATCCGCGTGCCTGGACTCTCAAAAAATAATTTCGTCTTTATCATTGCCATATGACTATCACTCGATTTTGTTTAATTCGCCACGGCGAAACTGATTGGAATGCTGCACACCGCCTTCAAGGCCACACCGATATTGACTTGAATGCCAGGGGCTTCGCTCAGGCTAAGCAAATGGCCTGCGCCCTCAGAAACATTCAACTTCAATTTGATGTTTTATATACCAGCGACCTTCAGCGTGCAGCCAAGACTGCGCAGGCTATTGAAGAATTATTCAAAACCTCTGCAATACCGAATGCAGCCCTGAGAGAACGTCATCTTGGCGCACTACAGGGACTCACTACTGATGAAGCCCCGTTGCGTGAACCAGAACTTTGGAAATCTCATCTCAGTAGAAATATTGAAGAGAACTTACGTGGTGGCGAAAGCATTCAACAATTTGCAGATCGCATTCAAACTGCACTTGTCAAAATCTGCCAACAGCATCCAGGCAAAACCATTTTGTTGGTAAGCCATGGGGGCACATTAGACATGATGTACAGAATTGCAAGCAATCAGGCTTTAGATGCAGAAAGGGCCATCACCGTACCCAATGCCTCTCTCAACTGGATCAGTCATGATGGGCTTGGCTGGAAGGTAAATGGCTGGGCAGATACGCGCCATCTAGAGGATTTAGCCCTAGACAATCTAGACCTCTAGCCACCCACAAAGGCTTATGATAGATACATGAAATCGATTTTTCGCACAGCGGCTCTTTTTATGGCTGCCGTAATCTGCACCTCCGTTTACGCTATGGATGATATTCCAGATGCGCTTCCGGATCGCATCATTGGAGACATCGGTGCGGCCGTTTATACCTCCAACTTACATATTGGCACCGAAGGGACTCAATCTTTAGCCCTGCCCTATGCCTTTTTTGACTATCAGCGTTTTTTTGCTCGCATTGATGAGGTGGGCATTAAAACTTTCAAGATGGGCTACGGCTATTTTGAAGTTATTGGAAAAATTAACTTAGATACTTACAAGATAAAGTCATCAATCAATGGCAACTCCATCAATCGAAGTGACCCGATTCCTCTTGGCTTAGGAACTTTTCAAGAGACGCCGATCGGGGGATTTTTTGTTAATGCCTATCATGACTTCGGGAAGTCAAAAGGGGCCCTCTACGAATTTTCATACTTCGCTGAAATTGAAACCTATCAAAAAGTAATGCTCTATCCTCAAATTGGCGTGGAACGGCAGTCAAGCCAGTATGCTAATTACTACTATGGCATCACCTCTGGTGACTCAACTGCCACCGGTTATGCTGCTTACAACGCCCCCGCAACAAATAATCTTCTAGCGGGACTCATGGTGGAGATTCCAGTAGTGGACAACTGGTATATCAATGTCTATGGCAAACGCAAATGGATGGGCAGCGGGATTAATTACAGCCCAGTCATGAATCGCCCATTCCAGGACAATATTTTTATGGCGCTTGCGTATCGCTTTAAGTAAGTAAAGAGTTGCCTACAGGCAGCATGTTTATTGGTCTAGCGGGTATGCCAATACGATCAGAACGACATCGCGAGGATGGATAGACCTGAAATTAACATCACCAGCTCCATCAGCAATAAAAATTTCTTTTCTGGTAATGCCAGAACAATTTTCTTAGAAAAAATAGAGCCAGCTAAAACACAGCTTCCAATGAGAAGCCCCTGAATGATTGCGGCTGTATTCAGAAAGCCGAGCTGATGAAATGTAATGCCTTTAGTAAATAGAATAGATAAGGTACTGGCTGCCTCTGTTCCAAGGAAGGCGCCCTTAGTGAGGCCATAGGCCAGAAAGAAAGGGGTATTAATGGCACCCGTTGTTGCAACAATACCAGTCAAATAGCCGATAGCGGCACCAACTAAAGCCATTTGCCAAAGTTTTAGATAAAAATTTTGATTGCGCATCCAACGACGGATTGGAATTAGTGCGACTAAAAATATTCCTAGCGTAATTTCAATTAATCGCTCATCAAGTTGCACCAGAGTATTCACGCCCAGAATCGTAAATGGTATTGCAGCAACGCTATAGACAAAACAAACGCGCCATTGGATCACGCTCCACCATAAAAAAATGCGGGAGAGATTAGCTACGGTGGCAACCAAAGCGATCACAGGAATTGCCTGAATAGGCCCATAAAAATAGACTAGAGCAGGCATCAATAGGATTGTGGTGCCAAAGCCAATGACGCCACCTAAAACACCGGCTGCCAGGCCTAATGAGCCCAGCACCAAGGCTTGAAGAATTAAATCAGGCAAGTCTATTAATCTTGATTAAATTTCAAAATGAATTAACGCCCACCCTGACAATCTAAGGGCATTTCCCACAATGGCTTGCCTTGGCTGAAATCACAATTCACCCCATCTGGAGATGTAGTGCTGGCAAGACAACCGCTCAAGACTAGCGAAAATAAAGTCACAGTTAACGCGAGAAATATTTTTTTCATGTTGCGATACCTCAATTAAAAGATGATTGATAAATAAAGCCTATCTTAAGTCCAAGAATCTCCAGATTTAATGAGCCAGATAGAATAAAGACCACCCCAAGTTCAGAGCAGCCAACGCAATAAGTGTGAGAAAGGTAAATTTCATTCCAAGCACACGCTTGCTGAAATCTGGTGGAGGGGTATTCATGCCTTTTGCATGAATCAAGCGCCCAATAATGAGCGCAATACCCGGTATGGCAACTAACCACCAAGGGGCGCCATTTAACTCCAGACAAGCAATTAAGACCAGTCCAAGGGGAACGTATTCGGCAAAATTGCCTTGGGTACGAATAGCCCTCTCGAGATCTTCATGTCCACCACTTCCTAGGCCAACCTTATTTTTTCTTCTCAAGCTAATGACGGCAAAAGAAAGTTTGATGAATATAAGCGTTAAGGCGGCAGCAATAATTGATGTGATTAATAGCATTCATACCTCCTTAGATAACTTTCAATACTTTGCTTAAAGAATCGCCTTCATAGTTTGGTTTTTCACCAATCTCTTCAAAAGGATGTCCAAGACGATTGACCCAAAATACATCAAAGCCATACCACTTGGCCGCTAGAGCATCCCATGCGTTACTCGATACAAACAGAATTTCTTCTTTCTTGACGGGGAATGCTTTGAGTAAAAGCTCATAGGCTTGGGGAGCAGTTTTAAATAAGCGCACATCTTCAATTGTCACAACCTGATCTAGGTAGGGCTTTACTCCATTACTCTCCACTACAGTAGCCAGCATCTCTCTACTGCCGTTAGACAGTATGGCGGTCGATAAACCTTTTTCTTTAATAGCTTTGAGAACACTCACGCTATCTTCAAAGCCGGTGAGCTTGGCATACTGATCCATTAATCGCTTTTCGTATTCTGGTGTGAGGTTTAAGCTCATGCGCTTACAGACATAGCGCAGCGATCGAATAGTGAGCTCCCAAAATGGCAAATAGTGTTTACTGCCGTTCGGGTTGGGATCACTCATGGTGACAAGGCGGGTGTATTCAATTTGGCGCTCGCGCCACATCAGAGCAAATGCCTGACCATGTCCCGGAAATAGCTCTTCAGCTAGCTGCCCCATGGAGTAAACATCAAATAATGTGCCATAGGCATCAAAGGCGATGAGCTTATACATTTTGTCTCCTGCTTTTTATTATGAATTCGTATTGTTGTTTAAAAAACTTTGCGAGTAGCGCTACTGCTTGGCCTCTAATCTGAAAATTGAGCCAATGCATGCCACCCAAAGCTGAGAAGGGGAAGCATATCTTGAGCAAATCCAGTGACTTCTTTAATTAATTCTTTCGAGCAAATCATTGATCTGGGCAACTGCTTTCTAATAATCCAACCTTTTAGCTTAATTGCTCTTTCAATCTCTTTGGGAACATCATTAAAGCCCCTCGGAATTCGAGCCAATGTGTTTGAGTAATCAAACTCATAGCCTTTTCTTTTTAGAGACCTCTCAAGGGATAGCCAAGCCTTAGGGTTATCTAAAATCCCCTGTCTAAGTTTTTTTAGATTATGGGGTTCTGGTTGCAAATAGCCTGCAGCACATCTGCTGCCTAGGGGGTCTAAACGAAAATAGAGGACACCCGGAGAATACTTGTCGCCAGTTCTAGTAAAGAGCCCGCTGGCATGCATGCTATATGGATGCTTTGCTTTTGAAAACCGTGCATCTCGATTAATTCTATAGAGGGATTTTTTGGGATCACCCCACAATGGCACATCTTTATTAGCGAGACTCTCAGACAGGGCGTCTGTAAAGTGCTTCATAGGCTCACGCACAAACTCTTCATACTGCGAGCGATGCTCAGCAAACCAAACCCTGGTTTGGTTATCGGTAAGCTCTTCAAGAAATTGGAAAGCCTTCGGACTAAACCCAATAAAGTCGCTCATTGAAATAGGGGGCAGTTTACTCAACCTAGCTGGGTTGTTTAAGCCACTTCTGCCTCTCCTCGGGAGTCATGTTTTCCCATTTATCTCTACGGGCCTTCATGTCTGCCTGCTCTTCTGGTGTTAGTCCATCAAAGAAGGCTTTTCTCTCGGCCTTCATTTTCTCTTTTTGCTCAGGGGTAATGGATTGCCATTGAGCCTTCATCTTTATCTGAAGCAACTGACGATCTTCGGGGCTTAAGACCTTCATTTGATCACGCCTCTGATGCCAGTATGCTTTTCGCTCTTCTGGTGTTGCCTTAAGCAATGCAGCATCTATTTGCTTCATCTGCTCAAAGCGCTGATCAAAACTCAGATTGATGTTGGCCAAAGGATTTGGTGGCTCAGGGATAGCGGCGCCAGCCAAAGAAATCAGCGAAACATTCAATAGCAATCCACCCACCCATTTTTTAGAACCCATCACTTCACCTCCTGCTGGTTATGATTCATTCTAATCCCGACCAGGGCGGAGTCAACCAGAATAGAGGAGGGATGCCATCTAGTAAGTTAGGCCCGCAACATAGGCATACAGTGGGATCCCTAAAATGATATTGAAGGGGAAGGTAATGCCTAATGACATTCCCATATATAGAGCTGGGTTTACCTCTGGAAGAGCATGCCTTAACACTGCCGGCACAGCAATATAAGAAGCGCTAGCGGCAAGCACCATTAATAAAACGGTATCACCCAATGGCAGGCCCAATAACTTGCACAGTCCCAATGCAATAGAGGCATGAACCAAAGGGGCGCCAATTGCATAAACCAAAGTAATGGGCGGCTTACCCTTTAATCCCTCAAAGTTCTTGGCTGCCATTAAACCCATATCAAGCAAAAAGAAGGCAAGCATCCCCTTGAACAAATCGATTGAAAATGGGGCCATTATTTTTTGCCCGCTATCACCACTGACTAAGCCAACTATCATTGAGCCTAAAAGGAGTAGCTGCGCGCCATCCGTAAATGATTCATGCAGGATTTTTGACATACCCGTCGACTGCGCTGAATTCGTAGTCGATGCCCTTGCCTTATTGGCTAACAAGATTGCCAGAATAATTGCAGGGGACTCCATCAAGGCCATTGCAGCCGCCATATGCCCGCCAAACGTAATACCATATTGATCAAGTGCTTGGGTCGCAGTAATAAATGTAACAGCGCTAACTGAACCATAAGTAGCGGCAATAGCAGCCGCATCATAGTTATTGAGTTTGGTTCTTAAAACTAAATACCCCATTAGAGGGATGATGATTGCCAAAAATATTGCCAACCCAAGTGCTAAGCCAATCTCGAGAGTAAATCCTGATTTATGCAGAGCAAAGCCACCCTTTAAACCCAAAGCCATCAATAAATAGAGCGATAAGAATCTCGCAATAGGCTGAGGAATTTCTAGATTGGATTTAACGGCACCAGCAAAAGCACCAAAGACAAAAAAGAGAATTGCTGGATCCAAGAAATTGTTCATATCAACACCCTAGGTAATTTTAGAAATTCTTGCATTAGCCCCGCCGTTATCTTAGTAATAGCTAAGAGGTTCCGTTTTACCCCAAAAGATTTTATAAGAATAAATGGTGTATCCAATAATCGTTGGCAGCACAACTACAGCACCCCAAAATATTACCCACAATGACTCGGTAGCTGAGGCCGCCTGCCAAATGGTCATTTTGTCCACAACAATGTAGGGGAACATGCTGTAAGCGATTCCTAAAAATGCTAGTACAAAGATGGCTACGCTTAGGGCAAAAGGAACCCAAACGGGAGCGGGCTTATTCTTCTGCATTTTTAACAAGGTCAAATCAATCAAGATAAAACAAGCCAAGGACAAAACTGGGAACGGCAATAAGAAAAAGACGTTAGGGAAGTTAAACCACTTAGCAGCAATCTCTGAACTGAAGAATGGTGTTGCTACAGAAATGATTCCTACCCCTAGCGCAGTAAATAAGAGGCACCTTCTTGCCCAGCCCACTGCCTTGAGTTGTAACTCGCCAGAGGTTTTCATAATCAGCCAGCCAGCCCCCAATAGGGCATATCCAGCAGGTAGGCAAAGCGCTACGATAAATGAAAATATCCAGCCCAAGTATCCCGAGTCAAAGCCAATCACTTCTCTACCGACCATCACCCCTTGAGATGCTGCAGCCAAGAAACTACCAAAAAAGAATAGAAAATTCCAGACTGACTTCTGACTCAAATGTGCTTTTGCACGAAAGTCAAAAGATACACCTCGTAAAATTAAACCGGCCAACATGATGCCAACAGGCAAATAGAGTTCAGTCAAAATAATTCCGTGGGCCATTGGAAAGGCAATCAAGAGAACGCCGACTCCGAGCACAAGCCAAGTTTCATTAGCATCCCAAAATGGACCGATTGATGAAATCATGATGTCCTTTTCTGATTCGTTTGCCTGATTCAATAAGATGCCAACGCCCAAGTCGTATCCATCTAAAACAACGTAAGCAACCATGGCAATGCCCATGGCAACTAAAAAGAAAAGGGGTAACCAACCAGAAGGCTCGGATAAATTAGGAATCATTATTAAGCTCCTGCAATGCCGTTATTCAAGCCTGGTTTTTGCCCATTAACAATATGCACGGGTTGAGTTTGTCTTGCCAGATAAAAAACAACCCAGATGTAAGAAACAATCAACCCTAAATACAGCGCAAGGTACATCACGAGCGTACCCAAAACCATATTGGTAGGTACTTTAGTAACCGCATCCGCGGTCTTTAGCACCCCACTCACTAGGTAAGGCTGCCTGCCTATCTCGGTCACATACCAGCCAGCAACCACACCGACCCAACCAGAAAAAGTCATCACACTGAGACCCTTTAAGAGCCAGATTGGCAGCTCTTTACTTTTTCTGGTCAGATAAAAACCAACACAGGCGGTTAAGAGCATTAACATACCAATCCCGACCATGATGCGGAAAGCAAAGAAAATAGGGGCGACTGGTGGGGTTGCGCCAGGAAAAGCATCCAAGCCCTTCACTTCACCCACAAATGAGTGTGTCAAATATAAAGATGCAAGCTTTGGAATCGCTATTTCGTATTGATTAGCTTTGACGCTTTGATCGGGTATGGCAAACAAAACGGCAGGGGCGCCTTTTGTTGTCTCCCAAATTCCTTCCATTGCCGCGACCTTTGCCGGCTGATACTCGAGTGTATTTAGGCCATGCGAATCACCAAGCACAATTTGTAATGGGGTCAATACTATCGCCACACTCATCGCTAACTTAATCAGCGCTCGATTACCCGCAAGATTGATACCCTTCAAATATCGATAAGAAGAAATGCCTGCAATTAAGAATGTTACTGTCAAAAATGATGCCGTCATCATGTGAAAGAGGCGATAAGGCATCGAAGGATTAAAGACAATCTCAATCCAATTGGTCGCATGGGCTTGACCATTGATCATCTCAAACCCTTGCGGGGTTTGCATCCAAGAATCTAAGGCAATGATCCAAAATGCAGAAAGTGATGTGCCGAAGGCAACCAAGAATGTGGCGATAGTGTGGGCTCTTTGAGAAACCCGCTTAGAGCCAAACAACATAATTCCTAAGAAAGTTGCCTCAAGGAAGAATGCCGATAAAACTTCGTAGCCTAGCAAAGGTCCTGCGATATTGCCTACCGTTTGCATATATCCAGGCCAGTTAGTCCCAAACTGAAAGCTCATCGTGATACCACTAACAACACCCAGGGCAAAGGTTAGAGCAAATATCTTGACCCAGAATTGATAAGCATCACCCCACACCGAGTCACCAGTTTTATTAAATTTAACTTTGAAATAAAACAGCACCCATCCCAAAGCAATCGATATCGTTGGGAAAAGAATATGAAAAGTCATATTCGAAGCGAATTGAATTCTGCTCAAAATAAGCGTATCCAGCATTTAGTTGCCTCTTATTTTTAATCTACTTTTATTATGCTCTTTACCCTTCTGGTTTGCTGAGACCGAATTAACGGGCTTACCTCAGCATCGCATGTCGTTTTAACGATATTGCCCAACATGAAAAACACCCTAAGGTGATTTTAGTGGCCCTTGGTGGCCCGGGCCGAATCAACCAGGGCTAAGCGCATGTCTTATTCAATGGGGGCCATCTCTGCCCCGGCAGGAATTTTATAGCGGTTATATGACCACATATATTGATGTGGCTTTGAAAGTATCATCTCTTCAAAATATTGATTCATTTCTGTACATGCATCCACTAGACAGCCTGAAAATTCCTCTGTCATCAGTCGACTCTTGATTAGCCAGCCCTTGCCCAAGCCCAGTCTTTCTGCTCCCACAAAAAGGATTGCCACATTTGCTTGGCGAGCCAATTTAACTGGAAACGATGTTGTGTAGGCATATTGATTAAAAAATTTAGCCCACACTCCATCGCCAACGCTAGGCACCTGATCCGCCAATAAGCCGACTACCTCACCTTTTACTAAAGCTCGCTTAATCTGACGAACCCCGCCAATATTTGCTTCAACAAACTCAATCTCAGTGTGTTTTCGTGATTTAAGCATTAGCTCATTCACCCATACTTTTCGGGCTGGCCTATACATTACAGTTGCCCTTGTATGCTTAGCAAAAATACGAGGCACTATTTCAAAGCCTCCCAAATGTGAGGCAAGAACAATTAAGCCCTTTCCATTTTTGGATAGCTCAATCACTTGATCCAAGTTTTCAATGGCCACTTTATTGATAGAGGATTTTGGATGTCTCCAAATCCATAAGGTGTCAGCAAACATCATTCCGGATTCGGCTGCCACCCTCCATGGGGTTGATTTAAATCCAGAATAATTAGCAGCACTCTGATGATTTTTATATAGCCGCCCGCGGTACCGGGGAGAGCACAAGTAAATCAAAAGCCCAATACAAGCGCCAATAATTTGAAGAACCGCCAGCGGGAGAGAGCTAAAGAGCCGCAATAAGAAATATAACATTGGCCATTCTAAACCCGATTAATAAAAAACCACCCGAAGGTGGTTTTGGTATTTCTTGGGAGCCCGGGGCGGAATCGACCCAAGGCCTAGGATGTCGATCCTATTTATTTAGACGCTCGTTGCTGGGAAACAAATTCTTTCTAGACTCCTCATCGACCTCTGCCTTGAAGGTGAACTTGGTCTTTATCGCCTCAACAGCCTGGGCACTGGGCTTGGCATTGATTTCATCTAAAAGGCGTTTGACACTAGGCAACCTTTCCCAGGCTCCTTCGCCCAACACAAAAGGAATCACTCTTGCCCAGCCCCATACAGACATATCCACAATGCCGTATTCATCAAGCATATAAGCTTGCTTAGATAAACGCTCTTCAATTAATAACCAATGACGCCATGCTTCAAAGTCATAGCGATTGACTGCGTATTCTTTTGGCTCTGGGGCAAAGTGTTTAAAGTGAACGGCTTGACCACAATAAGGGCCAATACCAGTGGCAACAAACATGAGCCATGAATATAGCTCGGCATGTGCTTGTGGTGTATTTGCTGGCATGAACTTGCCAATCTTTTCACCCAAGTACAGCATGATGGCGTTGCTATCAAACACCTTAATATCGCCATCAACTAAAGCAGGCGTCTTTCCATTGGGATTGATTGCTCTAAATTCTGGCTTGTGTTGATCGCCCTTGCGAGTATCAGTCACAATAATTTCGTAAGGTGTATTGGTCTCTTCTAAATACAGAGCCACTTTTGCTGGATTGGGTGATGGGTGATAGTAGAGCTTAAGCATATTTTCTTTCATCAATTAAAGTGCTAACCAAAGAACTAAAGGCAAAGCGAGTAAAGATAACAAATGTCCGACGATGACAATCGAAGCGACTTTATCTGGCTCTTGTTTATATCGATCAGCAATCATATAGTTAAAAACTGCTGGGGGTAGTCCGGCAAACAATATCAATGCGCCTTTTTGAATGGGCTCCAAAGGAATTAACATGATAACTAGGTAGGTTATTAATAAGCGCGTGACTATAGACAAAACAGAGCCAATCGCCCCTACTTTAAGATGTTTAATCTTGCTATCAGCTAATCGAGTACCTAGAGACAAAAGCATCAGCGGCACCAAGATGTTACCGACCATAGATACGGGGATATTTGCCCACTCTGGTAAAGATAGATGAAAGCATGAAAATACAACTCCCAGGATGGTTGCCCAAACTAAAGGGCTGGCATAAATCAGTTTGGCATCTACCCTGCCACTCATAATCCCCACACCCACAGAGAAGTGAAGAATATTAGAAAGGACTAAGAGCAAAACGGCGGGGGCTAAACCGTCTGGCCCAAAGGCAAGAATGGTTAATGGAATACCTATCGGGCCCACATTGCCAAACATCACAGATGGTAATAAAGCCTTAGCGCCAGTACCGGAATATTTTGCTAATGGCCAAATCAAAAGTCCTGAAAATATCACCACTATCGTTGCGGCCAATACAAAGAAGCTGGCGCTGGTTAGTTCAAACTGTTTTGCTGATAACGACGTAAAGATTAAGCACGGCAAGGCTAAATCAATAATGATTTGGTTGGCGCCTGCCATATTCGGTTTTTTTACTCGCCCATAAATAAATCCCGCCAACACTATGGCAAAGATGGGCAAGGTAATACTGAGTATTCGTTCAATCATTTAATGACTTCTAAAGCCTCCGTTAATGAGGCACCTTCATAGTTTAGTTTTTCACCAATCGCTTCAAAAGGATGCTTCAAGCATGGTCTATTGAGGGCGATATAACTTAAAGAGTTGCTCCTTACCAATAGTGAAGTAATCAGCTGGCCCACCGCCCCTGAGAACATGGCCAGCCTCAGATGTCTCGTAGATTCCGTCTTTTAATAAGGCCTTATCAATATGAATTTCTACAACCTCACCAAGCACCAACCATGTCTGAGCCTTCTCACCCGAAATACCTTTGAGTTGAACAATTTCTGTACATTTACATTCAAATGCTACTTTAGCTTTGGCCACTCTTGGTGGCACCACTAAAATTGATTTAGCTTGCTCAAGACCTGTAGCATCAAACTCGCTCACTTCAGGGGGATATGGGGCACAAGATTGATTCATGGCCTCCACCAAATCTGAAGTGACTAGATTCCAAACAAACTCGCCATTCTCTTCAATATTTCTCAGAGTGTCTTTGTAGCCAACGCTGGAAAAACCAATGATGGGCGGAACATAATTAAAGGCATTAAAGAAGCTATATGGGGCTAGATTAACTACGCCAGCTTTACTTTGAGTTGAAATCCACCCGATCGGTCTTGGCCCTACGATGGCATTAAATGGGTCATGTGGCAGGCCATGCCCGTTCTTCGGTTCATATGAATACATGTCAAGCATCACAACTCCTTAAGGGGCAGGAGGCACTAAAGCCTCGAGTTTTGAAATTGCCACTTTTACTGCTGGGCGATTAGCAATCTGTTCATACCAGCGCTTTACATGGGGATAGTCTGCTAATTCAATGCCAGCAAAGGCACTGCGCCACATCCAACCAAAATGCGCCATATCCGCAATTGAGTAGTCATTGCCAGCAACATATTCTTTATTTGCCAAAATCGTATCGAGCAAACCCGTTAAGCGTTTTGCCTCACCATGAAAGCGATCAATCGCCATGGGAACTTTTTCAGAAGCTAACTTTTGAAAAAATCCGGAATTGCCAAAAGCAGGACTAATGCCAGAAGCATGAAAAAATAACTGCTCAAAGACACGAGCTTTTTCTTCAACAGTGGCTGGCATAAATTTGCCATACTTCTCTGCCAAGTAAACCAAAATTGCCGCGGACTCCGTTAATACAAATTCTTTACTTCTGCCCTCAGGATCAACAAGCACAGGAACCTTGGCGTTGGGATTAAGCTTTAAAAACGCATCTGCTTTTTGATCGCCCTGACGAATATTGACTGGGAGTAACTCATACTCCAAGCCCAGCTCTTCCATCATGATGAGTGGCTTGAGATTATTTGGCGTAGCAAACGCATATAACTTCAACATGAGATTTCCTTTTATGGTGTTGGCCTTTTAAGGGGCCATTTTTATAAAGGCTGGTCTGTCGTATCGTGAATCAAAGTCTGATCAATGAAATCATTCATACCAGAGTCGCTCTTACGATACAGATCTATAAAGCGATGGTTCCAGCGAATATCTTTAAAGGTATAGGTGTGGTTGGAATGAATTGTTTGTGAAACAGTTTCATCTAAACCTTTAACCGTTGCTACCAAAGCAAAGTCCGCCTTGGCTAAGTCTGCTTGAGATAATTTTGCTAGTGGGCTCTTCTCATCAATCGGATGAATTACAAGCCAAGTCAATGCCAGCATGGGGGTATGGTTTCGGGCTAGATTAAGGTCATAGATTCGTCGCATACTCTGGCCCTCTTTAGTGGTCTCTTGAATGAAAAGGCTCAACTCCACTTCAGCGCCAATAATGCGATTGTTTCTTTCATTGGCCATTCTGAACATTAGCGCTGGCTGACCTTCAAATGTATTCACTACAGCCGAATTACTAAAGACAACCCTTGATCTTGGTAATGAGATTCTGGCAAATGCGAGGGCGGCAAACATGCCCACCCCTAACAAACCCACCATAGCCTCAATCGTTACTAATACATGTCCATAGAGAGTCTGGGGATACATACTTCCATAGCCTATGGTGGCTAGGGTTTGGACGCTAAAGAAGAAATACTCCAAGAATCCAATGCCCTTTAGTCCAGCGATAGATTCGCCTTGAAGGTAATAGAGAAAACCAAAAAGCAAATTAATGGCTAAAAAAACAAATATGAATGAGGCCAAAAAACGAGGCCATGTTGTTCGAACGACTAAGTGATAAAAATCGATAAACGCATTTGAAAAGAGCGAAGTTGAAGATCGCTTGACGGGCGTCGTCATAAAAGTATTTTTATCCATCGGAATAGCTTAACCTATGGTGACGATGATCGCATTTAAATATATAAGGCGAGATCGACCAGGGCCAAGGATGTCTGATCCTTCGTAAATATTAAAAACTCTTTAACGCGCCGCAACAATAAAAATCCTCATAGCGTTTTTTAATACTAAAAATCATCATTAGAACTAAAGTATTACTCACTCTCACCAACAAAATTGACTTAGGACAAGTTTTTCTAATTGGCACAAGCAGAGTATTAACTCACCGCTAACAACATAATTGTGGGAGAAAAAAATGGGGATGAAACATTTAGTTGTCGGGTTTGTTATTGGATTGTTTGTAGGTGTCGTAAGCGCATCAACATTAGAGGTGGGCAAAATTGG
>CAITHY010000158.1 GCA_903892315.1 uncultured beta proteobacterium | reverse complement strand
AGGCCAATAGTTCCTTGAACCGATGCGCAAGCATCCGGAACGATCTTTACCTTGTGGGCGTGAGCGTTTTGCAAGTTCACAGTGCCAACTTAGACTTGGTTACTCCCTGAGCCTCTTAATGCACCCGAAGCAGAGTAGCCGCTCCACCTTGAACCTTAGGGTTCAGGATGATGGCCTAGCGGCCAAGGCGGGGAATTCATGTTACTAAGCGATATCTTGATGTTAATGTTGTGCGGTGCCATCTCAGGCTACTTGGCTGGCCTACTCGGCATTGGTGGCGGCATGATTCTGGTGCCCTTCATGATCCTGGTATTTAATCATCTTGGATTTAGTCAAGAAGTCATCGTGCACATGGCTATTGCCACTGGAATGGCCACCATTCTGTTTACAACTACCTCGGCAATTTGGGCCCATCACAAACATGGCTCAATTGATTGGAAGCTGGTTGCCTCCTTAAGCCCCGGAATGATTTTTGGCGGACTTATTGGTGGTAGTGAATTGTTTGAGGCACTCAAAACCTCATGGCTCTCGTTCTTCTTTGCAGTCTTTATTGTTTACACCTCAATTCAGATGCTACTCAATAAGAAACCTAAGGCAGGCAGAGACCTGCCTGGTACGTTTGGCTTATTTTCTTTTGGTACCTTTGCTGGCGCACTTGCCAGTTTAGTGGGCGCTGGTGGCGCATTTATTACCGTGCCGTTTATGCTTTGGTGCAACGTTAAGCCACATACAGCAATGGCTACTTCATCTGGCCTGGGCTTCCCAATTGCAGCAGCAGCAACACTGGGTTATATGTATGGAAGCTGGAGCAACCCCAACCTTCCCGCAGGATCCTTGGGCTTTGTTTATTTGCCAGCAGTAGCATGCATTGTGACGGTCAGTATTTTTACTGCACCATTAGGTGCAAAGATGGCCAGAAAACTCGATATTGCTCAACTCAAACGCGTTTTTGGCATCATGCTTTTTTTCCTTGCAGCCTTCATGTTTAATGAAAGCCGCAAGGCATTCGGCTTTTAATTAAGCTGTGTACTGCTGACGCAAAATATTCTTTTGTACCTTACCCATAGCGTTACGAGGTAAATCGGTAACAATCACCACACGCTTTGGAATCTTAAAGTTCGCAATTTGTGTTTTCAAAGTAGCAATCATTGCTTCTGCATTCAGTTTTGCTCCAGCCTTAGGCACAACCACCGCCATCACTGCCTCGCCAAAATCAGGATGCGGAATACCAATCACAGCACTCTCATCAACACCAGTCATGTCATCGATAAAGCTTTCGATTTCTTTTGGATAGACGTTATAGCCGCCAGAGATAATCAAGTCCTTGCTACGACCAACGATGCATAAATAGTCATTAGGTGCCTTGCCGCCATTGGCATCACCTCCCCAACGACCTACGTCGCCAGTCTTGAACCAACCATCTTTTGTGAACTCTTCAGCAGTCTTTTCAGGCATACGCCAGTAGCCCTTAAATACATTCGGGCCCTTCACTTGAATACTGCCAATTTCATTGACTTTGCATGGCTTGTTGTCTTCATCCACTACACGCACCTTAACGCCAGGCAATGGCAGACCTACTGAACCGCCTACACGCTTTCCTTTGTAAGGATTGGAAACCAACATCACCGTCTCACTCATACCATAACGCTCAAGAATCGGTTGGCCAATCACTTCTTTAAAGGTATTAAATGTTTCAGTTAACAATGGGGCTGAACCAGAAACAAATAGACGCATATTGCGCGCTACTTTTTTGTCGAACCCTTGATCGGCCAATAGGCGTACATAGAATGTAGGAACGCCCATCATCACCGTAGACTGCGGCATATGTTTAATCAGCTGCGCAGTATCCAAACGTGGCAACCAAATCATTTTGCTGCCATTAATCAAAGCGCCGTGAGCCGCAACAAACAATCCATGTACGTGGAAGATAGGCAAAGCGTGAAGTAGTACATCACCTTTTTTCCAGCCCCAGAACTTTTGCAATACTTGGGCATTGCTACCAAGGTTCTGATGAGTAAGCATCGCACCTTTACTGCGACCAGTTGTACCGGAGGTATACAAAATCGCTGCAAGATCATCGTCTTTTGCAGGAACTGTTTTGAATTTATCGCTTAGGCTTGCTGCACGATCTAATAAAGTGCCTGTACGATTCTCGTCCAGCGTAAATACCTGCTTAGTACCAGCCTCGGAAGCCACCTTAGATACCCAAGAGAGATTCTTGCTGCTGCAGACAACTACTGCTGGTTCAGCATTCTCCAGGAAGTACTGGATTTCAGCTGACTGATAAGCGGTATTCAATGGTAAATATACGTAGCCAGCACGAATCGTTGCTAGATAAAGAAAAAGTGCCTCAGGAGACTTCTCAACCTGTACTGCAACCCTTGCTCCTTTTGGAAGCTTGAGGCTAACCAGTAAATTGGCAAGCTTAGCGGTTGCCGACTCCAGGTCACCCCAAGAGTAATAAAGGCCGTCGTGAGTCTCGAGAGCGCACGCTTTTTTATCTTTTGGAAAACCTTTTTCCAAGAGTGCATATAAATTCATGAAATTTCCTATAAGACTAAAGTTTTTATCAATACTGCAATCAATGCGCCTTGGCCACACCCATTACCAAATCAGATAACCCTGTAGCAATCTCTGGCACAAAGCAAAGCAATACAACGGAGAGAATCATGATGATTACAAATGGGAAAACCCCCCAGATAATTTCATTTAAAGAAATATCGGGTGCGATGTTTTTGATTACGAAGATATTGAGGCCCACCGGTGGATGTATTAAACCCGTCTCCATCACGATAGTCATGACCACTCCAAACCAAACCAAATCAAATCCAGCAGCTCTTAATGGTGGCAAGAAAATTGGTGCAGTCATCAAAATAATAGAGACCGGTGGCAAGAAGAAGCCCAAGATCACGACCAAAATCAAAATGGCGGCCAATAATCCCCAACGTCCAAAGCCGAGATCAACAATCGCTTGCGCAGCTGACTGGCTGAGGTGTAAATGGCTCATCACATTGGAAAACAACAAAGACATTCCAATGATGAACATCAGCATTGTGGATTCTTTAATGGTGGCATTGAGCAATGGCGACAAATCCTTAATTCGCCACATCTTGTAAATACCAGCAATCAATGCAAACGCCAAAATAGCGCCAAGGCCTGCAGTTTCAGATGGTGTTGCATAGCCTCCGTAGAGCGCAATCATGACACCAATCAATAACACTAAGAAAGGCAGGACACGTGGCAGAGAACTCATCTTCTGCTGCATGGTGTAGGTGTGACGTTCCAAGATCGGTTGACTTGGAGCGCCAACCTTCACAGCTTCTAAGGCCAGGTTGTATTCTTTACGGAAACGATACACGGTGTAGATCGAGAAGAACAATACCAACATCAGGCCAGGGCCAATACCAGCAAGGAATAAACGCCCCAATGATTGTTCTGCAGCAACTGAATACAAAATCATCGTGATGGAAGGTGGCAACAGAATGCCTAAGGTTCCACCAGCAGCAATAATGCCTGCCGCCAATCCTGGTGAGTAACCACGCTTACGCATCTCTGGAATACCAGCGCTGCCAATAGCCGAACACGTTGCAGGACTGGAGCCCGCCATCGCAGCAAACAAAGCACAGGCTAACACGTTAGCAACGCCTAAGCCGCCTGGAACCTTACCAAGCCAAACGTGCAGAGCTTCATACAAATCTTGACCGGCGCGTGAACGTCCGATCGCCGCCCCTTTTAAGATAAAGAGCGGAATCGAGAGCAAGGTGATGCTAGCCATCTCTTCGTAGACGTTCTGAGTCACTGTATCCAATGAGGATGCAGGCATAAAGAACACCATAAAGATCACTGCTACTGAGCCCAACGCAAATGAGATGGGCATTCCTGAAAACATTACCAATAAGGTAACTGCTGCAAACAGCAATCCTAATATCGTGATTGACATACTTATTCCCCTTCGCCTGGATGAACAACATCTCCAAACGCTTGGAGCAAAATCTGAAACGCTAACAAAGTCATACCAATAGACATCATGATGTAGGGAATCCACAGCGGTGGAGCCCATGAAGATGAGGTTACTTGACCATCAACCCACGCTTCATGAAACAAAGTCCATGACTTCCATGCAAAGAATGCACAGAAGGCACATGAGGCAATATCAATAATCAACACTCTTAAGCGATTGATCGCTTTAGGCAGCATCGTAGAAATCGCTGAAATACCCACATGTCCGCGAATTTGCTGAACGTAAGCGCCACAAAGGAAAGTAGCACCTACCAAGCAAAATACGGCAGCCTCATCTTGCCAGTCAGTCGTTGCTCCAAAAAATGCCCTTGAAGCAACGCTATAACTCAAGATGAATGAAGCAGCCACCAGGGCCAATGATCCAAACAACACCATCAGCTTATTCATACCAGACATGAAGCGGTCTGCCGCTTGTAATAATTGAGTCATGATTTAGGTCACTTTTTCCGCTGCTTTTAGCAATGCTGCGCAGCTTTCATTCTTCTCTGCGTAGTCTTTCCAGGCGCTGTCACGTGCAACCGCTCTCCACTTGTCCACAATTGCTGCATCGACGTCTGTGACTTTGCTGCCAGCTCTTGCGTAAGCCAAGGCTGCAGTCTTGTCATCATCTTTTGCAGCTTCGAGTCCAAACTTTTCCATCTCGGCACCAGCAGCCATGAGGGCATCACGCTGATCTTTTGGCAAAGCATCAAAGATTTGCTTGGACATCATCAATGGCTCAAGCATGAACCAATACGATTTTTGGCGAGCACTAGTAAATGCTTTGGCCAACTCTTCTAACTTAAATGACATAAAGCTTGTGGAAGATGTGTAAGCCGCATCCATTGCGCCGGTTTGCATAGCCGCGTAGATCTCGTTAGAGGGCAATGAGATCACTGAAGCCCCTGCTGCCTTGAGCATCAAGTCGAACTCACGACTACCGCCACGAATCTTCATCCCCTTAACATCCTCTGGCAGGACAATCGACTTGCTTCTGCTTGCCACGCCACCGGCTTGCCAAACCCAACTCAAGAGAACAACCCCTTTGTCTTCTAGTATTTTTGTCAACATCTTACCTACTTCAGCAGTCTTCCATTTAGCAGCCTGCTCGTAACTAGTAACCAACGCCGGCATCAAGCCAATGTTCAACTCAGGAACTTCTCCACCAGCGTATGGCATTGGGAACAATGAAATATCTAAGGCACCCTTACGCATTGCGCTGAACTGAGCATTCGTTTTCATCAACGATGAGCCTGGGTATACCTGAAACTTCAGTGCGCCTTTAGTACGTTTTTCAACAGATTCAGCAAATTTACGGCAGAGACGATCACGAAAATCGCCCGCTTGAATAGTTCCACCAGGAAACTGATGTGAGATGTTCAAGGTTTTAGTTGCGCCTTGAGCCTTTGATGCAGGGCTATAACCCACAACGCCAGCTAAAGGCAACGCTGCAGATCCCGCTAATAATTGGCGACGCAAAGCATTTGGCTTATTGGACCCAGATTTCAATTCATTGCTCATATTGTTCTCCTAGTAGTGTTTTATAGACTGCATAATACGGTCAGATCTTAGTGTCTGCTTCCTTGCCACATACTCTAAAGCGAATATTCTCTGAATTCTGCTTTTAGAGCCTCTCCTCCAAAAATATATTTCTAGGCCTGCATTAATCGGCCAACCGCACGCGAATAATCAATTTCTCCATGCGTAAAGCGCTCATGATTTTCCTCAACAGCGGAAAGATCATATAAATAATTAACCATGAGTGACGCTGACTGCCTTAAACCTTTGCGAGAGAGATCTCCAGCCCAGTTAATTTGATGAAGCTTAGCGCCATTGCCCAAGTGAAACTTAGCAACCGGATTACCGTTACGACCAGCAGAACCTAAGGCCAAGTAAATACTTGCAAGACATAGTAAAGCGGCTTTTTCTTTTTCAGTAGCATTGTCTGGATGCCAGCCAGCACTTAAACGCTCGGGCCAAGAGCGATTAGCAAGTCCCAGCACTTCCAAGGATTGCTCCCGCGCTGTACGAATTGCCGGCTTGAGTTGAGTGCCAGTCTTTTCGCCAGCAATATCTGCACCAGCAGCTACCCAGTCAATAAAACCTGGAATAGGCGATAGCGTGACAAAGGTTTTGAGACCAGGGAATTCTGCATGTAGTTGCTCGGCAACACGCTTAATCAAGAAGTTACCCATTGAAACGCCGCGCAAGCCAGGCTCGCAGTTACTAATCGAATAAAAAGCAGCTACTTTATATTGTGAGGTCTGATGAACTGTCTCTGCCTTCTTATCCACCAAAGGCGTAATCACGGCTGGGATTTCCGGCAAAAGAGCCACTTCAACGAAGATCAAAGGCTCATTTGGAAGTTGCGGATGGAAGAAGGCAAAACATCTACGATCAGGCTGCAAGCGGCGGCGCAGGTCATCCCAGCCATCAATTGCATGAACAGCTTCATGCTGAATGAGCTTTTCTAAAACCTCTGCAGGCGACTTCCAATCCACCCGATGCATCTTCAGAAATCCTGGATTAAACCAAGATGACAGGAGGTGACGTAAGTCAAAATCCACTGCAGTTAACTCGGGTTGCTTTTCCAATAATTGCAACAGATCACGACGCATACCCACTAACGCAGCAGTTCCATTAGTAGCGCGATTTAGTCGACGAAACAATTCTTGCCTTGGCGGCTCAGTCACTCGTTGCAATTTAATGTAATTGCGCGCACTCGCTTCTGCTGAAAAATTTTGTGCGGCAGCCATGACGGCAGCAGCATCGGGATTGAGTTTTTCAAAGAGAAAATTGAAAAATTTAGAATGTTGGTCTTTAGAGAGCTTGCGATAATTGTGGATCACATCATCAGCCATACTGACGGCATTAGATTCACCGCGCTCAGAAATAAGTCGATTGACCGCGCCGGTAACGCGGGAAAAGTAACGGGCTTTTGCTAGCTTTTCAAGCATGTGTATCTCTCAAAGAATTCAACCCAAAAGGTGAGGGCTCGATTACTAATGTATAGCTGAGCTATACCTGAATCAATTAATGAAAGTATATATTCATTAACTTTAAGTTAATTATTTAACCGGTGTATCAAGATGGGCCTAGGAATTATTGCGATGCAACATGCGGGTTTCAGCCGCTATAGCAAGGATATTAGGGTTTGATTCATTAGCCTGGAGGTACATTAGGCCAATACGTTGGGTGACCTGATATTTTGGCAATAAAGGGGTAAATTCGATCGCATCGCCCATTAAAGCCTTTACCCTTCCAGGCAATAAAGATCTTCCCAGATCTCCAGAGACCATATTCATGAGAGAAAAGATGTCACCCACCTTCATGACTACATTAGGGGCAAATCCAGCCAACTGGAAAGCTTCATAAAATCCTGAAGTGGTGGCAAAACCATCCTGCAGGGTCAGAAATTTTTCATTCCGGTATGCAGATAAATCAATATTGGCTTCGACTGGCTTATTGTTCTTGGAGGAAGCTAAAAACAATTGATCCTCAAAGAGGGGTACTACCTGGACCCCCTCCGGAAGATCCCTTATCGGAACTGCCATCACTACTGCATCTACATTGCCCTCACTGAGTCTCTTCATCAGGTCCTCATTAGATCCCAGATATAAATCAATATCTAAGTCAGGTCTCCGGATTTTAGTACCCATAATGACTCTTGGAATGATGTTGGCTGTCAAAGAGTACATTGACCCCAGGCGGATTTGCCCACTTTCAACGCCAGCTTTGGCTCTGGTCTTTTTCAGAACGCGCTCTACATCAGCCAATAGATCTGCACTTGCTTCAGCCAAATAAATAGCTGCTGGTAAGGCTTTTAACTGACGCCCATCTTTTACAAATAGAGCGCACCCTATGCCAGATTCTAGGGAATGCAATGCCTTATGAATGCTGACTGAACTTAGGCGCAACTCTTCTGCTGTTTTAGAAAGGCTACCAGTGCGAACAAACGAGCACAGTACCTCTAATTTTCGCAGTGTCAACTCTTCATTCAGCATGAGCTGTTTACTTACTCCGCGATTTAAATACAGTCATGAGATAAAGACCAAACAACATCATAGGCACACATAACCACTGACCCATAGACAAGCCTAAGCCCAAAAGACCCAAGAAGGAATCGGGCTCACGCGCATACTCAGCTAAGAAGCGGCAAATACCGTAGCCCAGTAAGAAAAATCCAGATATCTGACCAACACCTCTTGGCTTAGCTGCATAAATCCAGAGTGCAATTCCGAGTAACACACCCTCACCAAGCAATTGATAAATCTGTGATGGATGGCGCGGAACGGAATCTACCAAAGGAAACACCATAGCCCAAGGCAGATCGGTAGGCCTACCCCACAACTCGCCATTAATAAAGTTCCCCAGGCGACCAAAAGCCAAACCGAAGGGAACTAGTGGCGCAACCAAATCACTCACGACAAAAAAAGTAGTCTTGCGCTTTTTAGCAAACCAGTAGAGCGCAACTAAGACCCCCAGCAAGCCACCATGAAAAGACATGCCACCTTCCCAGATTTTCAAAATGCTCAAGGGATGAGATAGATAGAAGCCTGGCATATAAAACAAGGTGTAGCCTAAGCGACCACCCAATACCACACCAAGAACCCCAGCAAAGAGGAGATCTTCAAGATCTTGATATGTCCAGCCCAGAGCTTGATAGCGCGGCGCTTTAATGCGTAAACGACCTAAAAGCAAGAATTGAACAAAGGCCATCAAATACATCAAGCCATACCAATGAATTGCAAAAGATCCAATCCGAATTGCTGCAGGGTCAAACTGTGGATGAATCAACATGGTTCTTAGCTTTTGGATTGATCAAAGTTATGCAACTCGTGACCCAACTCTCGGTAGGCTTTAAAACGCTCACGCCCTGCCAAACGCTCTGCCTCATTCACCGTGACTACCTCAACGATTCTGGGAAAACGCGCAACCAAAGCCGCTACATCAGCAGGCATACGCATTCCCAAATGGATCATGACATCAGCATGGGGAATGTTGTTCAGCGCCGAGGAAGCAAAGTCATCAGTCAAGATGATGGGCGTTTCCGCTGCAGCCTCATCTTCAATAAAACAATGTGGCAAGAAATCAGTACTGCTAAATGTCCAAAGAAGTTCGTTCAACTTTTTCAGATCCGCCTTCTCGCCGACCATCACAATATTGCGAACTGGCTCACCTTCAGGCGTAGCACTCCAAATCTTACGGGTGAGGCGACAAGCGTATTCCAGCTTGTCACTGACATTGCTATGAAAATCGATGCGAGCCATTAAATGTTGATCCACAAAACCCAGGCTTTTACTTGCGCTCGAGCAAGAAGTTCACCAAAAGTGGTACAGGACGACCGGTAGAGCCTTTAGCGGCGCCACTCTTCCATGCCGTACCAGCGATATCCAAATGTGCCCATTTGTATTTCTCGGTAAAGCGAGATAGGAAGCAAGCCGCAGTCACGCTACCAGCAGGACGACCACCAATATTAGCTACATCTGCAAAATTCGATTTGAGTTGCTCATGGTAGGCAGCATCTAAAGGCAAACGCCATACAGTATCCAAAGAAGCATGGCCCGCTTTAGTAAGTTCACTCACCAAGCTCTCATCCTCAGAAAATAAACCGCTGTGTACGTGGCCTAAAGCAATCACGCAGGCGCCGGTTAAGGTAGCAATATCGATGACTGCCGCAGGCTTAAAGCGTTCTACATAAGTCAACGCATCACACAGAATTAAACGACCCTCTGCATCCGTATTGAGAATCTCAATGGTCTGTCCAGACATGCTCTTCACAATATCGCCGGGACGAGTTGCTTGGCCTGATGGCATATTTTCACAAGTAGGAATGACGCCAATCACATTCTTCTTGAGCTTCATTAAAGCAACGGAGTACATCGTGCCAATTACTGAAGCTGCACCACACATGTCGTACTTCATTTCATCCATGGCTTCACCTGGCTTTAATGAAATTCCGCCAGTATCAAATGTGATTCCCTTGCCAACCAAGACAATCGGAGCTTCCCCTACTTTGCCACCCTGATGCTTCATCACAATAAATTGCGGCGGGGTAGCAGATCCCTTGGCAACAGATAAGAATGAGCCCATTCCCAAGGCTTCAATTTGTTTAAGCCCAAGAACATCCACTTTAAGGGCAGTCTTTTTACTTAAACCCTGCGCAGTCTTACCGAGGTAGGTTGGTGTGCAGATGTTTGGAGGAAGATTACCTAGGTCCTTGGCCAGATGCATGCCTTCCACTATGGCGACACCCTGCTCTACCGCAGCCTTAAGCTCTTTAGCACAGGTATCGTTACCTGCAAACACGAGATGCTTAAAAGTATCTGCTTTATCTTTTACTTTGAATTTCATGGCAGGCTGACGCACACCAAAACGGTAAGCCTGATCACCGGCGTATTGAACGGTAAGGCGAACTTCTTCTGCAATGAAATCAGCATTGTGAGCCAGCGCAAAACTTGGTGTAAACCAAAGCGCACTCTCAATCGATCCACCGCTCAATGCCTTCAAAGCTGCACGAGCAACTTTGGAATAAGTAGTCAAACTCCGTTCGCTAGCAAGATGCACATCGCCCAAGCTCACTAGCAGTACCCTTTTTGCTTTAATCCCATTGCTTGACCAAGATTTTTCTGCGCGCAACAGACACACTGAGGCTTGCTTGGAATCTAAATCACCAATCATATTGGCGTGATTGACTGAGCCACCAAGCAAGAGATCTAACTCTGACAAAAATCCTACTTTCGTCTTAGCGCCCTTAGCGCCTGAGAAACTCTCTAAATCTGCTTTGGAATACGCCAACACCAAACAGTCGGTAGCATTACCAAGCAAGGTTTTGAGACTGGATTTCTGGAGTTTTAGGCTCTGAAGGTCTGCTTGAGGGAAAATCTTGGTGCTGAATTGAATTGTCATAATCTATTACAGTGTTTTGGTCGATTCAAAAGGGGTAATCTGCTAATTTGGGACGTTTATCCATTATCCTCCGACATGAGAATAACTTCCCTTGTCACCAGCAATATAAGCTATTTCAAAACCAATAACCCTTTAAATCCAGACCTATAAATTCTCATGATTTTTAACCAGGCCCTTCGCCGCGAACTCAGTTTTACGACTGGCGGGGTCTTTTTAGTCTTAGTCACCATTATGGTGACTACCTTGGTGATCCGAATTTTGGGTTATGCCGCTAACGGCGTGGTCAACCCAGAAGATGCACTCGTTTTAATTGCATTGGCTACCCTAGGTTATCTTGCAGTTCTGTTGACAGTCTCTCTATTTGTCGCAACCCTCATTGTTCTAGTGCGCTGGTACAAAGATTCAGAAATGATTGTTTGGTTTGCTAGCGGCATAAGCGTTACCAATCTGATTCGCCCTATTCTGCAATTTGCCACGCCGCTCATTATTGTGATCGCACTCCTAGCTCTCTTTGTTTGGCCATGGGCCAATCGGGAATCTACTTTGATTAGTCAACGTTTTCAACAACGCGATGATGTATCTATGGTGAGTGCTGGACAATTTAAAGAGTCCGCAAAAGCAGAGCGCGTATTTTTCATTGAAGAGCTCGATGTCAATAAAAGCGAAGTCAAGAATATCTTCGTAGCCGACTCCAAGAATGGTCGACTGAGTATTGCAGTTTCCCAAACTGGCTATATTCAAAACTCTGCAGGTGGTGAGAAATCCATTGTTCTTCACAATGGTAGACGCTATGAGGGACAACCCACTCAGCCCGATTTTAGAATTCTGGAATTTAACGAGTACAGCACCAAGATACGCAGCAAAGACGCATTAGCCCCCGCACCGCGTGATCGTGAGAAGACGGTCACCGAGCTTTTGAATGATCCCAATCCAGTCGCCACTAATCCTAATCGCGCAGAGTTACTGTGGCGGATTGGCTTGCCATTGATGGCATTGGGTTTAGTACTCATCGCTATACCACTTGCTTATGTGAACCCTCGTTTAGGTAATTACACTGCGATGTTTTATGCGGTCTTAATTTATCTAATCTATAGCAACTTACTAAACCTGACGCAAAATTTCGTCTCGCAAGGTAGGGTCAGTGTTTTTGTTGCTGTCTGGCCCATCCACTTACTCGCTCTTTTAATTGCGACAGCCTTAATTCGGAATCGCATTAATCCTTCTTTAAAGTGGTGGCGCCGTCAATTGCCCGCCTCGATGGCCACTAAATGAAATTGCTCTTCCCCTTCATTTATGAGCGTTATCTAGCCAAGCAGATTTATGCTGCTTTTGGTTTTATCTTGTTCGCCTTGGTAGCTTTGTTTTTATTCTTCGACATCTTGAGCGAATTAGGTTCCGTGCAAGGGGCTTACACACTTCCTCTGGCCCTACTCCACGTTCTCTTAAAGGCACCAAGCCGAATCTCCGAAATCATCCCTATTGCAGGCTTAATTGGCAGTATCTATGTGTTTGCGATGCTAGCCAGCCAGTCTGAATTCACCATTTTGCGTATTGCCGGGTTAGACGTTAAACGTGGACTCATTACTCTCACAAAAATTTCACTTCCATTGATTGCGCTCACACTCATCATGAGCGAGTGGGTTGGCCCTTACAGCGAAGCAAAGTCTGATCAGATTCGCATGAAGGCGATGGGGTCAGCCTATACATCCCAATTTAAAACCGGCGTTTGGGTAAAGGATCGCCTGCGCGACGAAGATGGTAGCGGACCTGTTCGACCAGGCGTGCGCTATGTCAACGTAGGTAACGTTAATAAGGACAATGAGATTCACAATATCCGCATGTATGAGTTTGATGACACCTATCATCTCCTCTCTATTCGTAGCGCAGTCTCAGGACAGTTTGATGAGACAGGCATCTGGGTCTTAAACGATGTCACTGAAACTCGCTTTAAAGAAACAAAACAATCTGACCCGCTAAACCCCGTCTTTTCTGCACAAACTTTTACGCATCCGATTCTCACCTTGGAATCAGAAGTCACCCCTCAAATTTTGAACGTGCTCTTAATTAGCCCCGAAAAAATGTCAATTATGAGTTTAGGTCGCTTTATCTCCCATCTGCGTGAAAACAAACAAGATGCTGAGAGGCACTCCATTGCCTTCTGGAAGAAGGTGGTTTACCCCTTCACCATTTTTGTGATGCTCACGCTAGCACTTCCGTTTGCCTATCTTAAGGTTCGGGCAGGCAGTGTTGGCATCAAGGTTTTTGGCGGCATCATGCTGGGTATGAGCTTCCAGCTATTTAATTCCCTCTTCTCTAACGTCGGGCTCTTGGGCTCCTGGCCAGCGCTCCTCACGGCCCTCACCCCACCTTTGCTGTACTTCCTATTGGCGCTCTTTGGCTTGCGCTGGGTTTCCAAGGCTTAATACCCAAAAATCATTTAGAATTTGATTCCTATATCAGCGCTGATATATAGATAGGAATCCTGATGAATCTCCACCAATTCCGCTTCGTGCGTGAAGCCGTTAGGCAAAACTTCAACTTAACCACCGCCGCTAAAGCGTTATTCACCTCTCAACCAGGGGTTTCTAAAGCGATTATTGAATTAGAAGATGAGTTAGGTGTCGAGATCTTTCGTCGCCATGGCAAGCGCATTCGATCCCTTACGGAGCCAGGTAAACGTATTCTGACTTCGATAGAGCGCATCCTCGATGAAGTGGAAACACTAAAAAGAGTGGGCAAAGATTTTGCCAGTCAAGATCAAGGTAGCCTTGTGATTGCGACCACCCACACCCAAGCGCGCTACGCACTACCTAAAGTACTCACTGAATTCACTAAACGCTTTCCCAAAGTAAAGGTGAGTATTCAGCAAGGTAACCCAGGTCAAATTGCGGAGCTACTCACACATGATCGCGCGGACATTGCCATTGCTACTGAAGGTATTGCTAATACCCCGGGCGTACTTGCTTTGCCAGGATATCAATGGCAGCACGTACTCATGGTACCGCTAAGCCACCCCCTTCTCAACCAGGCAACTCTTACTCTAGAAGAGATTGCTAAATACCCCATCATCACTTACGACAAGGCATTTGCTGGTCGCAGTAAGATTGATGCAGCCTTTGCACAAAGAAACATTACACCCGATATTATTTTGGAAGCGATCGATGCCGACGTTATCAAGACCTATGTAGAAACCGGCATGGGTATTGGTATTGTTGCTGGCCATGCCTATGACCCAGATCGAGATCGCAATCTCAAAGTAATTCCTGCGGGACATCTATTTGGAAATAACGTCACTCATCTTGGCGTGAAACAAGGCGCCTATCTCAGATCTTTTGTTTACACCTTCATTGAACTCTTCTCACCAACGCTCACCAAGAAAATTGTGGAGCAGGCAATGAATAATGATTCAGAGACTTACGAAATTTAGATAATCCAGGGGTGCTCAAGGACTGAACCGTCTTTGAGTGGTGCCTCGGGGCGGACTCGAACCGCCACGCCTTGCGGCACCGGATTTTGAGTCCGGCACGTCTACCAATTCCATCACCGAGGCAGGTGTTTGCAGTGGAAATTCTGCT
>CAITHY010000157.1 GCA_903892315.1 uncultured beta proteobacterium | reverse complement strand
TCGTTGGATTCACCATTGGGACGTTGTAGTTCACGGCCAAACTTTTCAGCCATGTCGTCATCAGATAAATAAGTAATGTGACCAACCATGCGCGCTAATCTCAGGCCACGCTTGGGGACAACGCCGTGCTCGTAGTAGTTGCCACCCTGAAAATCAGGGTCAGAAAGAATAGCGTTACGAGCCACTTCATTAAAAGCGATATTTTGGGCGCTTAATTTAGGCGTGGATGCAATCACCACACAATGTTCTATACGCTTTGGAAACTGTATCGCCCATGCCATTGCCTGCATGCCACCCAAACTGCCGCCCATGACAGCGGCAAAACGGCGTATGCCCAACTTATCCGCCAACCGGGCTTGGGTATTCACCCAATCCTCTACGGTGATTACAGGAAAATCAGCACCGTATGGCTTCCCACTTGCGGGATTAAGACTCATGGGACCAGTTGAGCCGAAGCATGAGCCTAAATTATTGACACCAATAACAAAGAAATGATCAGTATCGACAGGCTTACCTGGACCAATCATGTTGTCCCACCATCCAATATCAGTAGGATCGTCTGGATTGGCGCCCGCCACATGGTGGGAAGCATTTAAAGCATGACAGATTAATACCGCATTGCTTTTATCTGCGTTGAGCTTGCCATAAGTTTCAATTACTAAATCGTAGCCCGACAACACGGCGCCACTTTGCAAAGGCAAGGGCTCGGCAAAATGAATGGTATTTCTAGAGAGGTGTAACTCGCTCATTCGGAAAGAAGAATGCGAAGACTAATGTCAGACGCTTCAGTTGGCAATCTTTTAAAACCACTACGAGCAAAGCGATGCCAGCGCCCCAAAACAAAACTCATCAATAAGGCAGCGCGGATACTCACCTCATCCTGATTGATCTGCGCCCATGCGCCACCTTGGCTTTGAGCAATTCGCAATGCCTGCTTAAGGGATGCTTCAACACGATCCAACACCTGAGAAATTCGCTCTTGAAGGCGGTCATCCTCTTGCAATAAAGCATCGCCCAGAAGCACTCGAGTCATTCCTGGGTTTTTCTCAGCAAAAAATAAAAGCATCTGCAAAATACTGCGTGCCTGAGCCAAACCAGACTCTTCTTTTTGATTGATTTGATTGATCAAACCAAATACCGTCTGCTCAATGAAAGAAATAAGACCTTCAAACATTTGCGCCTTACTGGCGAAATGACGATAGAGCGCCGCTTCAGACACTTGAATTTTTGCTGCCAAAGCAGCGGTAGTGACGCGCTCACCCTTAGGGTTTTGCAACATCTCGGCAAGCACCTGCAAAATTTGTAATCGGCGCTCCCCAGGACGTGGGCGCTTGCGTGTCTTGCCAGCGTCAGCATTACTGCTGTCGATTTCTGCTGCCGGCTCTAAAGAATCACGCATGTTTATATCACTCATTAAATACTTATCTAGAACGAATCATTGTGCCAAATGCTTGCTCAGTCAGAATCTCTAACAACAGGGAGTGCTCAATACGACCATCAATAATATGCACCGAGTTAACACCGCTCTTGGCAGCATCTAAAGCCGAAGAAATCTTGGGCAACATACCACCAGAAATCGTTCCATCAGCAAATAATTCATCAATCTCACGCGCAGTCAGGTCAGTTAAAAGCATGCCGCTCTTATCCATCACACCAGGAATATTGGTCATCATGACCAATTTCTCGGCATGAAGAATCTCGGCCATCTTGCCAGCAACTAAGTCTGCGTTGATGTTGTAAGCCTGACCCTCTTCACTAAAACCAATAGGAGAAATCACGGGAATAAATGCATCATCCTGCAGAGCTTTCACAACCGCTGGATTAATGGCCTCAATTTCACCTACAAATCCAAGATCAATGGTTCCGCCAACTTTTGACTCGTCAGCAACCAACATTTTTTTAGCGCGAATTAAACCACCATCCTTACCAGTTAAGCCTACGGCCTGACCGCCAAAGT
>CAITHY010000156.1 GCA_903892315.1 uncultured beta proteobacterium | reverse complement strand
TTGATTCAGATTTATTCCGAATTTAACTCTTAGGAACAGGCCTCGCTAAGCGAGGCCTTTTTTATTCATGAAATTTATAGACGAAGCACGTATCGAAGTGATTGCCGGGCAAGGTGGTGCCGGGAGTGCCTCTATGCGCCGCGAAAAGTTCATTGAATTTGGCGGTCCTGATGGTGGTGACGGCGGCAAAGGCGGTAGCGTCTGGGCAATAGCCGATCGCAACATCAATACCTTGATTGATTACCGCTACGCAAAAACACACACTGCAAAAAATGGTGAGCCTGGTCGTGGCGCCGATTGTTATGGCCGAGCTGGTGACGATATCGAGTTGCGAATGCCAGTCGGCACAATTATTGCTGACTATGAGACTGGTGAGCCTATTGCTGACTTAACTACTCATGGTGAGCGCCTTTGTTTGGCTCAGGGTGGTGTTGGTGGTTGGGGCAACATTCACTTTAAGAGCAGTACGAATAGAGCGCCACGTCAAAAGACGAATGGTAAAGAAGGTGAACGTCGTAAGCTCAAGCTTGAATTAAAGGTATTAGCCGACGTCGGTTTGTTGGGCATGCCTAATGCGGGCAAATCTACCTTGATTACTGCAGTTTCGAATGCGCGTCCAAAGATTGCGGATTACCCATTCACTACTTTGCATCCAAATTTGGGTGTGGTGCGTGTAGGCGCTGAGCGCAGTTTTGTGATTGCTGATATCCCTGGTTTGATTGAAGGCGCTGCTGAAGGTGCTGGTTTGGGACATCGCTTCTTAAGACACTTACAGCGTACTGGCGTTCTTCTACATTTGGTCGATATTGCTCCGTTTGATGCGAATATCGATCCAGTGGCAGATGCTGTAGCGATTGTGAATGAGCTGCGTAAGTATGACGAAGCTTTGGTTGAGAAGCCGCGTTGGCTAGTCTTGAATAAAGTAGACATGATTCCCGAAGAAGATCGCAAACAAGTAGTTGCGGACTTTATAAAGCGCTTTAAGTGGAAAGGCCCAGTCTTTGAGATCTCAGCCTTAACAGGCTTTGGGTGCGATAAGCTTTGCTATTCTTTGCAAGATTATTTGGATTCTGTCCGTCGTGACCGAGACGATGCTGATGAGCGCGCTCAAGATCCGCGTTATCAAGATCAGTTAGAAGATAAAAAACCAGATTAAATATTTCATTTGCCTTTTGCTATGGACGCTAAAAAAACTCAACGGATTGTTGTCAAAGTAGGGTCTAGCCTAGTCACCAATAATGGTGAAGGCTTAGATCACGCTGCTATTGCGATGTGGGCTGAGCAAATGGCTGGCCTATTAAAGGCTGGTCATGAGGTGTTGATGGTGAGCTCGGGCGCTATTGCTGAAGGCATGCAGCGTCTGGGGTGGACTAAGCGCCCACAAGACATTCACCAATTGCAAGCAGCCGCAGCAGTTGGTCAAATGGGTTTAGTTCAGGTTTATGAAAGCTGTTTTGCGCGCTTCAATCTTCGCAGTGCTCAGGTCTTACTAACCAATGCAGACTTGGCCGACTCTGAGCGTAATACTAATGCTAGAGCCACTCTTGATACTTTGTTGAAGTTGGGTGTAGTTCCCATTATTAATGAGAATGATACGGTAGTAACTGATGAAATTAAGTTTGGTGATAACGACAGCCTTGCTGCTTTAGTAACCAATTTAATTCATGCAGATCTTTTGGTGATTTTGACTGACCAAGGCGGTCTATTTACTGCGGATCCACGTCAAAATCCAAGTGCCACGTTACTGACAGATGCTATTGCTGGAGATCCTGCTTTAGAAAAAATGGCTGGTGGTGCTGCTAGTGAGCTTAGTAAAGGCGGGATGTTGACGAAGGTGCTGGCGGCTAAGATTGCCGTGCAAACTGGTGCAACAACGGTGATTGCCTCTGGACGAGAAGCTCATGTGCTTACTCGCTTAATGGCGGGCGAGAAAATAGGCACCCACTTGAGCGCCAAGTAAGCGCCAAGTACGCCAACCGCATCTTTTTATTGAATACCGTTTGAATTGGTTGGCTGTTGCCCGCCAATAAAGCCATTTGGATTGAGGGACTTCAAAATGGTTTTGATATTCTTTTCTTGATTATTAAAGTTACAAAAAGCGCCTTGAGCCAGTGAGGCCTGATAGCGATTAGGTATATCGCTTTGAATATTTTTCCAGCTACCCAAAGGATTTTCTTTCCAAATACCGCTTTCTAGAGTGCCATAGAGGCGCCGCTGAAATGAATCACAGCAAATACCTTCATATTAAGTTTGTTGACTTGCGCTTGAGCTGCTAATCACAACGATATATCGTGTAACGCAGTCTGCGCCAATGAATATGGAGTCGGTATCCACTGCAAATTTAAAGATCGTGCGTTGAGAAACGTAAAAAGGTAATAAGGTAGTTTGGTTTGGCGGGTTCAGAGGCATAGCGGTGACCCCCTCTTTAAACACCATCGGTGCAAAAGGATCTACGCCGCTAATCAACGCATCCCCACTGCATGCAGATAATGCGAGGCTGAGGATTGCGGCACAGCATAAGAAATGAAAGCGCTTCAGAGAAATAGTCATGGAGATGGATCGTTTGGATTATCGTCTTTCGGGTGTTCGTTAGGGCCGCCGTAAAAAGACTGAATTAAATCTAGAGGGGATCCCCAGGCGAGCTGCTGCATGCGCATACCGCGGGATAGAAAGCGCGCTAATTCTGAAAGTGCGAGTTGATAGACTTCGCGTTTAAAGCCGATAACGGCATCTAATTGAATCCAGAAGGGGACCCAGCGCCAGGCATCGAATTCAGGATGTTCCGAAGCGCGGAGTTGGATATCGCTATCTAAGCCTACGAGACGCAAGAGAAACCAAATTTGTTTTTGTCCGCGATACGCAGCCCTATGAACCCGAGTGGCGTGTTGACGGCGCAAGTATTCCTCGGGGACGTCGTAGCGAAGCCAATCCCTGGTGCGTCCAATAATTTGGACATGCTCCGGCAGTAAGCCAACCTCCTCTTGCAATTCGCGGTACATAGCCTGTTCAGGGCTTTCACCATGCTGAATCCCG
>CAITHY010000155.1 GCA_903892315.1 uncultured beta proteobacterium | reverse complement strand
TTCTAACCCTAGCTAGGCTCGGGTCCGACTTTCTGGGATATATCCTGCTGGAGTCGGGCAACGAAGGCATCAAGAGGCATTACACCTAAATCCACTCCGCCACGGGCACGAACGGCCACCGTATTACTTTCAGATTCTTTATCCCCTACAACTAGCAAAAATGGGATCTTCTGTAATGCGTGCTCGCGTATTTTATACGTTATTTTCTCGTTCCGCAAATCCGATTCGACTCTAAACCCTTGTTTTTTCAGCAATTGCTGAACTTTTTGCGCATATGCAGCAGAATTTCCGGAGATATTCAGGACTACGGCCTGGGTTGGAGCTAGCCAAACAGGCATGTTTCCAGCGTGATTTTCGATCAAAATGCCGATAAAACGCTCTAAAGATCCCACAATTGCCCTATGGAGCATAACCGGGGTCTTACGGGTATTGTCTTCAGCCACGTATTCTGCCCCTAAGCGGGCAGGCATGGAGAAATCGACCTGAATCGTACCGCACTGCCAAGTACGACCAATGGAGTCTTTGAGGTGGTATTCAATCTTTGGACCATAAAAAGCGCCCTCGCCTGGCAATTCTTCCCATTCTTGGCCGGAAGCTTTGAGAGCGCCACGCAGGGCTTCTTCTGCTTTATCCCAAATGGCGTCATCGCCTACACGCTTAGCTGGACGTAAAGCCAGTTTTACAGCCACGTCGGTAAACCCAAAATCTTGATATACAGCGCGCACTGCTTTATCAAAGTTAGCCACTTCAGACTGAATTTGATCTTCCGTACAGAAGATATGACCGTCATCTTGTGTGAAACCCCGCACACGCATCAAACCATGCAACGCACCCGATGGCTCATTACGGTGACATTGACCGAACTCGCCAAAACGTAATGGCAATTCACGATAGCTATGTAAGCCAGAGTTATAAATTTGTACGTGGCCAGGGCAGTTCATCGGCTTTAATGCATAAGCACGATTCTCCGACTCCGTCGTGAACATATTTTCTTTATAGTTTTCCCAGTGGCCCGATTTTTCCCAAAGACCGCGATCCAAAATCTGTGGCGCTTTAACTTCTTGATAACCTTCTTGCTGATACACACGACGCATGTATTGCTCAACTTCTTGCCAAATGGACCAACCTTTTGGATGCCAGAAAATAAGCCCAGGCGCTTCTTCCTGGAAGTGAAATAAATCAAGTTGCTTACCGAGTCGGCGATGATCACGCTTCTCTGATTCCTCGAGCATATGCAAGTAAGCATCTTGATCTTCTTTGCGCAACCAGGCAGTGCCATAAATACGCTGCAGCATCTCATTCTTGCTATCGCCACGCCAGTAAGCACCAGCCAGCTTCATTAGCTTAAATACCTTGAGCTTGCCGGTAGAAGGCACGTGTGGGCCACGGCAAAGGTCAGTGAACTTGCCTTCGGCATATAAAGAAACATCCTCGCCCTGCGGAATGCTAGCAATCAACTCTGCTTTGTAGTTTTCACCTTGCTTCTTGAAAAACTCAACAGCCTCATCGCGCGGCATTACGGTGCGTGTTACTGGCTCATCTTTTTTAGCGAGCTCAGTCATTTTCTTTTCTAAAGCAACTAAGTCATCTGGAGTAAATGGGCGGTGATAAGAGAAGTCATAGTAAAAACCATTCTCAATCACAGGGCCAATGGTGACTTGCGCCTCGGGAAATAATTCTTTAACAGCGTATGCCAATAAGTGGGCTGTAGAGTGACGCACGATCTCGAGCGCCTCAGGACTCTTGTCAGTGATGATTGCTAATTGACTGTCTTGATCAATCACAAAACTGGTATCAACCATCTTGCCATCTACGATGCCGCCTAAAGCAGCTTTCGCTAGACCGCTACCGATGCTTTGTGCAACGTCCGCTACGCGAACTGGTGCCTCAAACTCACGTTTTGATCCATCGGGCAGAGTAACTACAAGCATGACGACCCCTCTTATTTACTGAACTTCCGTTTTACTTCGATGACCTAAAAATAAAGCGCGGCAGCTTTTGGGCAACCGCGCTTTGGGTCCTATTCGTTGGTAGGCTCGATTGGACTCGAACCAACGACCCCCACCATGTCAAGGTGGTGCTCTAACCAGCTGAGCTACGAGCCTATACAGCCATAGAGTTTATCACCGGCGACGCACTTGGGTGACGCCTTTCACCT
>CAITHY010000154.1 GCA_903892315.1 uncultured beta proteobacterium | reverse complement strand
GTTTCGTGTCTTTGACACGTCGTCACGTTGGTCAAATTACATTGAACGACTTAGCAAAAATCAATTTGCCAGAAGTAGACTTATTGGTATTGAAGGCTCACGGCTTTGCTGGTGAGCAAATCAATGCAATTAAGGTTATTAAAACTGGTGAACTCAAGATTGCTGTAACCCTCAAAGGTATTACAGCAACTGCCGGCGCAAAAGCAGCTATTGAAGCAGCTGGCGGCAAATTGGTTGAATTGGTTTAATAGGTTTCTTAGTAGATATGGCATTAGCACCTACCAATAACGCAAGCTCGGCAGCAACAGGCGGCAAGTTTGGCGAATTACGTCAACGCTTGATTTTCCTGGTGCTGGCTTTGCTCGTGTTCCGTTTGGGTGCTCATATTCCAGTCCCTGGAATTGATCCTGACCAATTGGCACAGCTCTTCTCTGGCCAAAAAGATGGCATCTTGGGAATGTTTAACTTATTCTCAGGCGGCGCTTTATCTCGCTTTACTGTATTTGCTTTGGGCATCATGCCTTACATTTCTGCATCGATCATCATGCAGTTAATGACTATCGTTGTTCCTTCCTTGGAGTCTTTGAAAAAAGAAGGTCAAGCTGGTCAACGTAAGATTACTCAGTACACCCGTTATGGCACTGTGTTTTTGGCAACATTCCAAGCATTAGGCATTTCTGTTGCGTTACAAGCGCAACCAGGTCTGGTAATTAACCCAGGCTTGATGTTTGAACTCAACACTGTAGTGACTTTGGTAACTGGCACTATGTTCCTGATGTGGCTTGGCGAACAAATTACTGAGCGTGGTTTGGGTAACGGTATTTCCATCATTATTTTTGGCGGCATCGTTTCCGGTTTACCAAATGCGTTAGCAAGCTTGCTAGAGTTGGTCCGTACTGGCTCAATGAATATTATTTCCGCATTACTTATCGTTGTGATTTGCGTAGCAGTGACTTATTTTGTAGTGTTTGTAGAGCGCGGTCAGCGCCGTATCTTGGTTAACTACGCTAAGCGTCAAGTTGGCAACAAGATTTACGGTGGCCAGTCTTCTTACTTTCCATTGAAGTTAAACATGGCAGGCGTTATTCCTCCAATTTTTGCTTCCTCAATCATTTTGTTTCCTGCAACAATTGCTGGCTGGTTTACATCAGGCGAGCCGACCAATATGTTCAGCAGAATTATTAAAGACTTGGCAGCAACTTTGGCTCCAGGTCAGCCTGTGTATACGATTTTGTACGCAGCAGCGATTATTTTCTTCTGTTTCTTCTATACCGCATTGGTATTTAACAGCCGCGAGACTGCTGAGAATTTGAAGAAGAGTGGTGCATTTGTTCCTGGTATTCGTCCAGGCGACCAAACAGGGCGTTACATCGATAAGATTTTGGTGCGCTTAACTTTGGCTGGTGCAATTTATATGGTTCTGGTTTGCTTGTTACCAGAATTCTTAGTATTGAAGTACAACGTACCGTTCTATTTCGGTGGTACTTCATTGTTAATTATTGTGGTTGTTGCAATGGATTTCATGGCTCAAGTTCAGTCATTCGTGATGCAACAGCAGTACGGCTCTTTGATGAAGAAAGCCAACTTTAAGATGGGCGCTTAACTGAATGTCTAAAGACGATGTAATTCAGATGGCGGGAGAAGTTGTAGAGAATTTGCCGAACGCGATGTTTCGCGTGAAGCTGGAAAACGGACATGTGGTTCTAGGGCACATTTCTGGAAAGATGCGGATGCACTACATCCGTATTTTGCCGGGAGACAAGGTGACGGTGGAGATGACTCCTTACGACCTAACGCGCGCCAG
>CAITHY010000153.1 GCA_903892315.1 uncultured beta proteobacterium | reverse complement strand
TTCAAAAGGAAGAGTGAGAACACCAAGGCAATTGCAGTCAGAGCCTTCTCACCACCGGAGAGGAGGTAAATAGAGCTGTTTTTCTTGCCAGGAGGCTGAGCCATAACCTGTACGCCAGAATCCAAAATCTCATCACCAGTCATTACCAATTCAGCATGACCACCACCAAACAACTCAGGGAAGAGCTTGCCGAAGTGGGTATTGACCTGATCAAAAGTGCCCTGCAATAAATCACGTGTTTCAGCATCAATTTTGGCGATTGCATCTGTCAAAGTTTGCATCGCTTCATTCAAGTCAGCAGATTGAGCATCCAAGAACTGCTTACGTTCGCGAGAGCTTGATAACTCATCCAAAGCAGCCATATTGACTGGGCCTAAAGACTGAATCTCCGTATTTAAGCGATTGACTTCGCTCTGCAATGCGCCCACTTTCAGATCTGCGCTGAAATTTGCCTCAAGGGCGATGAGGTCAGCCTCTGCATCAGACAATAATGTCGCAAATTGCTCAAAGTTCAAACGAGCAGCCTGTTCACGCAATTGCAAATCTACCACCTTGTCGCGCATTGGTTGGAGGCTGCGCTCCACCTGCATACGAGACTCATCAGCTTCACGCAATTGATGCAATAAAGCGTCCTGTTCAGTACGTGCATTGGCTAATGCAGCTTCACGTGCACTGCGGGCTAGCAATAAGCCTTGTAATTTATCTTGCGCCTCTTCGTCACTCAGAGTTTCTAGTTCTTGAGCGGCAGCATCATGCTTGTCTTGAATTTCCATAATCTGAGTACGAGCAGTACTTTGATCACGCTGCAAGTCAGCGATACGTTGTTGTAATGAACGTGTTGCAAAAGCCGCTTCTTGAGCAGCCATTTCAGCAGAACGCAGTGACTCACGCAAACGATCACGCTCTTCAGTGGAGCGCTCCAATTTTTCTTGCGCCACTTGTAAAGCCTCTTGCAAGCCTTCTTTAGATTCTTCGGACTCATGCAATTCTGCGGCAGACTGTTCTTGAGATTGAGCTAATTGCTCCATCTGCTGGCGCAACTCACTTAACTCACCCTGAATCTGTGCCGCACGTTGACTGTATTGCTCTTCAGCTTGAGTCAACTGCATTCTTTCCACTTCAAAACCATGCGCCTCTTGAACGGCATGCTCAGCATTTTCACGAGCCTGTTCAGCCGCTTGGTGTGCTGCTTGATAGTTGGCAACACATTGATCCAGCTCGCCCTTCAGTTCACTTTGCATGAGTTGTTGTGCGCGTAATTGCTTCTCAAGACTTTCCATCTCTTGCGCACGCGCCAACATACCAGCTTGCTCAGAATCGGCTGCATACAGCTGCACACCAACACGACTCACTAAATGACCTTGTTGGGTAACGAATGCACCACCAGCAGGTAATTTTTCACGGCGATGCAAAGCATCCTCAAGACTGCTAGCAATGTAGATGTTGTCTAACCACTCTTGCAATACCGAAGTCAGTTTTGGCACACCAGCACTTTGCACACGACTCAATAAGGGTGTGAAATCAGCTGGAGCAGAGGTATGCGCTGGGGTGATTTCTTCTGTAAGCAAAATTGCTAAACGGCTTGGAGGTGCATCATTAGCCAAAGCCAATGTTTCTTGTACGCTCTTTGCCGTTACAGCAGCCAAACGCTCACGCAGTACGGATTCCAGCGCAGTTTCCCAGCCACTCTCTACTTTAAGCTCCTGCCAGAGGCGCTTGCTCTCTTTAAGCCCTTTACTTTCAAGCCAAGGCCCAATCTTGCCTTGGGCCTGCACGCTGGCTTGCAAGGCAGTCAATGCGGTTAACTTGGCTTCAGTTTGAGCGAGGTCTTGGTTAGCAGCTTGAATCTGTTGTTGCGCAGTATTACGAGCTTCATCAGCAGCTGGAACGCGTTGTTGGGTTTCAACAGCGCGCTGTTTAGCTTCTTCAACTTTACGGGCAGCCATGACCTGACGATCCATTGCTGTTTGTAAAGCCTCAGCATCTGGGCGACGGAGGCCTTCGAATTCACCAACCAGGCGAGTCTCGCGACCCTTCAATTCATCTGACTGAGCTGACATAGATCGAAGACGCTCACCCAAACTGGCTAAGCGCTGCTCAATCGAAGCCAATGAATCACGCGCACTATTGAGTTCACGTGAAGCGTTTTGATACACCTCTTCACGGCTTGGCATTTGCTCTTGTAAACCATTTAAATCGGCCAAGAGTGTTTGTTCTTTTTCAGCAGCTAGTGAGAGCTCATGCTCGGTAGTTCGTTGAGCCTGTGCTGCATCAGTTTCTTGTACAGTCCAACGCTGTAATTGCGCTTGCAAATCTTGAGTTTGCTGTTGTAAACGTTGGCGCGCTTCTTGCACATAAAGAATTTGTGACTCAACCTGACTAACGTCAGAGTTAGTTTGATATAAATCGCCTTGCGCTTGCGAAACTTTATCTTGTAATGCGTACTGTTGCGTACGCATTGTCTCTAGCTCAGCTTCGACGTGGCGTAGCTTTGCGGTCTGTTCTTCCAAGCCCACTTGAGTATCGCGAATACCATTGGCATGACGCTCTTGCTCTTTACCAGCCTCAGTCTGGCGCACAAACCAAAGTAGTTGCTGCTGGGATTTCATTTGTGTAGAAAGCTCAGCATGACGCTCAGCAACAGTTGCTTGTTTTTCCAAGCGAGTGAGCTGCTGATCAAGCTCACGCAAGATATCTTCAACACGCGTTAAATTTTCTACCGTGTCTTCCAAACGTGAAGCAGTTTCTTTACGACGCTCTTTATATTTAGAAACACCAGCGGCCTCTTCCAAGAACACCCGCAACTCTTCTGGCTTTGCTTCCAAAATTCGGTTGATTGTGCCTTGACCAATAATGGCGTAACCTCTTGGACCCATACCAGTGCCCAAGAAAATATCCTGAATATCCTTACGACGTACCACTTGGTTATTCACGTAGTAGCTAGAATTTCCATCGCGAGTTAAAACGCGTTTGATGCCCAATTCTGTAAAAGCGCTCCACTGACCTTGAGCGCGTCCTTCAGTGTTATCAAAAATGAGTTCAACACTAGCGCGACCCGATGGTTTACGTAAACCAGAACCATTAAAAATAACATCTTGCATTGATTCGCCACGCAATTCACTAGCGCGGGACTCACCCAAAACCCAGCGGACGGCATCGATAATGTTCGACTTTCCGCAACCGTTAGGACCCACAACGCCAATGAGTTGGCCGGGCATTTCAAAATGGGTTGGGTCTACGAAAGACTTAAAGCCGGAACGTGTGATGGATTTCAGTTGCACGGCGTACTTTGCAGGGAAAAAAGAGGTTCAAATAAAGGGGTAAAAATTAAAGCTAAAGTGGGAAGATGATAGCAAGCTCTTGCCCGCTTGGACGCGTTTTTCCCCCATCTATATAATGATAAATCTACCTCCCGGGACAAAATCCCTTAACAATCTGATAGTTAACTAAAAAGCATGAGCCAATCACCACAAAACATCATTGAACAAGCCTGGGAAAACCGCGCAAACCTGTCTCCAGATAGTGCCCCTGGGGATGTCCGTAATGCCGTAAACGCTGTATTAGAAGGCCTTAATGCAGGCACTATTCGCGTAGCTGAACGTCGCGATGTTGGTCAGTGGGAGGTTAATCAATGGGTTAAGAAGGCTGTTTTGCTCTCTTTCCGCCTAGAAGACAATAAACCTATGGGTGCTGGGGGCTACACCCAGTTCTACGACAAGGTGCCTAGTAAGTTTGAAAACTACACTGCCGCTGACTTTGCCGCAGGTGGATTCCGCGTGGTTCCTCCTGCTGTAGCTCGCCGCGGCTCATTTATCGGCAAGAATGCCGTTTTAATGCCTTCCTACGTCAATATTGGCGCTTATGTGGGCGAGGGTACGATGGTGGATACCTGGGCAACAGTGGGTTCTTGCGCTCAAATTGGTAAAAATGTACATCTTTCTGGTGGCGTTGGTATTGGCGGTGTTTTGGAGCCAATCCAAGCCGGCCCAGTCATTATTGAAGATAACTGCTTCATCGGCGCCCGCTCTGAGGTAGTTGAAGGTGTCGTGATTGAAGAAAACGCTGTTTTATCGATGGGCGTCTACATTGGTCAAAGCACCAAGATCTATGACCGCGAAACTGGCGAAGTGCACTACGGTCGCGTTCCAGCCGGCTCAGTAGTTGTTCCAGGCTCACTACCTTCCGCTTGCGGTAAGTACAGCTTGTATGCCGCCATCATTGTTAAGAAGGTTGACGCTCAAACCAGAGCAAAGACAGCCATTAACGAATTACTCCGCGACTAAGCTAAATCTATGAGCGCCACACTTGAGCTCACTGAAGCTCTCATCGCCTGCCATTCCGTAACCCCGGCTGATGGTGGCTGCCAAGATTTAATGGCTAAACGTCTTCAGGCAATTGGTTTTCATACCGAGAGCGTCGTGAGTGGTCCTGAAAATTTTCAGGTCACCAACTTGTGGGCAATCAAAAAAGGTAAGGCCGGTGATCAAGGCAAAGTATTGGTGTTTGCAGGTCATACCGATGTGGTGCCTACAGGCCCACTAGAGAGGTGGACCAACAACCCCTTTACTCCAACTATTCGTGACGGCATGCTCTATGGACGTGGCGCAGCGGATATGAAAACATCCCTCGCTGGTTTTGTGGTTGCCACAGAAGAATTCGTTACTACGCACCCAGATCATGAAGGCTCTATTGCCTTCTTGATCACTAGCGATGAAGAGGGGCCTGCTAACGATGGCACAGTCATCATGTGTGATCGTTTGCAAAAACAAGGTCAGCGTTTGGACTACTGCGTCATTGGCGAACCAACATCTGTGGATAAGCTTGGCGACATGATTAAGAATGGTCGTCGCGGGTCCCTTTCGGGCAAACTCAGAGTGAAGGGCATTCAGGCACACATCGCCTACCCTCACCTTGGTAAGAATCCGATCCATCTGTCGGCACCAGCAATTTCTGCTCTAGTGGAAACAGAGTGGGACAAAGGTAATCAATACTTCCAACCCACTAGCTTTCAGATCTCCAATGTGCATGCAGGTACTGGTGCAAATAACGTTATTCCTGGCGAACTAGTGATCGACTTTAACTTCCGCTTCTCCACCGAGAGCAAGCCAGAGCAATTGCGTGAGCGCCTAGAAAAGATTCTGAAGGATGCAGGCTTAGAGTTTGAAATTGACTGGGTATTAGGTGGTAGCCCATTCATCACTGGTGACGGTGATCTCGCTGGCGCATTACGGAAAGCCATTAAAGCGGAAGTCGATATTGATACAGAACTTTCCACCACTGGCGGGACTAGTGATGGCCGTTTCATCGCCAAGATTTGCAAAGAGGTGGTGGAGTTTGGCCCCCTCAATGCGACGAGTCACAAAATCGATGAGTGCGTTGTTGTCGATGATGTAGTGCCACTCAAAAATATCTATCGCAAGACTCTCGAACAGTTAATCGCCTGATCGATCAATTACGTATTCGCCCTTTCTTTTAAAGAAACCTGCCATCATGGACCCCGAGCCTAAGCAAAACCTCACCGTAGACCAGTGCATCAATCAGATTGCACAAAAACTGGAGGCGGCAAACTTGCATTACGGCCACGGGGCGATTGATGCCCAAAGTGAAGCTTTGTGGATTGTGAGCAAGCAGCTCAATCTCAGCCCAGCAGAGGCGTTAGATCACTTAGATGATGCAATCTCTAATGAACAACAGCAAAAGGCATCCACCATTGCTGATACCAGAATCTCTACACGCAAACCACTTGCCTACATTTTGGGTGAAGCGTGGCTGATGGGCGTCCCTTTTTTCTGTAGCGAACAAAGTATTGTTCCGCGCTCCTGGATTGCTGAGCTCATCGTAGATGGATCACTGGAGACCTGGTTGCCAGCCGATGGCAAAGCACTTGATCTTTGTACTGGCAATGGCTCACTGGCAATTCTCCTAGCGCTGTCATGCCCGGATATTCATGTGAGCGCCTGTGACATTAGCATGCCCGCTCTTTCTGTAGCGGCCCGTAATGTGGATCGTCATGGCTTAGGCTCTCAAGTAGAACTTTTAGATGGCGACCTTTGGGACGCTTTGCCAGAACCAAATGAAGATAACCTATTCGATCTGATTATCTGCAATCCTCCCTACGTGAATGCCGCCTCTATGAGTGCGCTTCCTGCCGAATATCACGCCGAGCCAGAGTTAGCCTTAGCTGGGGGAGAGGATGGCATGGATATCATCAGACGCATCATTGCTTCTGCACCCGATTACCTATCTGAGCGTGGCGCTATCTTGCTCGAGATTGGCAATGAATATGAGCACTTCAAAAAGGCTTTTCCGCAAATTCCGGCAATCTGGATGGAAGTATCCGCGGGAGAAGAGCAGGTCTTACTAATACAAGCAGAAGACTTGCGCTAAAGAATTAACTGAGCTCCGCAGCAGCAGCAATGGCTTGATCGATTCGCTCCACCGGAATTACCTTTAACCCTGGGATCTTTGTCTTCGGCATATTGGCTTTTGGAATGATTGCCACAGTGAAGCCCAATTTTGCAGCCTCTTTCAAGCGCTCTTGCCCACGCGGGCATGGACGAATCTCACCTGCCAAACCCACCTCACCAAATACGATCAACTCTTTTGGTAATGCGCGGTTGCGAATAGATGATTGAATAGCCAGAAGAACGGCTAAGTCAGCGGCTGGCTCAGAAATCTTGACACCACCTACCGCATTTAAGAAAACATCTTGATCAAAGCAGGCTACGCCAGCATGGCGATGTAGTACCGCTAAGAGCATCGCTAAGCGAGCTTGCTCTAAGCCGACAGCTAAACGACGGGGATTGGGCACATGCGCTGTATCAACCAAAGCCTGAATCTCCACCAACAAAGGTCTACTGCCCTCTTGCGTAACCAGTACACAGGCACCCGGAACCATTTGTTCATGCTGTGACAGAAAAATTGCCGATGGATTCGTTACACCACGCAGACCTTTTTCAGTCATCGCAAATACGCCTAGCTCATTGACTGCGCCAAAACGGTTCTTAATGGAACGTACCAAGCGGAAAGAGGAATGAGTGTCACCCTCAAAATACAACACGGTATCGACGATATGTTCCAAGACTCTAGGGCCAGCGAGGTGACCATCTTTAGTAACATGGCCAACCATCAGTACACAGATGCCGCTTGACTTAGCGGCTCTGGTGAGTTGCGCAGCACACTCACGTACCTGCGCAACGGAACCAGGGGCTGAGCTTAATACCTCTGAATACAAAGTCTGAATCGAGTCCACCACCAATACTTGCGGCTTCACGGTATCCATAATAGAAATGAGCTTTTCCAGCTGAATCTCTGCCAACACTTCAAGCTGAGGTGCATCTAAAGCAATGCGCTTTGCACGCAGAGCAATCTGCGCAGCGGATTCTTCGCCGCTGCTATAGAGCACATTCATGCCGGCTGAGCTCATCTCTGCTAACGCCTGTAGCAGTAATGTAGATTTGCCAATACCAGGATCGCCACCTAGAAGAACTACACCACCCGGAACCAAACCACCACCGAGCACACGATCAAACTCTTCAACCCCCGTACTAAACCTTGGCAAATCTTCAGCGCTAATGGCAGATAACTTTTGTCTCGGTAGTGATTGCGCCAATCCCTGAAAGCGAGCGTTGGATGTTGTCTCAGGCAAGCCCTCTTCTAATGTGTTCCATGCTTGGCAAGATGGGCACTGACCCTGCCACTTAGCAGAGGTGCCACCACAAGACTGGCATATATAAATCGTTTTGACTTTAGCCAAGGGTTACCTAATGAAATTTAAAAAATAAATAGGGAGGAATTAATCGAGCTGAGTGCCCGCTTTATTTTCTTGCGCGCGCTTAGGAGCATCCTTACGTCGTTGCTCTAAGTCAGCAGCTCTTGTTGCAGCATCTTTCTGCTTCTGGTCAAACTCTCGTTGATTAGCCGCTCGCTCAGCTGCTTTTTCGGGTGAAGCCCGCTCAGCAGCACGTTTAGCATCTTCTTGAGTCTTAAGACTCTCACGAAGCTTGCGTTGCACTTCATGCAAAGCCACCTCTTGCTCGCGTATGGGATCAATCTCTTTCCGGTAATCTGCTCGTGCATCCTTTAGGCAGCTACTCACCCAATACTTTTGGTAACACTCTGAGGAGGCTTTACCCCAGCGGAATTTAGCCCACTCACGCTGAAGCTCTAATTCTTGCTCGATTTTGTTTAGCTGATCAAGCTCAGCCTCTTCGGTGGGCGTAGCCAGAGCCACGCCACTCAAGGCAGTGATGAACAAAAATACCGAGATCAATATTTTTGAGAAGAAAGAAAGGCTTTTTCTCAAATCTCTACCTTTGCTCCTAGTTCAACCAAGCGGTTTGCCGGAATCTTGAAGAAATCTGACTGACGCCCAGCATTTTGGTACATCCAAGCAAATAGGCGCTCACGCCAGATTGCCATCCCTGGTAATGCAGTGGGAACAATAGTATCCCTGGATAGAAAGAAGGAGGTGTTCATTAAATCAAATTTCAGGTCAAACTGACTTTCCAGCAAGGCCAAAATTTGATTGGTATCGGGAGTTTCTTTAAATCCATAAACTGCGCGCACCACGTAAATATTGGGGCCAAGCTCCTTTAAGGTAAGTCTTTGTTCATCGCTCACATAAGGTACATCCCAGATGCTGCACTTTAAGAAAAAGACACGATCATGCAGAACATGGTTATGTTTGAGGTTATGTAAAAAAGAAACTGGGAGGTAATCCACATGAGCTGTCAGAAAAATGGCTGTGCCCTCTACGCGGTACGGTGGATTTTGTAAGAGCGACGCAATAAAAGTATCTAGCCGAATTCCGTCATTCAAAACACGTTCGCGAACAATTTGACGGCCTTGATACCAAGTCATCATTAACAAGAAGCAAATCGAAGCAATCACTACTGGGAACCAACCACCCTCAAATAGTTTGACAAGATTCGCTGTGAAAAAACCGATATCAATAACCAAGAAGCAGCTAATAATGATTGCGACAAGAATGGAATTCCATTTCCATAAAGCCTTCATCACTACTGCAGCCAACAAAGTTGTTAAGAGCATTGTGGTTGAAACAGCAACGCCGTATGCATTAGCTAAGTTTTCAGACTTCTTGAAAGCTAAAACAATGCCAATCACAACAAAGCAAAGTACCCAATTGATAAAAGGAACATAAATCTGCCCTTTTTCCTTGGCTGAAGTAAATGCGATTTTCATGCGGGGCAAAAAGCCGAGCAAAATAGCCTCACTAGTCATTGAGTAGGCACCGGAGATACAGGCCTGAGAAGCGATTACCGTAGCCAGGGTAGCCAATACCACTAAAGCAAATGTATAGGATTCGGGTACCATCAAAAAGAAGGGGTTTGAGACCGTTTCTGGATGAGCTAGGAGCATTGCTCCTTGCCCAAAATAATTAATCAACAAACAAGGCATTACCAATAAAAACCAGGCGTATTTAATTGGGCGAATTCCAAAGTGCCCCATATCGGCATACAAGGCCTCAGCGCCAGTAAGAACCAAAAAGATGGAGCCTGTTACTGCAAATGCGATGCCCGCATCATGAGTCATAAATTGAAGGGCATGAATAGGATTCAAAGCGCCGATAATTTGCGGCGCATCTTGAATTTGGTTGAAGCCCATTAAAGCTAGGGACCCAAACCACACTAACATGACAGGCCCAAAGAGTGCGCCTACTACTGAAGTACCTTTTTTCTCAAACAAAAATAGGCATAACAAAATTCCAATCGTAATTGGAATAACGTAAGGGATAAAGCTATCAGATACAACAGTAGTACCCTCGATCGCAGAGAGCACCGAAATAGCAGGAGTGATAACAGCATCGCCATAAAACAGACAAGCCCCCAAAACTCCTACAACCATAATAACGACGGAGCGCTTGGATTTCGTTTTAGCTGTTCGCAAAGCAAGGGCCATCAAAGACAGAATGCCGCCTTCGCCATGGTTGTTGGCTCGCATGACAAATAATAGATATTTCAGCGATACCACCAAAATAAAAGACCAGAAGATCATAGAGATGACGCCAAAAATAGATTCAGGCGTCATCGCAATACCATTAACGGGATCAAAGCAAACTTTTAAGGCGTAGAGCGGGCTAGTACCGATATCGCCAAATACAATACCAATTGCACCAAGCGCTAGCGTTGCGAGGCCGCCCTTCTGCTGATGATCTTGAGCCTCGATTTCAACTGGACGCAATATCTCTGATTGCGAAAACTCGGGATTGCTAACAGACATAAATCATCCTTTTATAGACTAAATTTTCAAGCGAATGCGTGGCGATATGTTACTCCTTGCTGACGTCCATCAAAACGAGAATTTCTTTAATAAAACGCCTTATTTATGCGTTATTTACAGGAATACCTCGACAGAGACCCCCAAAAAATGGTAGAATTTCAGCTTCAGACGCGGGGTGGAGCAGTCTGGCAGCTCGTCGGGCTCATAACCCGAAGGTCGTAGGTTCAAATCCTGCCCCCGCAACCAGTAATTCAGTACTAAGCCCTTAATTTTTAAGGGCTTTTTGCTTTTCTGGGGATTAAAAATCCATTTTCTCGTGATTTTTAGTCGCTCGATGCCATATTCGCCTCATCTCACCCCTCCAAAACCGTGTCGAAGACTTTGCATTATTTTTAAACAGCCAAGTCTGAGCACCTGTTTCCGGAGTTTGATAAAAAGGAATTCCTAGGCCTCGATAGCGCCCTATCACATCTGGATGGGGGTGCCCATACCGATTACGGTAGCCATTCTGCGCAAACGCCTGATTTGGCTCTAAGCGCTTTAAAAGCGTTAAAGAGGATGATGTTTTACTCCCGTGATGCGGTGCCATGAAGATCAATTCCCTGTTGCCGATTTCTTGCAACATTTTGTCATCTAAGCGCTCAGTAATTTCTGCCTCACCTTGCTTTTCAACATCGCCCGTTAACCAAAGAGAGCTTTGTTGATTTCGCACCTCGAGCACGCAACTCATTTCATTAGGCTTGCCTGGGTATTGTTCGGCAAAGACCGTTTCTTCATGGGGATGCCAAATTACAAACTCCACGCCATCCCATAACCAGCGTTGACCAAAACGACAAGGAACAGTCGGAATCTTCCTTGCTGCTAAATTATGAAGCAGTGGATTGATGCTTGGCAATGACCCCATCATCAAATCAAATTGAATGTGCTGCAAAAGTGTTGCGGCACCACCAACATGATCGCTGTCGCTGTGGCTGATAACCATGCGATCAACGTGATTGATTCCTCTGCCACGCAGGTAGGGAAGAATAATCCTCTGCCCCGCATCCTCTTTCTTGCCCTGAATGGGTCCTGTGTCATATAGCACTCTTCTATTAGCTGTCTCAATCAGAACTGCAGTGCCCTGACCAATATCGAAAACAATTGCTTTAAATTCGCCTTGAGCCAGATGTGTATTCAATTGGGTTGGCCATATAAATAGGGGTATAGATAAAGAGACACCAAGTAATCGTCTCTTCCATGATTCGCCAATAGCACCAGGACGAATTGCATACCCAATTCCGCACCCAGCAATCACCAGCATCCACCACTCAGGCTGTTTCGACCAAGCCACGGACCAACTCCAACCTGCCATCCATTCCAGGATGACAGCAAGATATTCCATGGATGCATGCGCCGGTAATAAGAGCCAGCGGCCGATAAATTCCGGAAGCAAGGCGCCTGCAATTGCCAGCGGGGTCACGATATAACTTACTAGCGGAATAGCAAAAGCATTAGCCAATGGTGAAGCAATGGAAACTTGATAAAACCAATACAAAGTAAATGGCAATAGCGCCAGCGTGACAACAGCTTGTACGCGACACGCCTCACGCAGGGCGCGTCCCATACGATGTATCCAATGTGTTTCCAATTCTTTTCCCGTAGGGATGCCCAATAGGCCTGAAGAATCACCCATGGTATACAGAATGGCAGCCACTGCACCGAAAGATAACCAAAAGCCTGGCGTGTAGGGAGCCATAGGATCAATTAACAATACGAATGCCAGAGCCCACCACCAGATATCAAAGGATCGCGGATTTCTTCCAGTCCATAAAGCAAATGCCACCACGCCAACCATATACATTGTTCTTTGCGCTGGAATCTGAAAGCCCGCTAACCACGCATAGACGAACGCGGTCACAAATCCCGATACTGCCGCTACTTTGCTAACTGGGGCAATGAGAGGCCAAGTTCTTCTACGCCATATCATTGCCGAAAATGCAGCACCAACGCCTGCTAGCATGGTGACATGAAGTCCGGAGATCGATATGAGATGGCCAATACCCGTTGCATTAAATACTTGCCAGTCATCTTGATTAATAGCATTCTGATCTCCCATTACCAAAGCAATCAAAACACCGACATACCTCGCATCATCTGGCAGCATAGATTGAATCTTTTTTCGTAGATACCATCTTGCAAGCTCCATGCGCAACTCAAACTCTGTCCAAGCAATATCTTTATCAAGCAATAACTCCCCAGACCTTACCGACCCGCTAGCTCCAAAGTCCTGGTGGAAAGACCAGCGCTCAAAGTCAAAGGTATAAGGATTTAAGGAGCCATAAGGACGCTTCAGCTTTGCCCTGATTTTCCAGCGTTGTCCAGGAATGACTTCGGGAATTGCCTGAGGGTTTCTCCAGGCAGGCTGCCAACTCAAATAGATTCTTTTTGGAAAGCGTTTAAGGACCTCTTTTCCAGAGAAGCTGTCATCGACCTCAAAAGCAAACTTAGCGCCAGATGAATTGCTTTGTGGCAATGCTGCGACCCTACCCTCAAGTGTTAACTCTTTCCCCTCTAGCTCTATGGCAAGAACATTCTCTAAGCGGTTTTCGACATACAAAGCATTCCATGCAAGCCCCACAACAAATAGCAAACTCATCACCGCACATTTCTGAAGAGAGGATCCTTGACCAGAAAATAAGATTGTCAGCAAACACCATGCGCCAACAGTAATACAGGCATATTCCCAATGTTGCGGTAGCTGTGGCAAAAGGAAAAGAAGCGATCCCCCGGCAATAAATGCCGTAATAGCTAAGCGCAAGAAATTAAGAGGCTAAGTTGAGACTAGGAGTGCCTGCACAGAGGGCAGACCAACGTGGCAACACTTGCAGTGCGTTACCCCATACCGCTGAAGTAAAGTCAGCGTCACTAACACCTCTAACTAAGGCAAGCTCTTTTGCAATCCGTGGCAGAAAAGCAGGCTCATTCAATGCAATACCCTCTTCCCTAAGCCAAGCCGGCGGAATATCCGGAGAGTCCGTTTCAGTCACGATACTGTCAAACGGCAGCTCTTTTAAGAGTCTACGGATTTGCAAGGCGCGCTCATAAGTCGCTGCACCACCAAACCCCAATTTAAATCCGTGCTCAATAAATTGTTCAGCCTGCTGAAAGCTGCCATTAAAAGCATGTGCTATTCCGCCAGGAATATTGCGGCGACGTAAGGCCTTCAAAATCGCATCCTGAGAACGACGCACATGCAGAACGACAGGCAGTTGATACTTCTGAGCCAAATCTAATTGCGCATTAAAAAAGAATTCTTGCCTATGGGGATCTAAATTCTCAACAAAATAATCTAAGCCGATCTCACCTACGCCCACGAAGCGAGAATCAGATAGAGATTCAATAATTCTTTTCTCAAGTGTTTCGATGTCGCCTTCTTGCGCTTGATTGATATAGAGCGGATGTATCCCCAAGGTATAGACCAAGCCAGGAATCTCTTGGCTATATCGATGGGCCAATTCTTTTACATGTGAACAATCTGCCACCCGTACGGCAGGCAACAAAATGGCTTTAACGCCTTTATCGGCAGCTCGTTGAACAACTGTATTTAGCGAGTCTGCAAACTCAGGAGCATCTAAATGGCAATGGGTATCGATCCACATGGGATGCCCACTCATACCGAGAATGGTTTTAGTACTCCACGCTCTAAATGCAAGATCCGATCACAACGTTTAGCACGCACCGGGTCATGCGTCACGATCACAAAGGCTGTGCCTTGATCTCGAGCGATATCTAACATCAAATCAAATACACCATCCGCTGTCTCGGTATCGAGATTACCTGTTGGCTCATCCGCCAGAACGCAAGCAGGGTTACCAACCAAGGCACGAGCTACCGCTACACGTTGACGCTCTCCTCCAGATAGCTCTCCTGGAGTATGGAGTTCACGTGCGGCCAAGCCAACTGCTTTGAGCATCTTACTGGCGCGATCCATTGACTCATCATTACCCAGGCCGCGAATACGTAAAGGCAAAGCCACATTCTCTGCAGCACTAAATTCATCTAAGAGATGATGGAATTGATAAATAAACCCAAGACTATGGTTACGCAGTTGATCTAATTTCTTCACTGATAAGTTATTCAAATTAGAGCCGGCCAAAATGACGGAGCCTGCACTTGGAGTATCTAAACCACCCAATAAATGAAGTAAGGTGCTCTTGCCAGAACCCGAAGAACCAACGATAGCCACCTTCTCAGATGGTGAAATATCCAAATCAATCGCCTTCAGAACTTCTACCGCAGTAGGTCCTTGACCATAGGTCTTAGCTAAACCTCTGGCCTTTAATATCAGACTATCTACATTACTCATAGCGCAAGGCCTCCGCAGGCTGCACCTTGGCAGCACGACGACTTGGATAAAGCGTTGCCAACACAGAAAGGCCAAATGCCATTAATCCCACAGTCAGCACATCGCTAGCCCTCACATCGGAAGGTAATTCACTAATGAAGTACACCTCACGTGGCAAGAACTGTACGCGGAAGATGGCCTCAATAACTGGCACGATGACATCAATGTTCAGGGCAATTAATAGACCTAACGCAACACCAACTAAAGAACCCAGAAGACCAATCGCCAATCCTTGAATTAAAAATATTCTTTGAATGAGCCCAGGACTTGCGCCCATGGTTCTCAGAATGGCAATGTCCGCCTGCTTCTCATTCACCGTCATAACTAGAGTGGATACCAAATTAAATGCAGCCACAGCAATAATCAAAGTCAGAATAATGAACATCATTTTTCTTTCAGTCTGAACAGCCGCAAACCAATTGCGGTTTGATCTTGACCAGTCAGTAACCCAAAGCGCCTGAGGAACAACGCCCGCTAACTCATTAGCGACTTCTGGGGCTCGCTGCATGTCATCCACCTTGATACGTAGGCCAGACGGATCATGTAGGCGCAACAAGGCAGCAGCGTCCTTCCAATGCATGATGGCTAAAGAACTGTCGTATTCATAATGTCCACTATCAACAATGCCCACTACCTGCAGCGTACGCATGCGTGGCATCGCACCTGCTGGAGTTAAATCACTCTCGGGAACAATTAAATTAATACGATCACCTACATGCGCACCAACAATTGCCGCAAGTTGTGCGCCTAGCGCAACCCCAAAACTACCAGGTTTTAAATCATCAATATTGCCCGCAACAAATTGTTTGGGAAGATCAGAAACCTTGCCTTCTTCACTAGGCAAGATGCCACGAATAGCAACGCCGCGCATCACCCCTTCGCGAGTCAATAAACCCTGCGAACTCACCATCGGCGCTACACCAATCACGTGTGGTTGAGCTGCAACCTTCAGTGCAAGTGGCTCCCAATTTGCCAAGCCATCAGGAGCGGTAATTTCTACATGCGACAGCACCGACAACATGCGATCGCGCACTTCCTTTTGGAAACCGTTCATCACAGAAAGAACCACTATCAGCGCCGCAACCCCTAAAGCGATCCCAGCAGTAGAAATCCCCGAGATGAAGGATAGGAAACCATCGCGCTTCCCCACCGTCTTGCGACGCTTGGATCGGGTGTAACGCAGGCCAATTTCTAGCTCAATAGGAAGTCTCAACATAGCCACAGTTTAGTGAATCGCGCGGACAAACTGATGGAATACCTAAATGCCACCTAAAATCAGGGGAATGACTGCGAATTCCACCTCCCCCAAGGCCCTACTACGCCGCTTTACCCTCATGCTCTCAGGGGAAGATGCGCCAGATGAGCTTGAAAGTAGAGATAGCCCCCATCAAGGACTGCCTCATGAGCGCTTTTTGCTCGGAGAATCGGTCCCGCTTGCCTCGGTCTTATTACTTGGGCAATCCAATCAAGCCGTCAACCCAAACGAAGTCATTGCCTGCTTACAGCCAGTTCATCTGCATGCTACTCGAGATCACCTCATTTTGATGGGTCAAAACCAGATTGATCTGACCCCCGAAGAGTCCGCTAAGCTTCTGCAAGCAGCGCTACCTTTTATTGAAGAAGATTTTCAGGGTCCAGTACTGTTTGATAACCCGCATTATTGGTTTGTACCTGCCGGCCCATTTTCTAGCCTAGCCACTTACAGCGTGGACCAAGCTCATGGCCGGAATATTGATTGGTGGATGCCGCGTGATACTCAAGAAGAAGGTATCGCTAAACGATGGCGCAAGCTTCAAAATGAAATCCAAATGCTTTGGCATATCGGCCCCGTCAATGAAGAGCGCGGACAACGTGGCATGCCCAGCATCAATTCCATCTGGATTGGCGGTATCGGCAAGCTTAGTGATGTGCAAGCGCCAGAATTATTAAAACAATCACAGCGCATCATTGGCCCGCACCCTATACTGGGTGGCCTATCAAGGCTGTTAAGCCTGCCACACGAAATCGTCCTGGATGAGAAAAATTTGTCTGGCGCCTTCGCCTGGCTTGATCAGCCAGAAGCAGCTTGGCCACAATTAAGTGCAGCACTGCATAGCAAACAACTAGATGAAGTTGTCATCATCGACTTTCCAAAGGGTAAAGTTCGTGAACGCATTTTCACAGCCAAAGATCTTAATAAAAAATCATGGGGCTTCTGGAAAAAAGTAGGGCCTTTGACTTGGAAAGAAATTACTCAGTCATGAGTTGCGCCTGAGTTTCATATGAGCTTATTTTCTCAACGCCCTTTCTCAGAACGCACCGCTACCTGGTTGGCACAGAGCGGTTTACATCCACTGCTGGCTAGACTCTATGCTGCTCGTGGCCTCCAATCCCCAGAAGAACTATCACTCGATTTAAAACAACTGCTTTCACCAGTTGAACTGAAAAATTGCGTTAACACTGCCGCTTTACTGGCTGATATCCTTGAGAAAAAAGAGCCTATGCTCATCGTCGCAGACTATGACTGCGATGGCGCGACCGCTTGTGCTGTAGGTCTGCGCGGCTTACGCATGCTGGGCGGCCCCAATACCCCCATTCAGTTTCTAGTTCCGAACCGCTTCACGATGGGCTATGGACTGACGCCTGAGGTTGTTGAGTTAGCGGCACAGCAGACCCCAAAACCGAAATATCTCATCACTGTCGATAACGGCATTGCTAGTGAAGCTGGTGTTGATCGCGCCCGTGAACTTGGCATGGAAGTGATTGTGACCGACCATCATCTTCCTGGTGATCACTTACCCAGGGCTTTAGCTATTGTGAATCCCAACCAACCAGGTTGCCACTTTCAAAGCAAAGCACTTGCTGGTGTTGGTGTGATGTTTTACCTGTTGGTAGCACTGCGTGCTGAACTTCGTAAGCGTGGCAAATTTACGAATGAGACCCAACCAAAAGTAGAGAACCTTCTCGATCTTGTTGCTTTAGGAACGGTGGCTGACGTAGCGCAACTCGATCGTAATAATCGCGTGTTAGTTGCCAACGGCTTAAAACGTATTCGCGCTGGAATCTCCCAGCCAGGTATTCAGGCGCTATTCCAGGCGGCAGCTCGAGACCCACGCAAAGCAAATACCTTTGACCTAGGCTTTGCCATCGGCCCCAGACTCAATGCTGCTGGACGTCTAGCGGATATGACTTTAGGGATTCGCCTGCTCATCACTGACAACGCAGATGAGGCACTCAATCTTGCATACGAACTCGATCGCATTAATCGCGAACGCCGTGTGATTGAAACAGGTATGCAAGAAGCCGCCCTCTCCCATCTTGCCGAAGATCAACTGGCTGGCACCATGGCTGAGCGCTCTAGTATTTGTTTATGGAATCCAGAATGGCACCAGGGCGTTGTTGGTATTGTGGCTTCACGTCTGAAGGAGCGCTTTAATCGCCCAGCGATTGTGTTTGCACCCGCAGACGGCAGCACCGGAGAAGAGCTTCGTGGCTCCGGTCGTTCGCTCACTGGCTTTCATTTAAGGGATGCTTTAGATCTCGTTTCAAAGCGTGAACCTGGACTCATATTAAAGTTTGGTGGTCATGCGATGGCTGCAGGCCTCACGATTCGGAAAAGTGATTTTGAAAAGTTTGATGCCTGCTTTCAGGAGGTAGCAAATGGCTTATTAACAGATGAGTTACTAGAACGTCGTCACACCCATGATGGTGAGTTGGCGCTTTCTGAATTTACCTCTGAAATTGGTGATCTACTTGCCGAAGAAATCTGGGGTCAAGGCTTCCCTCAGCCTGTTTTCTATGGGGAGTTTGAGATTACTCAACAAAGTCTGATGAAAGAAAAGCATTTACGGCTGATGGTTCGCCCCATCGACAGCTCTGAACTCAAGTCGACCAATAAACCACTCACCGCTGTTTGGTTTAACCGCACTCAAAGCCTGCCAGCCAAAGCCAAATTAGCCTATCGCCTCGTCACCGACCGCTATCAGGGTCAGGCCCGCGTGCAGCTGATGATTGAAGCCCACGACGAGAGTCTTGGCATCTGAGCAGCCCCTAAGGGTCCAAGACAATAACCCCCTTATAATTAGGGTATGGAAGCTGAACAACTCAATACTATTTCGAATACCTTGTCCGATCTGCTCATGCGTGAGCAAGCTCTTCGGGGGTATCTTTGACTTCGAAGTAAAGTCACGTCGCCTTACCGAAGTTAACTCTATTCTGGAAGATCCCACTATTTGGGATGATCAAAAGAAAGCGCAAGCGCTGGGCAAAGAAAAGAAATTGCTCGATGGCGTAGTTGCCACTCTCACTGATCTCAATACCAACATTACTAGCGCCCTTGAGCTATTTGATATGGCGAAAGAAGAAAGTGATTTTGAAACCATCGGCGCTATTGAGAAAGATGTTGAGAGCTATAGCAAGACTATCGGTGATCTAGAGTTCCGCCGCATGTTCCACAATGAGATGGATTCGTGCAATTGCTTTATTGATATTCAAGCAGGCGCCGGCGGCACTGAAGCCTGTGACTGGGCCAGTATGCTCTACCGACAATACTTAAAGTATTGCGAACGCAAAGGCTACAAAACAGAAATCCTCGAAGAGTCTGATGGTGATGTTGCAGGCATTAAGAGTGCCACTATCAAAGTCGATGGCGAATATGCTTACGGCCATCTCCGTTCTGAAACTGGCGTGCATCGCTTAGTACGTAAATCACCCTTTGATTCTTCCAATGGTCGTCATACTTCGTTTGCTTCCATCTATGTTTATCCAGAGATTGACGACTCCATTGAGATTGACGTTAATCCTGCTGATATTCGCACTGATACCTACCGCGCCTCCGGTGCGGGTGGTCAGCACATTAATAAAACAGACTCAGCTGTTCGCTTAACCCACATTCCAACTGGCATTGTGGTGCAATGTCAGAATGACCGTAGTCAGCACCGCAACCGTGCTGAAGCCATGAGCATGCTCAAGTCTCGCCTTTATGAACATGAGATGCAAAAGCGTCGTGCTGAACAAGACAAATTAGAAGCCAGCAAGACCGATGTAGGCTGGGGCCATCAAATCCGCTCCTACGTTTTAGATCAAAGCCGCATCAAAGACTTACGGACTAACGTCGAAATCTCGAATACTCAAAAAGTATTAGATGGTGATCTCGATGCCTTTATTGAAGCCAGCCTAAAACAAGGCGTGTAAAAACCGAATACCCATTACTGCACCACGATAGATATGAACGATAAAACCCATTTAGACCCTGCCCCAGCTACTGAAGTAGTTGATGAGAATCACATCATTGCGGAGCGCCGTGAAAAACTGGCTAAGCTTCGTGCTGGTGGCGTTGCTTTTCCGAATGACTTTGTTCCTACCCATTTAGCAGCGGATTTGCATGCTCACTACGACAGCCTCACTAAAGAAGAGCTCGCCGCGAAAAAGGTTCATGTCAAGGTGGCTGGCCGTATGGTTCTTAAGCGAGTCATGGGTAAAGCCAGCTTTGCCACCATTCAAGATCGGAGCGGACAGATTCAGTTCTATATCAATGATGAGCTCAGTGGTGCCGATGTTCATGGTGCTTTCAAGCATTGGGATATGGGTGACTTTATCTCTGCTGAAGGCAATCTGTTTAAGACCAATAAGGGTGAGCTGTCGGTTGAGTGCAGCAACTTGCGCCTTCTCAGCAAATCATTGCGCCCACTGCCGGATAAGTTCCATGGCCTCTCAGACCTTGAGACTAAATACCGCCAGCGCTATGTAGATCTGATTGTGAATCCAGAGAGTCGTAATACCTTCAAAGCACGTAGCAATGCAATCGCTTCATTACGTCGCCATATGCTGGATGCTGACTTCATGGAAGTAGAAACACCGATGCTCCACCCGATTCCGGGTGGTGCAGCAGCGAAGCCATTTATTACGCATCACAATGCACTCGATATGCAAATGTTCTTGCGTATTGCACCTGAGCTTTATCTTAAGCGCCTAGTGGTTGGTGGTTTTGAACGTGTCTTTGAAATCAATCGTAACTTCCGTAACGAAGGTGTTAGTCCACGTCACAACCCAGAATTCACCATGATGGAGTTCTATGCAGCCTATACAGACTACCGTTGGCTGATGGACTTCACAGAAGGCATGATTCGTGCCGCTGCGATTGATGCACAAGGTACGGCAGTATTGACACATCAAGGTCGTGAACTCGATTTGAGCAAGCCATTCCAACGCTTGACCATTACTGAAGCCATCCTTAAGTACTGCGGTCAATCTGGTAAGAGCTATGAAGTCGCTCAATTGGATGACATCAACTTCATCCGCGCTGAGTTGAAAAAAGGCGGCGAGAACCCAGATGCTCCAACCCTCAAAAACGCAGGCATTGGCGCACTTCAACTCGCCTTATTTGAATTGGTGGCTGAAGAACATCTTTGGGAGCCAACCTACATCATCGATTACCCAATCGAAGTCAGTCCACTGGCTAGAGAGTCTGATACTCGCCCAGGCATTACCGAGCGCTTCGAACTCTTCATCACTGGTCGCGAAATTGCCAACGGCTTCTCAGAGTTAAATGATGCTGAAGATCAAGCTCATCGCTTCCGTAAGCAAGTAGAGCAAAAAGAAGCTGGTGATGAAGAAGCCATGTACTTTGACCATGACTTCATCCGCGCCCTCGAGTACGGCATGCCCCCGACAGGCGGGTGTGGCATTGGTATCGATCGTTTGGTGATGCTGCTGACAGATGCACCCAACATCCGTGATGTGATTCTGTTCCCGCACTTACGTCGCGAAGAAGAGTAATCATTTTGGATATGAACAAAAGGCACCCTGGGGTGCCTTTTTTATTGCCGAGAAAAAAGTAAGTGCTGCGTTACGCTGGCAAACCTTTTTCATCAAATACGCCCTCAAACAAAGCCGAACTTAAGTAACGCTCGGCCGTATCTGGAAGAACCACCACGATTGTTTTACCAGCATATTCAGGCTTTTTGGCAAGACGAACGGCAACTGCAGCCGCTGCGCCACAGGAGATACCCACCAAAATACCCTCCTCTTTCGCAATACGGCGTGCAAACTCAATTGCCTCTTCGTTGCTTACTTGCTCAACCTTATCGACCACTGATAAATCGAGGTTATCTGGAATAAATCCAGCGCCAATACCCTGAATCTTATGCGGTGCAGGCTTAATTTCTTCACCATTTAACTTCTGTGTGATGACTGGGCTTGTAGTTGGCTCTACCGCTACCACTTCAATATTTTTCTTTTTAGTATTTTTGATATAACGACCTACACCAGTAATCGTTCCACCGGTACCAACACCAGCAACAAACACATCAATCTTGCCATCAGTGTCTTCCCAGATTTCTGGGCCAGTGGTCTTTTCATGAATCGCTGGATTTGATGGATTGCTAAACTGTTGCAGCAAAACATATTTAGGGTCAGATGCCGCAATTTCTTTCGCCTTAGCAACAGCGCCATTCATGCCCTTAGGACCTTCAGTCAACACAATCTTCGCACCCAAAGCAGTGAGCAACTTGCGGCGCTCAATACTCATGGTCTCTGGCATGGTTAGCGTAAGCGGAATGCCGCGCGCTGCTGCTACGAAAGCCAAAGCTATGCCGGTGTTGCCACTAGTGGGCTCAACCAATTCTTTTCCTGGTCCTAAGATGCCTTGTTCTTGCGCATCATTAATCATGGCCACGCCGATACGACACTTCACTGAATAGGCTGGATTGCGACCTTCAATTTTCGCAAGCACCGTTGCTTTAGCGCCATCAGTTACGCGATTTAGCCGCACTAAAGGGGTCTTGCCAATGGTTTGGGAGTTATCGGTGAAGTAAGTCATAGAAATTCCTAAAAAGGGTAGGTCAGCTAAAAGGTCCATATATCTTATGGCATGCCCTTATTTTTGTAAAACAAGCTATGCGTATAAGCTAATTACTAAAAACACTATTGATACCCCCTCTCCTGCCATCTTTCAGAATTAGAATCCATTACGTTACAAATTATTGACAGCCAAAGACTGAATGCATACCTCACGACGAAGTCTTCTCAAATCCCTGCTATCCACAGCGTTAATTTCAGCAATACCGCTGACTGCAAGAGCAAATGCGCCTTGGCCCAATAGACCCATCAAATTGGTTGTACCAGCTGCACCTGGTGGCAGTCTTGATATTCTGGCGCGTACAGTTGCAAAAGAATTAACTGTTAGATTCAATCAAACTGTCATTGTTGAAAATATGCCTGGTGGTGGTAGCAATATTGCATTTGGATATGTTGCTAAAGCAGCTCCTGATGGCTATACCTTGCTAGTAGGCTGGGATAGCCTTGTAATTAATCCAGCCCTTTATCCCTCTCTTCCATATAAATTAGATCAATTTGCACCTATTTCACTTGCCATTACTGCACCGCAAGTGTTGGTAGTAGGGCCGAAACTCCCAGTGAAAAATCTGAAAACTTTTATTGAAGTTGCCAGAAGAGATCCCAGTGGACTCAGTATGGCGAATGCAGGAAATGGCAGTCCAGGACATCTGGCTGCCGCACTTCTTGAATCTAAAGCAGAGATCAAATTCAATAACATCCCTTATAAAGGCGGGGCTCCAGCAGTAGCAGATTTGCTGGCGGGACATGTCGATGCATTAATGGTTACCCTGGCAGCAGCTTTGCCACATATTCAGTCAGGCAGACTGACTGCTTTGGGTGTGAGTTCTGCAAAGAGATCTACTGGAGCACCAACAATACCTACCATTGCGGAGGCTGGGCTTGCTGGCTATGATTTAAATTCATGGCAAGGATTTTTAGCGCCTGCTGGCACTCCGAATGAAATCATTCGTTTACTAAACAAAGAAATTGTTGCCAGCTTGAATGATTCAGAAACTAAAAAGAAATTAATCGCGGATGGCTTTGAGGTTGTTGCCAGCCCTCCAAAGTTCCTCGGAGAATATCTTGCTAGCTCCACACCGAAGTGGGCAAAGTTAGTAAAAGATTCTGGCGCAAAAGTTGACTAGACTAAATACTGAGTGAAATCATTTTGATTACTTGGTCTTTTTGAAGAAGGTGATTACCAAGACCAATAAGATAAGTCCAAACCAAAGTAAGGACCACTCAGGAACTTGTAATCCCAAAATCGCAGGCAGCTTGGCTGAACACAAACCATCGGCCTTAAATAACCAAGGCAGGTTTTGTACAAATTGAAACTGATTAATGAAGGTTTCTAAAGGATCTATTCCACAGGATTCACTAGGATGAGACAAAAGCCAAACATGGTGCCCAGCAACCGCTGCTCCATAACCAGCGGCCAAGATAGCCAAGCCATGAAATAACTTTCTCAAATGAGGAATGCCGGCAGCCAAAAGGCATGAAAGAGCAATCCCCAGATAACCAACCCTTTGCAATACACACAAAGGACATGGCAAGAAACTTACCCCTTGATAGCCTACTTGTTGCAATACCACTGCAAAAGCCACTAGGCCTAGACTCAGGAAAGAGAGGAATAAATATTGGGCTCTAGTCATTGCACAATCATAGCGTCATCAGCCTTTGAGACCCTAAATCTTGGCTTTATTACTAAAAGTGCATTGGATATGAAAAGTTAATCCGTCAATCCCCCAGAAAAGAGGTGATTTTTGAGGATAATCAAGGTTTTGCAAAATTAACTAAGCTTTTTATGGCCGCATACAACACCGAAACAGTCCTTACCGTTCACCACTGGAACGACACTCTTTTTAGCTTTACCACCACCCGCAATAAAGGCTTACGCTTTCGTAGCGGGCACTTCTTGATGATTGGTCTTGAGGTTGAAGGCAAACCATTGGTGCGTGCTTATAGCGTAGCAAGCCCAAACTATGAAGAGCATTTGGAATTCTTGAGCATTAAAGTTCAAGATGGCCCCCTAACATCGCGTCTGCAGAAGATTCAAGTGGGCGATCCCATCTTGGTAAGCGAAAAATCGGTTGGCACCCTGGTGCTTGATGACTTAAATCCAGGTAAACATCTCTACCTCTTTAGTACTGGCACCGGCCTAGCGCCCTTCATGAGCATCATTCGTGATCCAGAAACTTATGAGAAGTTTGGGAAGGTTGTTCTCATTCATGGTGTGCGTCTAGTGAGTGAATTGGCCTATGCTGATTACATTCGCGATGAACTCACTCAAGATGAATTCCTAGGTGAACTCATTCGTGAAAAACTCATCTACTATCCAACCGTGACTCGTGAAGCTTTCAAACACACTGGTCGTCTCACTACTGCCATTGAATCTGGCCAACTTTTTAAAGATATTGGCTTACCACCACTAGATCCAGCAGTCGATCGCGCCATGATCTGCGGCAGCCCTTCAATGCTCAAAGAAACCTCCGAGATGCTAGACGCCAAAGGCTTCAAAGTCTCGCCGAGCCTCGGCCAACTGGGTGATTACGTTTTTGAACGGGCTTTTGTAGAAAAGTAATCAATTCAGTTCTATATATCTGAAAGTAATTTAGATATCGCTATATATTCCTTGTAGATATATAGACCCCTTGGTACATTGTCTCTAACGAGATATTTACCAGGGGAAACACGATGTCACCAGTTAGAGAGCACTTCAATCCAGTCATTACTAGCTTGCTGCGTGAACACGATTGCCTACCCCATGACAAGGTTGACGAGCGCAAACGTTTCCAGCGCCAAATTTTGTTTCTCATGAACGCAATTAAGCTCGAAGAGTTTGAGCAATCTTTTGCTTAATCGAGGGAAATGAACAACATGATCCAATTTTTCATAGAATCTTCGCAATTCATTATTTCCGGCGCCCTAGTTGGCTTATTGGTGGGAATGACTGGTGTTGGTGGCGGCTCGCTAATGACCCCTTTGCTCACGATCATCTTTGGTGTAGCGCCAACTACTGCGGTTGGAACTGACTTGGCCTTTGCTGCCATTACCAAAGGTTTTGGTACAGCCGCTCATAGAATGCATGGGAATGTACGCTGGGATATCGTGCGTCTACTCTGCCTAGGCAGCCTTACTACAGCGGTAATCTCAATTCTTGTACTGAAATATATTGGCCCCGTCTCAAAGAACTTCAATCATTTAATTAGTGTTTCCATTGGCATTTCTGTCTTGCTAACAGCAGCGTCACTGTTGTTTAGGGCTAAGATTTTGAAATGGGTGCAAGACAACCCTCATTTTTTGCCTAGCGGTACTCATTTAAAAATAGCGACCGTTACTGTTGGTGCCGTGATTGGCGTACTAGTAACCGTTTCCTCAATCGGGGCAGGCGCAATTGGTGCAACACTCATTTTGGTTCTCTATCCTCATCTCAAGCCTGCGCAAGTTGCAGGTACTGACATTGCATACGCTGTACCTCTTACCGCTCTAGCTGGCCTCGGTCACTGGTGGCTTGGTAACGTGCACTTTGACTTGTTGTTTGGCCTTTTACTAGGTTCAGTACCTGCAATTTGGCTCGGCGCCAAGTTATCCAGCACCTTATCAGAACGTGCAACCAGGACTACTCTTGCGGCAACCTTATTTTTAGTCGGAATTAAATTAGTTGCCTCATGATTGCTCCAGAATTTTGGTCGATTCCGCCAAGCACCCTTACCGTCCTAGAGCTCGCCAAAAAGTCGGCCACCCTCAAGCAACGCCTCATCGATATCGCTAAGCGCTTCAAAGACGTACGTTTTGCAACCAGCCTTGCTGCGGAAGACATGGTGATTACTGACGCCATTTCTAAAGCGGGGGCCAAGATCAAATTATTTACATTGGCTACTGGGCGCTTACACCAAGAGACGGTGGATATGGTGAAGACTACTGAAGATCGCTATGGTGTTTCGATTGAAAAGGTTTATCCCAAAGAAGATGATGTGCAAGCATTCATCGATCAATATGGCATGAATGGTTTCTACGAAGGTGAAGAGCCGAAGAAAGCTTGCTGTGGCGCGCGCAAGATCAAACCACTTAACGCAGCATTGTTAGGCGCAGATGCATGGCTCACTGGACAAAGACGCGAACAATCCACAACGCGCACTGAACTCAACTTAGAAGAACTAGATGATGCAAGAGGCATCGCTAAATTTAATCCACTATTTGACTGGACTGAAGCCGATATCTGGGCATACATCCAACAAGAGAATGTCCCCATTCATCCGCTGCACCTCAAGGGCTACCCCAGCATTGGCTGCGAACCCTGCACTCGTCAGGTGAAGAAGGGTGAAGACATCCGCGCTGGGCGCTGGTGGTGGTTACAAAGTGATAGCAAAGAATGCGGTCTGCACGTCAATAAATAAAGAATTACTAAAAGAGTTAGCAATTTAAAAAATTTAATAAAACTTAGCAAAGAACGAAGTAAAAAATGCAAGAACAAAAATTATTAGATGATCACCTAGACTGGCTTGAAGCAGAGTCGATTTACATCATCCGCGAAGTGGTGGCTCAGTGCGCTAACCCGGCCATGCTGTTTTCTGGCGGCAAGGATTCCATTGTGATGTTCCATTTGGCACGCAAGGCATTTCAGTTTGGTGATCGCCCAGTAAAGTTGCCTTTCCCTATTTTGCATATTGATACTGGTCACAACTATCCCGAAGTGATCGCCTATCGTGATGCTGTTGTAGAAAAGACTGGTGTGAAGTTGATTGTGGGTCACGTTGAAGACTCCATCAACAAAGGGACTGTGCGTTTACGCAAAGAAACCGACTCTCGCAATGCTGCCCAAGCCGTTACCTTGCTAGAAGCTATTGCAGAACATGAATTTGATGCCCTAATGGGTGGCGCTCGTCGCGACGAAGAGAAGGCTCGTGCTAAAGAACGCATCTTCTCTTTCCGTGATGAGTTTGGCCAATGGGATCCCAAGGCTCAACGCCCTGAACTCTGGAACCTCTATAACGCTCGCATTGCCAAAGGGGAGAACATGCGTGTGTTCCCAATCTCCAACTGGACAGAACTCGATATCTGGCAGTACATCTCCCGTGAGAAGTTAGAGCTTCCAAGCATTTACTACACACACCAACGTGAAGTAGTAAAGAAAAACAGCTTATTAGTCCCAGTTACAGATGTAACACCTAAAGCGCCTGGCGATATCAGTGAAATTCTGAGCGTGCGCTTCCGTACTGTTGGCGACATCAGCTGCACCTGCCCAGTACTGAGCACTGCTGCCACTCCTCTGGAGATCATTGCAGAGACTGCCATTACCGAAATTACTGAGCGTGGCGCAACCCGCATGGATGACCAAACCAATGAGGCCTCTATGGAGCGCCGTAAGAAAGAAGGTTACTTCTGATGACTTCTAATCAAACTCAACACCAAAACGTTGTACGCTTCATCACCGCAGGTAGCGTAGATGATGGCAAGAGCACCTTAATTGGACGCTTGCTCTATGACACCAAATCCATCTTGGTGGATCAACTGGAGTCCCTTTCTAAGACTAAGCATGCACGCGTTACCTCATCGGATGCAGGCGTTGATTTAGCACTGCTAACGGATGGCCTAGAGGCTGAACGCGAACAAGGTATCACCATTGATGTAGCTTATCGCTACTTTTCTACTCCAAAGCGCAAGTTCATCGTTGCCGATGCCCCAGGACATGAGCAGTACACACGCAATCTAGTAACAGGGGCGTCCCAATCAGATGTTGCAGTGATCTTGGTTGATGCAACTCGCGTTAATCTCAAAACTAGTCCAGCAACTCTATTGGCACAAACAAAACGTCACGCTGCCATTGTGCATTTACTAGGCTTGCGTCATGTCGTGTTTGCAGTAAACAAGATGGACTTGTATGAGTTTGATGAGAAAGTATTTAATATCATCCAGACATCTATTGAAGACCTCACCCAAAAAATTGGCCTACCTAAGCCAACGTTGATTCCGATTTCTGCTTTACTGGGCGCTAACGTAGTCACTGCCAGTAAAAATACGCCTTGGTATAAGGGTCCTACTTTATTAGAATGGCTCGAAGGTCTAGACACCAGCCCTGAGTCTGAAAAGCTAGCCTTACGCTTTCCAGTGCAATATGTTGCACGTCAAGATGGCAGCGCCTCCGATGACTTCCGGGGTTACCTTGGTGAAATCGAGTCCGGCAGTATTCGCAAAGGCCAAAAGATTAAGGTTTTACCTGGCGGCTCTGAAGCTACAGTTGCCGAGATTTATTTAGGTAACCGCTCCAGCAGCAAGCAAACCAATGGCAATAATGCCGTGGATTCAGCGGAGACTGGTCAAGCCGTTGCGATTGAACTATCCGAAGACATTGATATCTCGCGCGGCTCATTATTTATTAGTACGGAAGATAAAAATCCGCCTGTACTGAGCAAACAACTATCGGCCGACTTATGCTGGTTAGACAGCGAGCCACTGTCATTGAGTCGTAAATACGCTTTACGTCACACCACAAATACTGTTGGTGCAAAAGTAAAGGGTATTCAACAAGTCTTGGATGTGCAAACATTGTCTCAAGCAAGCGACGTCCATACACTTTCTACCAATGAAATTGGCCGCGTTGATTTTATTTTGCAAAAGCCAATCGTTGCAGACTTGTTCAATCAATCTCAACGTACAGGCGCATTCATCTTGATTGATGAGGCGACAAATCACACAGTTGCTGCAGGTATGATTCGGGCAGCGGTTGCACAGTAAATTCTGCTCTGCGTCACAACAAAGCCTCGCGTTGCGAGGCTTTTTCATTTATCAAGCAGAAAAAAAAGCCACCCCGAAGGATGGCTTTAAAGATTTTTATGGAGGTACTACCTAAAGAATGAACTACAACTTCATCTTAGCCTCACCAGAAATAACTCTTTACTAGCTTTGCATGATTGGATGCATTAGTGCCTTATTTTGGTGCATTAATGATTCTCTTTGGCGTGATTGATTGAATATTTAGGGATTTCAATTACTAAATCCTGTTTAGCAACAATGGCTTGGCAAGATAAACGAGACTGTGGGTTTAGCCCCCAGGCACGATCAAGCATGTCTTCCTCGTTATCATCTGGAGGATTCAAGCTCTGAAAGCCCTCTTTCACAACCACATGGCAGGTAGTGCATGCGCACACCATATCGCAAGCATGCTCAATCGGAATGTCATTCTCTAACAAGGCTTCACAAATCGAAGTGCCTGGGGCAACTTCAACCACTGCACCTTCAGGGCAATATTCACTATGCGGTAGTACAACGATTTGAGTCATGATTCTTTTCTATTGGTATTCGGTTTGTATTTCGTTTGCTTAAATTTCAGCAACGTTCTTGCCTGATAGCGCTTTTTGAATACTTGCGTTCATGCGTTTTTGTGCAAATTCATCAGTAGCTTTAGCGGCATGATCAACTGCCCTGCGTACGATCGCGCTATCAGTTTCTTCATTTAAGATTTTTTGGAGGGTTGCCATTTCTTGATCAACTTCTTTCTGCTCTTCTAGGTTTAGTAGAGAGCGATCACTTGCTAACGCTGTTTGCACAGCATCCAGTAAGCGCTGCGCATTTACCTGCTCTTCACGTAATGACCTAGAAAGTAAATCTTCTTTGGCGGATGCAAAACCATCTTGCAGCATGCGAGTAATCTCTGCGTCGGTTAAGCCATATGAAGGCTTGATATCAATGGATGCTTTCACGCCAGAGCCTTGCTCTACGGCACTTACAGACAATAAGCCATCAGCATCCACCTGAAAAGTGACCCGAATACGCGCTGCGCCTGCAGCCATTGCAGGGATGCCGCGCAATTCAAACTTACCTAATGACCGGCAGTCTTGCGCCAGTTCGCGCTCGCCTTGCACCACCTGAACAGCTAATGCAGTTTGGCCATCTTTAAAGGTGGTGAAATCTTGCGCTCTTGCTACTGGTATAGGTGTGTTACGGGGAATGATTTTTTCTACCAAACCGCCCATGGTTTCAATACCAAGTGATAGCGGAATGACATCCAACAAAAGCCATTCATCATCTTTACTCTGGTTCCCAGCCAGCAGGTCAGCCTGCATCGCCGCACCTAATGCAACCACTTGGTCGGGATTTAAATTGTTCAACGGTTGCGTGCCAAACAATTCACCTACGGCACGTTGCACATTCGGCATACGGGTGGAACCGCCCACCATCACCACACCTTTAACGTCCTCCGCTTTGAGGCCGGCGTCGCGCAACGCTTTTTTACAGGCCACCAGAGTCTTAGTCACCAGATTTTGGGTTATTTCAAAGAGTTGTGCCTGACTCACTCCAACATTCACCACAGTCCCATCTGCGAGAGTCTCATGCACACGCGCTAGAGGATTGTGACTCAGCAGCTCTTTGGCATGCTTACAGGCCTGCAGCAGCGTACGATGATCGTGAATTGATAAAGGAGGAAGCTTGGCTTGCTCAATCACCCAGCAATACAAGCGATGATCAAAGTCATCGCCGCCTAGAGCAGAATCACCCCCAGTAGAGAGCACTTCAAACACGCCACGACTCATGCTTAATATGGAAATATCAAAGGTTCCACCACCTAGGTCATAAACGGCGTAAATACCTTCAGAGGCATTATCCAATCCGTAAGCAATGGCAGCCGCAGTCGGCTCATTCAATAAACGGAGAACCTCAATGCCAGCTAACTTAGCAGCATCCTTGGTGGCTTGACGTTGCGCATCATCAAAGTAAGCGGGGACCGTAATCACAGCACCAACAATTTCATCGGAAACAGAATCTTCTGCTAATTGACGTAAGCGTGCCAAGATTTCTGCCGAGACTTCAATGGGACTCTTATCCCCAGCAACGGTTCTGAGTTTGAGCATGCCGGGTTGATCGACAAAGTCGTATGGAGCGCTCTCAATATTCTCGACATCCAGCAAGCCGCGACCCATGAAACGCTTCACCGAAACAATGGTGTTTTTGGGGTCAATCACAACACTCTCAAGCGCCTCAAAGCCAGCCTGAGTTCTGCCATTGGGCAAATAACGGATTACGGATGGAAGAAGCTCACGCCCCCGTGCGTCAGGTAGGACCTTAGGCAAGGCATCACGCACAATCGCTACCAATGAATTGGTGGTTCCTAAATCTATCCCCACGGCAATTCGGCGCTGATGGGGCGCTAGCGATTTACCAGGTTCAGAGATTTGTAATAAGGCCATAGGAGATAGAGTTTAGCTTGAGTCAGGACTAGATTAAGGCCGCAATGGCGTCATCAAGCTCATCCGCAAACTTATCGATAAAGAGTAAACCGCGAAGTAGCTCAGCGGCACGCGTGTAGTTCTTGGCACCATCAATGGCTTGGGTAATCTCTGCAAGCGTATCTTGTTTAGACCGCTCAACCTCGGCCATCAAAACTTCCAAAGCAGGCAGATCTTCTGCCTGCTCATCCAAATTCTCTCGCCATTCCATCTGCTTCATGAGAAAAGCAGCAGGCATTGCTGTATTGGTTTCTAGCTTGGCATCAATACCCTGCAGCTGGCAAATGTAGAGGCCACGCTGAATTGGATTCTTGAGAGTTTGTAAGGCCGTATTAGCAAGTGTTGCCATTTGCATGGCAAGACGTTGCTCTGCATCGCTGCCACGAGCATGGCGATCGGGGTGGACTTCTTTCTGAATCGCTAGGTATGCCTGATCTAAGGCAGGCAAATCGATTTTGAATTGCTGATTTAATCCAAAGAAGCGAAAGTAATCGTCAGACGCGGAAGGATTCGCCACAACCACACTCATCTTTTACGTTTGGATTTTGAAACTTAAACCCCTCGTTCAAACCCTCGCGCACAAAGTCTAGCTCTGTGCCATCCAGATAAGCCAAGCTTTTTGGATCTACAAATACCTTAATACCATTGGACTCAAATACTTGATCTTCAGCAGCGGGCTCATCGACATACTCAAGCTGATAAGCCAAGCCAGAGCAACCTGTTGTGCGAACACCCAAGCGCAAGCCACAACCTTTGCCGCGCTTTTCGAGGTTGCGGTTTACGTGTGCAGCTGCTTTGTCGGTTAAGGTAATTGCCATAGTTGTCTACTTCTTTATCTTTTTTGCTGTTACTTTGCTGGATGCTTTTCTTTGTAATCAGCCACTGCTGCTTTGATAGCATCTTCCGCCAAAATGGAACAGTGGATTTTTACAGGAGGCAAAGCCAACTCTTCAGCAATCAGTGAATTCTTAATCTCTAATGCTTGGTCCAAAGTCTTGCCCTTAACCCACTCCGTGACCAGAGAAGATGAAGCAATCGCAGAACCGCAGCCATAAGTCTTGAACTTTGCGTCTTCGATCACCCCTTGATCATTCACACGAATCTGTAATTTCATTACATCGCCGCAGGCTGGGGCCCCAACCATGCCAGTACCTACTGTATCGTCGCCCTTCTCAAATGAGCCAACATTGCGGGGATTTTCGTAGTGGTCGATGACCTTTTCGCTATATGCCATGGTGTTTCCTCTTTAATTTCTTTATCTGTAAATATCTTTTAGTGTGCTGCCCATTGAATCGTGCTGATATCGATTCCGTCTTTATACATTTCCCAGAGTGGAGATAACTCGCGCAACTTGGCAATCTTTTCTTTTACCAACTTGATTGTGAAGTCCACTTCTTCTTCAGTCGTAAAGCGACCCAAGGTAAAACGAATAGAACTATGTGCCAACTCATCATTACGCCCCAGAGCACGCAATACATAAGAAGGCTCTAGGGATGCTGAGGTACAGGCTGAACCAGAGGAGATCGCTAAATCTTTCAGCGCCATCAACATGGATTCACCTTCAACATAGTTAAAACTAATGTTGAGGTTATGTGGCACGCGATCGTCCATGTCACCGTTGACATAGACTTCTTCAATATCTTTCAAACCATTGAGTAAGCGATCACGCAGTCCACGAATACGCTCGTTCTCTTCGATCATCTCAACACGAGCAATGCGGAAAGCCTCGCCCATTCCTACGATCTGATGAACTGCGAGAGTTCCTGAACGCATTCCGCGCTCATGACCACCACCATGAATCTGCGCCTCAATACGAATACGTGGCTTACGACGCACAAACAATGCACCAATACCCTTAGGACCATAAGTCTTGTGCGCAGAAAAGCTCATCAAATCCACTTTGATCTTTTCTAAGTCAATATCTACTTTGCCAGTTGCTTGCGCTGCGTCGACATGAAAAATCACACCGCGTGAACGGCACAACTCACCAATTGCAGGAATATCTTGCACAACACCGATTTCATTATTGACGTACATGACTGAAGTCAAAATCGTACCAGGCTTCATTGCAGCCTCCAGCTGTGCAAAATCAATTAAGCCATTAGGCAATACGTCTAAATAAGTTACTTCAAAACCTTCACGCTCAAGCTCACGACAGGTGTCTAAAGTTGCCTTGTGCTCAGTCTTAACGGTAATAATGTGATTGCCACGATCTTTATAAAAATGCGCCGCACCTTTTAATGCCAAGTTAATACTTTCAGTAGCGCCGCTAGTAAACACAATTTCTCTCGGGTCGGCATGTACTAATTGAGCAACTTCTGAACGCGCCCACTCAACCGCTTCTTCTGCAGCCCAGCCATAAGCATGGCTACGGGAGGCCGCGTTACCAAACTGCTCACGCAAATATGGCAACATTTTGTCAACCACACGCGGATCAATCGGCGTTGTAGCTGAATAGTCCATGTACACCGGGAAGTGCTTAGGGCTAAACATGGGAACCGGTTGTTTTGGAAGGTCTTGTGGTGCGTTCATGGTTTATTTATCGGTAGGTACTACGTTATTAACTTTGTCGCGCTAAATTGAATACGGAATTCACTAATGGCGCTTTAGGCACTACTTCTTTTTTAGCTGCAAGCGCTGGAGCAGGCTTATCTGCTTTAGCGCTTTCAACTTTAATTTTCTTTTGGCGCATATCTTGAATCACAATGCCGCGCCCTTCTTGCTGATGAACCAAATCTTTCAAGCTCACTGAACTCAGGTACTCAACCATTTTGGAATTGAGATTGCTCCAGAGATCATGGGTCATGCAGCGGCCATGATTTTCTTCATCAGTGTGACAGTTTCCTTTGCCGCCACATTGGGTTGCATCGAGAGGCTCATCGACAGCAACAATGATGTCGGCAACACTCACCTCAGAGGATGGTCGCGCTAGGGTATAGCCACCACCAGGCCCACGAGTACTCTCCACGATATTGAAACGGCGTAATTTGCCAAACAATTGCTCGAGGTAAGAAAGGGAAATCTTTTGTCTTTGGCTAATTCCGGCCAAAGTTACGGGGCCATGCGTTTCACGCAGGGCTAAATCAATCATTGCGGTTACTGCAAAACGACCTTTGGTTGTAAGTCTCATATGTCACCTTGGTAATGGA
>CAITHY010000152.1 GCA_903892315.1 uncultured beta proteobacterium | reverse complement strand
GCGGTAGCCAGATTAGTCATTCTCCCCACCCCCGAAAACGTCAGCCGAAGCTAAGCGGAATAACCAATCCAACCATCGACGGATCGATATTGGAAAGGAAGGGATGGATTATACCCATCCAAACTACTTCTCGCTTTAATATGTAGGGCTATCCGTGTGGGAAATACGAAGGAATCCAGCTTATGCCAGCCAAGAAGTCAGAGAGTCAAAAACCCGGTCTAGAGGTCCAAATTGACCCCGATTTGCGCTATGAGCAAGCGGTTAAAGAGCTTGAAAAGCTCATTTCCGATATGGAATCTGGCAAATTTTCCCTAGAAGAAACCTTGTTAGCCTATCAACGTGGCGCAGCCTTGCTAAAACACTGTCAAGGGATGTTGGCTCAAGTTGAGCAACAGGTTCGAGTATTCGAGGCTTAATTGAGCATTGCTTTTCAATTTCAGGAGTGGATTACTTCTCACTCCGAGCGCACTGAGCTAGCGTTAGATCGTTTGCTGGATTCCCCGCAAACTATTCCGCATCGCCTGCATGAAGCCATGCGCTATGCAGCGCAGGGTGGCGGCAAGCGTATTCGTCCCTTATTGGTTTATGCCGCAGGTCAGCTTGGCGATAAAGTGGATACAGCTAGGGCTGCTTCATTAGACGCAGCCGCAGTGGCAATTGAATGTATTCACGCTTACTCATTAGTGCATGATGATTTGCCATGCATGGATGATGATGATTTACGTCGCGGTCGTCCGACAGTGCACAAAGCTTTTGATGAGGCAACAGCATTGCTAGTTGGGGATGCATTGCAAACCCGCGCCTTTGAAATCTTGGCGAATGCCAATGGTGATGCACAAGTTCGTCTCAACATGATCGCTGCCTTGGCGGCCGCCTCTGGCTCTCGTGGCATGGCTGGTGGTCAGGCAATTGATTTAGAGAGCGTTGGCAAGAAATTAGACTTGAGTGGTCTAAAGCAAATGCATGCTATGAAGACGGGTGCTTTGTTGTCATGTGCTGTGGAATTAGGGGGTGTTGCTGCTTGCCTGAACTCTGCACAAATGGCGCATCTGGCAAATTACTCAAAGTCTCTAGGATTGGCGTTTCAGATTGTGGATGATGTGCTTGACGCCACTGCGGATAGTCAAACCTTGGGTAAGACAGCTGGCAAGGATGCGGCTGCCAATAAGCCGACCTATGTAACCTTGATGGGTTTAGACTATGCACAGAAGCAGGCTAAAGAGTTGCAAGCAACAGCAATCGCCAGCTTAGATAGTTTTGGTGCATCTGCACAAGCATTAAAAGATTTAGCTCTTTTAGTTGTCAACCGTGGCAAGTAAGAAAGATGCAAGATAAATACAAGAGAAATTCATCAGTACAGATTACTTAGATTCAATGACTTTACATTCCATTAACTCTCCTAACGATCTCAAAAAACTCTCCCGCGAAGAGCTGCCTGCCTTAGCTGATGAGTTGCGCGAGTTTGTTTTGGATTCCGTATCCAAGACAGGTGGACATCTATCGTCTAACTTGGGAACGGTAGAGCTCTCGATTGCTTTGCACTATGTATTTGATACCCCAGACGATCGCATCGTTTGGGATGTTGGTCATCAAAGTTACCCACATAAAATTTTGACTGGTCGTCGTGAGCGTATGGGCACCTTGCGTCAACACAAGGGCCTATCAGGCTTTCCACATCGCTCTGAGAGTGAGTTTGATGCTTTTGGTACCGGCCATTCATCAACCAGTATTTCTGCGGCGATGGGCATGGCGCGTGCGTTTCAAACCAAAGGTGAGAGACATGTCGCTGTTGCGGTGATTGGTGATAGCGCGATGACTGGTGGGATGGCTTTTGAAGCTATGAACAATGCTGGTGTGTATGACGACTTGCCACTCGTAGTGATTTTGAACGACAACGATATGTCGATTTCGCCTGCTGTGGGCGCGCTCAATCGCCATCTGGCTAGATTACTTAGTGGGAATATTTACTCGGCGACCAAAAAAGGGATTGATAGTGTTTTATCCATTGCGCCACCGTTACGTGAATTCGCTAAACGCCTTGAGGATCACGCTAAAGGCATGGTTTCTCCCTCTACGATCTTCCAAGAGTTTGGCTTTAATTATTTCGGCCCAATTGATGGTCATGATTTAGATGCCTTGATTCCGATGCTGCAGAACGTACGTCGCTTAGCGCTAGAGGGGCGAGGACCGCAGTTTTTGCACGTCGTAACCAAAAAAGGTCAAGGCTATGAGTTAGCTGAGGCTGATCCCGTTCTGTATCACGGCCCTAGTAAATTTAATCCTGAAGAGGGTGTCAAAAAATCCGCTGCTAGCAAGAAAACATTTACCCAAGTATTTGGAGAGTGGTTGTGCGATATGGCTCACGCAGATCCTTTATTGATTGGTATTACTCCGGCAATGCGAGAGGGTTCCGGCCTAGTTGAGTTTGAGAAGAGTTTCCCTAAGCGTTACTACGACGTTGGTATTGCTGAACAGCACGCAGTCACTTTTGCAGCTGGTATGGCTTGCGAAGGCATGAAGCCAGTGGTAGCGATTTACTCCACTTTTTTACAGCGCGCGTATGACCAGCTGATTCATGATGTAGCGATACAAGACTTACCAGTGCTGTTTGCATTAGATCGCGCTGGTCTTGTTGGCGCTGATGGCGCTACGCACGCTGGTGCTTATGACATTCCATTCTTACGCTGTATTCCGAATATGCTGGTCATGACGCCTGCAGATGAATCTGAATGTCGCGACTTGTTAACCACCGCATTCCATCAGCCGCACCCAAGCGCAGTTCGCTATCCACGTGGTGCTGGTATTGGTGCTATCCCATCTCAAGAATTGCGCACTCTGCCATTGGGTAAGGGTGAAATTCGTCGTAAATCTTCCGCACCTTCTGGGCAACGCCTAGCGATATTAGCGTTTGGCACCTTGCTTTACCCTGCGCTTGAAGTTGCCGAAGGAATTGATGCGACAGTGGCCAATATGCGCTTTGTGAAGCCACTCGATGTGGATCTCCTCCAATCTTTAGCGGCTGATCATGATTATTTTGTGACGATTGAGGATGGGGCTATTGCAGGCGGTGCTGGTAGCGCTTGTTTAGAGGCACTCTCGAATCTCGGTATTCATAAACCCCTCTTGCAATTAGGACTTCCTGATCAATTTATCGAACATGGCGATTACAGCCTGCTGATGACTAAGTGTGGCTTGGATGTTGAGGGTATTGCCAACGCTATCAAACAGCGTTTTCCAGCGATATTGGCTGCAAATTCAGCGTTGGTAGGCAAATAAGCTCGTTTTGCCTGAAAATAGAGTCATGAATGATATGAATCCCGCCTTTTTGAAAGCCAGTGCAATGCCGGATGTCCAATCCACCTGGGATGAGCGCGCGCTGCCAATTGAGCAGGTCGGTATTCGTGGCGTACGTCATCCACTGACCATTCGCAGCAAGACGGGTAACTTTCCCTCGGTTGGAACTTTTGAGATGGATGTCGCCTTACCTGCGCACGTAAAGGGTACGCACATGTCTCGATTCATGGCGCTACTCCAAAAACAAGATGCGGCTGTCGACAGCACGACTATTGTTGCCTTGGTGCGTGAAATGTTGCCTTTGTTGGATGCAAAAGAAGGCCACGTGCAATTTACTTATACGCACTTCGTTAAAAAGGCGGCACCGGTTTCTGGTGTGGAAAGTTTGATGGACTACGAAGTCACGTGGATGGCAACAGCCAAGCAAAATTCAATGGGTAGCGCTGATGTTGAATTGGGTTTGCGTGCGCAAGTGCCAGTCATGAGTTTGTGCCCTTGCTCAAAAGAGATTTCTGAGTTCGGTGCGCACAATCAACGCTCACACGTCACCATGACTGTGGCATTAGATTCCAAAACGCAGATGACGGTGGAAGATTTAGTTACTGCCGCTGAAAGCGAAGCTTCTAGCGAGTTGTGGGGATTGCTAAAGCGTCCTGATGAGAAGTGGGTTACTGAGCATTCTTATAGCAACCCGAAGTTTGTAGAAGACTTAGTGCGTGACGTGGCCGGCAATCTCAAGGCAGATGAGCGTATTCACTCTTTTGTGGTTGAGGCTGAGAACTTTGAGTCCATTCACAACCACAGTGCTTTTGCCCGTATCAGCCACAAGAAATAAACTGCAACGAATCAATCTATTTCAGATTATTGCTTTGTAAATCCCAGCGGGGTTTGATGTCAAAGGCTCCAAAAGTTGTGGAGCCATTATTTTTTTCGAGCATGCGTAGTGCGCCAGCAAAAGCAATCATCACGCCGTTATCGGTGCAGAGTTCAAGCGGTGGGTAATGCACTTCAAAGCCATTGCGTTTCGCCTTGTCATTGAGCGCAGCACGTAGTTGCAGATTGGCACCAACACCACCTGCGAGTACTAAATGTTTGCAGCCTGTTTGCTTGAGCGCTTTCTCGGACTTGCTGATCAGAACTGCCACGATAGAGTCAACAAAGCTCCTAGCAAGATTCGCATGAAACTGCGCGACCTCTGAAGAATCGGCAATCTTTTTCTCCTCAAATTTTTTCACTTGATTGAGAACGGCTGTCTTTAATCCTGAGAAAGAAAAATCTAAGTCGCCCGAATGCAGCATTGGCTTTGGCAAATCAAAAATACCCGGGCGACCTTGCTCTGCTAATTTAGAAATGGCTGCGCCACCGGGGTAGTCTAAGCCGAGTAATTTGGCAGTTTTATCGAAAGCTTCTCCGGCCGCGTCATCTAAAGTTTCGCCAAGCAGCTCATATTGCCCAATTCCGGAAACGTTCATGAGTTGGGTATGGCCGCCGGATACCAGCAGGGCAATAAAGGGAAATTGGGGTGCCGTTTGACCTAAAAGCGGGGAAAGTAGATGCCCTTCGAGGTGATGCACCCCAATAGACGGTAAATTGAGGCCTTGGGCTAGAGCTTTAGCAAAGGCGCTTCCCACCAGGAGGGCCCCAGCCAGTCCTGGCCCTTGGGTATATGCCACGGCATCGATATCACCCAATTTGAGGCCAGATTGGGCTAAGGATTGGTCCAAGAGGGGTAAAACACGGCGAATATGGTCGCGGGAGGCTAATTCTGGGACAACGCCCCCATAGTCCCGGTGCATGGCGATCTGGGAGTGCAGGCCCTGGCCCAATATGCCCTGGAAGGCCGGTTTACCCTCTTCCCAAGGCGTGGTGTTGTATAAAGCCACCCCGGTCTCGTCACAAGAAGTTTCTATTCCTAAAACAATCATTTTTTTACTTAGCCGTGCTAGAATCGCAATTCAGTTAATTTT
>CAITHY010000151.1 GCA_903892315.1 uncultured beta proteobacterium | reverse complement strand
TGAAGACTTTCGTGCTGAGAACATCTCGGGCTCTGGTATTCGTGATTTGGCAGAAGCAATTGAAACCGAGGGTATGGAAGTCATCGGTTTGACTAGTTATGGCGACTTAACTTCTTTTGCTCAACAGGCCTCACGCGCATCGACATTCATCGTATCTATTGATGATGAAGAGTTTGTGTCTGATTCTGAAGATAATGACTTACCTGCTTTAAATAATCTGCGCGCGTTTATTGCCGAGGTGCGTAAGCGCAATGAAGATATTCCCATCTTCCTTTATGGTGAGACCAGTACTTCTCGCCATATGCCTAACGATATTCTGCGTGAGCTGCATGGCTTCATTCATATGAATGAAGATACCCCTGAGTTTGTGGCGCGTCATATCATTCGCGAAGCCAAGGTTTATCTTGATTCCTTGTCACCTCCATTCTTTAAGGCCCTCACGCATTACGCCTCAGAAGGCTCGTATTCCTGGCATTGCCCAGGGCACTCAGGTGGCGTTGCCTTTTTGAAGAGTCCCGTTGGCAGAATGTTCCACCAGTTCTTTGGTGAGAATATGCTCCGCGCAGACGTATGTAATGCAGTGGAAGAGCTCGGTCAATTGCTAGATCACACTGGTCCTGTTTTGGCGAGTGAGCGTAATGCAGCGCGTATTTTTAATGCTGACCATTTGTTCTTTGTGACTAATGGCACCTCGACCTCTAACAAGATTGTCTGGCACTCCACCGTTGCGCCCGGCGATGTGGTCCTAGTAGACCGCAATTGCCATAAGTCCGTGATTCATTCAATCACGATGATGGGCGCGATTCCCGTCTTCTTAATGCCAACTCGCAATCACCTCGGCATTATTGGCCCAATCCCTAAAGAAGAGTTTGAGTGGGCCAATATTAAGAAGAAGATTGACGCTAATCCTTTCATCAAGGATAAAAATGTTATCCCCCGTGTGATGACCTTAACGCAGAGTACTTACGATGGCATTATTTATAACGTTGAGATGATTAAAGAGATGCTCGATGGCAAAGTGGATTCTTTGCATTTCGATGAAGCTTGGTTGCCCCATGCGGCATTCCATCCTTTCTACAAAGACATGCATGCAATTGGCTCAGAGCAAAAGCGCACTAAAAAGAGTTTGATGTTTGCTACCCAATCTACTCATAAATTATTGGCAGGCTTATCGCAAGCCTCACAAGTATTGGTGCAAGACGCTGAAGAGCGTAAGTTAGATCGTGATTGCTTTAACGAATCCTACCTAATGCATACCTCAACTAGTCCACAGTATTCGATCATTGCTTCTTGCGATGTGTCAGCAGCCATGATGGAATCGCCTGGCGGTACCACTTTGGTGGAAGAGTCGATTGCAGAAGCGATGGACTTCCGTCGCGCGATGCGCGAAGTCGATCATCAGTTTGGCGCTGACTGGTGGTTCCAGGTTTGGGGCCCAGATCATATTGCGCAAGAGGGTATTGGTGAGCGTTCTGACTGGGTGCTAGAGCCTAATGCGTCATGGCATGACTTTGGTAAGTTAGCCAAGGATTTCAATATGTTGGATCCGATCAAGGCCACGATTGTGACGCCGGGTTTGGACATTGATGGCAAGTTTGGTGAGATGGGTATCCCAGCTAGTATCGTCACCAAGTATTTGGCTGAGCACGGTGTGATCGTTGAGAAGTGCGGTTTGTATTCCTTCTTCATCATGTTCACCATCGGTATCACCAAAGGTCGCTGGAATACGCTCGTGACCGAGTTACAGCAATTCAAAGATCATTTTGATAAG
>CAITHY010000150.1 GCA_903892315.1 uncultured beta proteobacterium | reverse complement strand
GCCTTTAACTTCAGTGACGGTAATGCCCGAAACTCCCACTTCCGAGAGAGCTTCGCGCACTTCGTCAAGCTTGAAGGGCTTGATGATTGCGGTAATTAATTTCATGTGTTTCTCCGTTCAGAGTGGAAATTAGAAAGTTTTGGTAAGGGAAACAATACCTGTGGAACCGCCCAAGTTTTTGCCTGATGGGCTTGAGTAAGCATATGTGCTTCCGCTCTTAGCAGCATTGGTACCAATGTATGCAGCAGCCAAAGATAAACCGCCGCCAAAGTCTTTAGTTAAGCCAAGCTTCCAATCTGTGTAATTCGCAGTTGGAACACCTTTAACAACAGCTTGACCAGCAATGTACTGGTATCCAACGTGTGCATTAACTGCTAGACCCCAAATACCTGTGTCATAGTTTGCTGTTAAGTCTGGATAGTAGGAGCCGTTACTATTGGTAAAGCCGAATGTATTAGATACTGCATAAGAGAACTTAGCAAAGCCTGTTACCGGGCCAAATGTAAAGTTTTGAGCAGCATAGATCTCAGTTGTATTTGGATTGGTAGCTGAAGATGGTAGGCCAGTAGTTGGATAGTAGTACTGCAAAACACCTAAATCAGATGCAAAGCCTTCGCCGATCAACTCTTTCTTGATACCAGCATAGAAGTCCATTTCGATAGGTGCAGAAACGTTCTTGGTACCGCCAGCACTTGCCGCGTCTGAAATCCAGCTAATAGAACTGTTCCAGTTACCAATGTAGAAACCGCTCTCATGAGCGTAATCAAAACCACCTTGAATAGCAGGCTTAAAGTTTGACTGAGAAATACCACGATAGCGGTAATCGCTAACTACAGTGACGTTAGCAGTGATTGGGCTTACCTCTGGTGCCGCTGGCTCATCAGCCGCAAATGCTACAGTTGAAAGGCCTGCCAACAGAGCAACTGCTGCTGCAGAGATTGCTGTCTTTTGCAAAGTTTTCATGAACTACTCCTTACTGGTTGTATTAAAAAAATGGGTTGAATGCTTAATGCATGGGGTGATATTGAATCCCCTGGGGTTCATGGCCTTGTCACAAATCCCCCAAATAAGGCAAATGCCCTTTTTTAGTGCTTAATATTGCACCAAATAAGTGAATATTGAGTATTTATTGGGTTTTAACCCCCTTTTGGGTATTTTTACCCATACAACTTAAAATAGAAATATGTATCTTTTCTGCAACTCTCAATAGAACTGCGCACCTTCATCATGCAAAAACCAGGCGAAATCCTCGAGCAAATCCAACGTATCGCAAACGATATGCAAAACAAAGTAGGCGATGCCATTCGCAATTCACCAGCTCAAGAGATTGAAAAGAATGTACGCGCCATGATGAACCAAGGATTTCAGAAAATGGATCTAGTAACGCGCGAAGAATTCGAACTACAAACTAAAGTACTTGCTAAGACACGTGAAAAGTTAGAGGCGCTTGAAGCTAAAGTTGCCGCACTAGAAAAACAGTAATCACCGCTTACTCTGGAGAAAAGTCACTAAAGAAGTTTTCATATTCTTCTGCAGAGAAAAAAGTTTTTGCATTCTCAGCGCTTGCATTGGCATGCAAGATAGCAACCTGATAAATCCAAGTATCGCCCGTTGGGCTAACTCGAGTAATCCAACGAACGCGCATCAATTGCTGCAATTTACTGTTCGTCTTTAAATCCAGAAAATAATCTTTGGTTGCTAAACGTTGTCGATCTACTGTTTTATAGAATGCATCCTCAACAGTAACGTTGCCGCCAGATGCTTTTGCCCTATCCGTTAGATTAGCCTGCAATTGCGCAAGTAGCTTGCTTGACGAAGCACTTTGATTCGCTGGCAACTGAATGGTGCTGACCGAGTAAATATCATCATCGATTTTTACCGCTTCCAGTGTCTGTAAGAGCTCTTGATCAAGATAAGGAATGCGGCGCTCTAATTTGTCTGGCTTGCCAGGAAATAAAGCGGTATATCTCTCTTGTGGCGCTTGGACTGTACGCCAATCCAATTTAGGACTGCACGCTATGAGAAAAATTAAAGCCGCTAATAACGTAACGGTTTTAGCTATCCCTTTAGACAACCCCAGCTCCGAGTGCCTGTTGATCTGCGTGATAGCTTGAACGTACCATTGCGCCCACAGCAGCATGGGAGAAGCCCATGGCGTATGCCTCTGCTTCAAACATCCTAAAAACGTCAGGGTGAACATAACGCGTGACAGGCAGGTGATGCCCTGAGGGAGCAAGATACTGACCAATAGTGAGCATATCGATATTGTGCTTACGCATATCGCGCATGACCTCTAAGATCTCTTCATCCGTCTCGCCCAAGCCCACCATCAATCCACTCTTGGTGGGAATATTTGGGAAACGCTCCTTAAAGTCCTTTAACAACTTTAAAGAATGTAAATAGTCAGCGCCTGGTCTAGCTTGCTTATATAAACGTGGCACCGTTTCAAGATTGTGATTCATCACATCAGGCAAACCATGTGGTGCATGCTCAGCAAAAATATCCAACGCTTTATCTAGGCGACCTCGGAAATCCGGCACCAACACCTCTATGCGAGTATTGGGCGAGAGTCTGCGTGATTGAGAAATGCAATCCACATAATGCATTGCGCCGCCATCGCGCAGGTCATCACGATCCACGCTGGTAATAACTACATAATTTAATTTGAGCGCAGCAATAGTGCGCGCTAGGTTGGCAGGTTCTTTTTCATCAAGGGGATCTGGTCTGCCATGGCCAACGTCACAAAACGGACAACGACGCGTGCACTTGTCGCCCATGATCATGAATGTCGCAGTTCCTTTGCCAAAACATTCGCCAATGTTGGGGCAACTTGCTTCCTCACAAACGGTGACTAACTCGTTCTCGCGCAAAATCTTTTTGATTTCAGCGAAACGGGAGTTACCTGAAGCCGCCTTAACCCGAATCCAATCAGGCTTTTTTAATATCTCTTGAAGAGGAACAATTTTGATCGGAATACGCGCAGTCTTCTCACTCGACTTTTGTTTACGTGATGCGTCGTAATTGAGGTCTTGGCGCGCCTCGATAGGTGTCTTGGTGTCAGGCTTATTTGTGGTCATGATGGCATCAGTTGCTTTTGCAAATGCTGCAAAAGCCTTTGGCTAATAGTGTCTATATTGTCCTTGATCCCAAGGGTTTGCATGTCGACGGTCTTTAAACCCTCATACCCACAGGGGTGGATACGTTTGAATGCCTCTAAATCTGTCGCTACATTTAAGGCCAGGCCATGATAGGAGGAGCTTTTAGACACTTTTAGACCCAAAGCAGCCACCTTGGCACCAACCCACCCTAAGGGCACCCCAGATTGCTCGGAGACGTAAATTCCCGGGGCTCCTGGATGCCTTTCGGCCTTAATCCCAAAATCCGCCAACGTATCAATGAGCGCCTGCTCAATGCGAAAGACCAATTCCTTTACGAAGATCCCAAGACGCCTGAGATCCAGCAAAAGATAAACTACGATTTGACCTGGCCCGTGATATGTAATCTCTCCACCGCGATCTACTTGAATCAGTGGAATCTGATTGCTGGGCGAATGCAAGTTCCCTGCATCCCCTGCTAGGCCCAAAGTAAAAACTGGCGGATGCTCTAAGACCCATATTTCGTCAGGCGTTTTACTAGTGCGCTCTTTAGTAAAGAGTTTCATCGCCTCATATGTAGAGGCGTAATCTACTAAACCCAGTTGTTTTACTAAAGCCGACATGAATTCATTACAGGACAACGCTGACCAATGGATGGGTGGACAAGGTTCTATATAGCTCATCCAACTGTTCACGACTAGTCGCGGTAATTGGCAAAGTAATACCCAAATAATTTCCATCCTTAGAGGGGCGTTGCTCTACCTTGCTCTCGTCAAACGTAGGATCAAATTGCTTGGCAATGTGAACTATCGCAGGAAGATATTCTGGGTTTGCTTTACCCATGACCTTGATAGGAAATAATGAGGGGTACTCGATTAATGATTTTTCTTCGGCCATATATTCTTTCTATTTTTATCTTCTATCTCTCATCACTTCCGATGATCTGGCATACCTAACCAAGCGCCAGTGATAATGTTGCGAATGCAGTGTAGGCGACGATGAAAAAAGTGATCTGCACCAGGTACTACCTGCACAGTCAACTCTTGGGGGCGCGCCCAATCTAACACATCAATCAAGGGAATAGTTTCATCTAATTCGCCGTGAATCAAGATCGTATCTGCGGGCACTGGGGCCAAAGTCCATTTGCCTGCAGCGCTACCTACCATCACTAGGCGTTCAGCTTGACGGCCCAAGTCTGAAAGCCTTTGTACTAAGTGACTGCCAACAAAGCTACCAAATGAAAACCCAGAAACTACCAGCGGTAAGGTATTAGCATCTCCCACCCAGGATTGATTTGCAGTTGCTTCAAATTGACTCCAACTTGATGGCGTACGCATCCAATCAGTGACATGAAGCAAATCCTCTAACTCGCCAACTCCGTTGTCATGAACACCTTCAGTTCCACCTACACCACGAAAGTTTGGACGCACACTCACATAACCCAATTGGTTAAAAGCACGTGCCATGGTTTGGGCTACCTTGTTATCCATCGTCCCCCCCATTAAAGGGTGTGGATGTGCAACAAGAGCCAAGCCACGCACAGCAAATGCAGGATCATTTTTTAATTCATCTGGAAGATCAATAGACATTTCCATTGATCCAACAATACCTTCAATGTGAATTACTTTTGTACGACTATTCATAAAAACTTTCGACAATTTGAAATGGCTAAGCTAATTTCAAGCGTTCTACTAGACGCCCTTCGATTAAATGGGACTGGATAATTTCTTCAACATCATCCACGTCAACCATGGTGTACCAAACGCCCTCTGGATAGATAACCATGACAGGGCCGTCAGCACAGCGGTCTAAACACCCCGCCTTATTTACCCGAATTTTTCCTGGGCCTGCAAGACCAAGCTCTTTTACTCTCTTTTTGGCATAGTCAAATAAGGCAAAGGCATTGTGCTGATCACAACAATCCTCACCATTGGCGCGCTGATTGAGACAAAAAAAGAGGTGGTGTGAAAAGCTCATAAAAAATAATATTCATCAATGTTTTGGTTTAAATTCCACGGCACTTCGAACCATCCAAATCAGCGCCAGAGGTAACCATACTACGGAAACCCATTGCATCAGTTCATTAAAGTGCAATAGACGCCCTTGATGCCAGTGTCTAAGCGTCAATATGAAGTATGGATTGTCAGGTAAAACATTAACGGCGATTGTGGTAGCCAGCAAGCAAATCAAAGCCAACCCAAATTTGGTCATTTGCTTTAGCCTCAAAGTCCACCTTAACAAGACGCTACCGATTACCATTCCCCAAAGAGCCCCAGCGGTTAGCCAAATCAAACTGAACTCAGCGCCAAATTGTAGGGCGGTAAACAAAGTCTTCACCATCACCGTTAGAGCAAGCAAGCCATTAAGGATGCGCCACTGTGGAGCTTTAGTGCGTAACCCCAAAGATAGTAATAAAGCCACCCCAAGCCAACATAGCGAGGTGATTACCGCCTCTTGAATGACCTGATTTATCACCGCGGTACCCCAATCAACCGAGCCAAATATGGCATGCCCCCATACGCCTGTACCAAGCCAAGAGCTTTGTGGATAAATTTGTGACCAGGGAAACAATAAGAACAAAGCGCACGCTGCCCAATTGAGGCCAAACCATTGATCAAAGCGCCGACGGATCGCACTTCCCGAAAGCCATTGCGGCCCCAAAGGAATCGCTAATAAGCCCCCTAGCAACCCTCCCAATATATTGGCCCACCAGTCCATCTGACTGGGTATACGAGTGGGCAACCAAGATTGCAAAGTTTCGACACCGAGCGCCAGGGCAGCACTCAGGCCAAGAGCAATTCCAAGGGCTACATAGTTACGCCATCGAGGGTAGGCAGCAAACATCACCAAAAATCCAAATGGAATGTAAGCCAAGATATTGACTGACACATCAAATAAGGTCATAAAACGAGGCAAAGGGGCATCCAACCAAGCCCAAGCAGCGATCCCATTCTGAAAATCAAAGTCAAAGGGGTTCAGGCTGACATAGATGATCAAAAGCGCGTAGCTTAAGCTCATAGCCCTCGCTAATGGCATGGCCTGTAGTGGCCATACCAGCTTCCGAGGTCGTTGATCTTTTTGATCCATCCCACAATTCTAGGTCAGACCTTTCTACAATGGCGGAATGACTGCAAATTGCATCCTTGAACGCGTTGCTGAGACCAAATCAACCAATGATGATCTTTTGGTGCGCTGGCGCGCAGGTGAGCTCATTGATCCAGTGGCTCGAATTGCCCACAAACAAACTGCTGGTAAAGGCAGGGCAGGCCGTGCATGGCTAGCCAACCCGGAAGACTCTCTTTGTTTCTCTCTCGCCTTTCCATTTAACAGAACTCCAGCCGAACTCAGCGGTCTGAGTTTGTTGGTTGGTTTAGCAGTTGTTGATGGTATTGCGCAGGCTTGCAACCTGAGCGAGGAAGAGCTTCGACAGGCCGGCCTTCAACTCAAATGGCCCAATGACTTATTGCTCAACAACGCCAAACTTGCTGGCATCCTCATTGAGGGGGGCCAATCAAAAGCGGGGGATCCTACGTGGATGATTATTGGGGTTGGCATGAACTTGCGCAATGCAGAAGTGATTGAAGCAAATCTGGATACTGGACTCAAAGTGGGCTCACTTACTCAACTGACAAGATCACTTCCTGATACTGAATATCTTTGGCTCAAACTGCTTGCCTCACTCGAGCACCATCTTGCTGAATTTGATCTGCATGGATTTAAGTCCCACAAAGAACGTTGGATGAGTTGGGATGCCTATCGAGATCAAGCTGTGTGTATTTCTGGTGCTGTTACAGCTCCTATTGATGGCATTGCAAAAGGGGTAGATGAAACAGGGGCGTTACTATTACAACAAGAAAACAAAACCATCACCATTCATGCTGGTGATGTTTCATTACGGATTCAATCATGAGCCTTTATTTATTTTTTGATGTTGGCAATACGCGCCTGAAGTGGGCGGCTGTGGAGTCAACACAAAATCCTAGCGCTCAACAAAAAAAATTGTGGTCATACTCAGGCTCCATTAGCAGTAAGTCTTTGCAATCAGCAGAACATCGAGCTGAGTTAGCGGACTATATTTCCAAAACCTTGCCAAAGCCTGCAGCCATTGGCTTTGCCTGCGTTGCTGGCCAAGCGGCGATTACTAATCTCAAATCACTGTTCCCACAATGGCGTGATCTGGATTGGAAACAACTTACTGGAGATAGCGCTTACACAGGAATGCGTAGCCTATATCAAGATCCCAGCAAGCTTGGTGCCGACCGTTGGGCCGCACTGATCGGGGCACGCGTCCTATCGAATAAAAACACCTTGATTGTGAATGCCGGCACTGCTACCACCATCGACTTACTGGGCTCTAATGGCGTACATTACGGCGGCTGGATATTCCCTGGTCTTGGATTGATGCAAGAAAGTCTGGCAAATAATACGGCGCAGCTTGAATTGGCTCAGCGTGGAGAATATCGTGGCTTTGGAACTTCCACCAATGATGCAATTGTTGGGGGTTGCGACGCAGCGCAAATTGGCGCAATTCTGTATGGCATACAGCATGCAAAAGAATTAAACCTTCCCATCGAAATAATTTGGCTTGATGGCGGCAATGCCAAAATCCTAGCGCAAGAAATTACGCAAACCAATTCACCAATCAAGCAAGCCGTAGAAGTAACGGATGGATTGGTACTTCGCGGTATCTGGGCGTGGTTACTGCAAAACCTTTAAGAGCGGATCTTGCCCAACAGGGTGGTAGTTGAGCGCTCGTATAGGAAAGGTATTGCAACCGCCTTACCACCCCAACTTTTTACCAGGCGGGTTTCGGCCAAGGTATCGATCTTGTAGTCACCGCCCTTAACATATATATCAGGACGAATTTTTTCAATCAAATTGACTGGCGTTTGTTCAGTAAACAACACCGTCATATCCACGCTCTCCAATGCAGCCAATAAAGCCTGGCGATCAGCCTCAGAATTAATGGGTCTGTCATCGCCTTTACCCAACATCTTCACTGAGACATCAGAATTTACGCCCACTACTAAACTAGCCCCCAAGGCACGGGCCTGAGACAAGTAACTGGCATGACCACGGTGCAGGATATCGAAGACTCCATTAGTAAATACCAATGGTCTGGGAAGGTTTTCCAGACGAGCAGCAAGCTGTTCTAGTGGGCAGACTTTTGCTTCAAAAGAGGGGGGTGGCAAATGACTCATAGCCCAATATTAATAGCAATCTTCAGATGCCAGCGATATTACCCAGAATGTCTTAGACTTGGCCTCTCACTCGTGAATAAAAAAGGTGCGATATGCCCCGTTTTGTAATGAACTGCCTGTTTGGGCTATTTGCTTTCTTATCTGGATTTCAGCTTGCCAATGCTGCTATTTGCAGTCCCCTACTCTCCCACACCTTTCCTCGCTTACAGGATGAGGTGCCCCAAAGCCTTTGCCAATACCAAGGGAAAGTCGTATTGGTGGTCAATACAGCCAGCTTTTGCGGCTTTACAAGCCAATATGAGGGTCTTGAGAAGATTTACGCCAAATACAAGGATCAGGGCTTTGTCATTCTGGGTTTTCCCTCTAATGACTTCGGGCAACAGGAGCCTGGCAGCAATAAAGAGATTGCCGATTTCTGCAAGAACACCTATGACGTGAAATTTCCGATGTTTGCTAAGAGTGCGGTTTCTGGCAACAACCCAAATCCCTTGTTTAAGATGTTGATTGCCAAAACTGGCACAACTCCAAAATGGAATTTTTATAAATATTTAATCGATCGCAATGGTAATGTAGTTGATTCGTTTGGAAGCATCACCAAACCCACGAGCACGAGCATTACAAATGAAATTGAAAAGCTTTTAGGAGAAAAAGCTCAGTGAGTAAAAAAAGAATTGCCATTATTGGCGCAGGCATCTCTGGGTTAGGCTGTGCCTACGCCTTAAGACAGCATCCGGAATTTGACATTACCGTATATGAAGCTGGTGATTACATCGGCGGCCACAGTAATACAGTCGACATCACTTGTAACATCAGCGGAAAAGAAATCACACACGGCGTAGATACTGGTTTTTTAGTATTTAACCGCAAAACTTATCCGCGCCTCGTTCGTCTACTCGAAGAAATTCAGGCGCCGGTAGCCCCCTCAGAAATGTCTTTTTCAGTATCAATTGATACGGCCAATCAGTCTGGGGCAGGAAAAAAGATTGAGTGGGCCGGTAACGATATCAATTCTTTTTTTGGGCAACGATCCAATCTTCTCTCTCCATCATTTTGGAGAATGGCCTATGACATCTTGCGCTTTAATCGTTTAGCTACTCAGCTGGCACATGATCAAATTGAGGCTGGCCACAAATACAAAGAGCCTGATGAAAAAATTGCAGACTTTTTAAAACGTCATCGCTTTAGCCAAAGCTTTAAAGAAAATTACTTCCTACCAATGATCGGCGCCATCTGGTCTTGTTCAGTCGAGCAGATGTTAGAGTTCCCAATTCAAACTATGGTGCGCTTTTGCCACAATCACGGACTGCTTCAAATCCAAAACCGCCCTCAATGGTTAACCATCAAAGGCGGTTCACGTGAGTATGTAAAGCGGCTTGTGGCTACCCTAGAAAAACACGCAGTAGCTATCAAGCGCGAATGTGTCCTGCGAGTAAATACAAGTCATGATGGCGGGCAAGTTGAGGTTATCAGTCAGGCTGGCTCAGCCCATTTCGATGAAGTCATCATGGCTTGTCACAGCGACCAAACGCTAGATTTAGTGCATGGCATTGATCAGCAATCCAGGAATATCCTGGCGGCCGTTCCTTACCAAAAGAATCGGGCAATTTTGCACACCGATATTCGTTTTTTGCCAGATGCAAAACGTTGCTGGGCTGCCTGGAATTACACCGCTAAATCCGGCGCCAAACCGAACACAAAACAACATGTCAGCGTTAACTACTTAATTAATCGCCTGCAACCACTGCCAGACCAACTGCAAGATACGCAAATTATTGTGAGCTTAAATCCCTCGGAAGAGCCAGATCCAAAACTGGTCCATCAAGAGATTCACTATTCACACCCTGTCTTTGATATGAGTGCGATACAGGCACAGAAAGAATTACCCTTAATTCAGGGCGCATCATCCATTTGGTATTGCGGCGCCTGGACAGGCTTTGGCTTTCATGAGGATGGTTTACGTTCTGGCGAATTAGTTGCAGAAGCTTTAATTGAAAGTATTCGTCAGCCGATCAAAACCAAACAAGATGTGTAATTGATGTCCGCTGCCAAGCTTAACTTCGGAGTAGTAAAGCACCAGCGCTTGAGGCCGGCTAAGAATGCCTTTGGTTATGGGGTATTCACTGTCTCCATTCCTATGCGCGCACGTAGCGCCAATCCAAATTTACTCAGTCAAAACGGCTTAAGCGACAACCAATGGGGTCTCTGCGCATTTTTTGATCAGGATCATGGTCTAGGAGAATCAAATAGTCTTACTTGGATCGAAAAGATTCTTGCGGACAACCATGTACAACATGTCGATGGAGAAATTTGGCTGCAGACTTTTCCAAGAGTATTGGGTTACGTCTTTAATCCGGTGAGCTTTTGGATCTGCACCCGTACTGATGGCCAAGTACAAGCGGTGCTGGCTGAGGTCAACAATACCTTTGGTGAGCGTCATTGCTATTTGCTAGCCAAAAATTCGGGTGAAGTGTTGCGCTCCGGCGAAACACTTCATAGCAAAAAGGTATTTCATGTTTCACCATTCTGTGCGGTACGTGGTGATTACCATTTTCGCTTCTTATTTCCGCAAGATAGTAGCAGTGGCAAGAATAATGTCTGTCGCATTGAACTTCATGAGGATGGCCAACCCCTGATTAACACCAGCATTAGTGGCGTCAGCCGCCCATTAAGCCGAGCCAACATCCTACTGGCGCTACTGCGCTACCCATTAATGAGCTTGGGTGTGATTTTCCGCATACATTGGCAAGCATTGAAATTGTGGGTAAAAGGTGTACCCTTTCATTCAAAGCCTAAACCACCAGAACTTGAAGTTAGCAGATGAACCGCCCAGGACAAACCCTTCTCTCCAGACTGAATTTTTCCCGCCCACAGGGGCGGAATACCGTATCGCCGCAACACCAAATTAAGACAAAGGCCCTCCTAAGGCTCCTGACAAAGCTCAGCAGTGGCTACTTAAAACTCACCCTCCCCAATGGCGAGAAGCGCGAGTTTGGTATTCAAAGTGATCCATTACATGCTGAGATCCATATCTTGGAGTGGTCAGTATTTAAAGAAATCATGTCCCACGGAGATATTGGCTTTGCCGAGAGCTACATTCAAGGCAAATGGAACACGCCCGACCTCAAAGCGCTGCTTGAGCTAGCCATACGCAACCGAACCATTTTGGAAAAAGCCATCTACGGCAATTGGTATGGCTCAATCTTTTATCGCTTAAAACATTGGTTGCGAGATAACAGCAAATCGGGAAGCCGCAAGAATATCCATGCGCACTATGACCTAGGTAATGCTTTTTATACGCTGTGGCTTGATCCCACGATGAGCTACTCTAGCGCCTGGTTTTCTGAAGGTGCTAAGCAAGCCTTAGCTGATGCACAGCGTGCAAAGATTGGGCGCATTCTAGAATCTTTGAAGACCACACCAGGGGATCACATACTAGAAATTGGCTGTGGCTGGGGCGGAGTCATGGAAGAATCCCTTCGCCTCAATAGAACCATTACTGGCCTAACTCTATCTACAGAGCAAAAAGCGTTTGCAGAGAAGCGTTTGCAAGAAGTACAAACACAAGCCTCCAACTCTTCCAAATTTGAAGTTCGCCTTCAAGACTATCGTGATTGCCAAGAAAAGTTTGATGGGATCGCTTCGGTTGAAATGTTTGAAGCAGTTGGAGAAAAGCATTGGCCAGAGTATTTTGAAACGATTGCCCATTGCCTAAAAGTGGGCGGCAAAGCCTGCATACAGACGATTGTGATTGCAGAGGATCTTTTTGATCGCTACAGACGCAACACTGACTTTATTCAGCAATACGTCTTCCCTGGGGGTATGCTCCCCTCTAGAGCAAGCTTTAAAGCAAGCGCAGCAAAAGCTGGATTAAAAATTGATGATGAGTTTGCCTTTGGTGGAGATTACGCAAGAACCCTTTGCTTGTGGCGCGATAGCTTTAATCAAAAACTACAAGAAGTCCGCCAGCTTGGCTTTGATGAAGCGTTCATACGCCTTTGGAACTTCTATCTCATGTATTGCGCTGCCGGCTTCACAGAACGTAATATTGATGTAGTGCAATTCACATTAAGCCACCAACCATCACTGGCATCTTCTGATGCACTCAGCGCATGAAACAACAAGGTATTGAGCACTTCTCAGACAAAAGAGTCTGGGTCATTGGTGCATCGAGTGGCATTGGCGAAGCTTGTGCGAAAGCCCTTCTTCTGCAAGGCGCTAAGGTAGCGCTTTCCAGTCGAAGGGCAGAACGATTAAATCAAATTGCTCTTACTGCAGGGGTTGATCAAACCCTTGTTATTCCTTTGGATGTTACTGATGATATCCAGCTGCAAGATGGCTATCAAACCATTGTGAGCGCTTGGGGTGGAGTGGATCTGCTCCTTTTTGTATCGGGAATGTATATACCGCTACGCGCAGATAATTTTGATTTCAAGGTTGCCGAGAAGACGATGAATGCAAACCTTCTAGGCCCAATGAGAGCGGTTGCCTTAGTGCTACCGCAAATGCTTGAGACGCATTCAGGTCATATTGCGATTGTTGGTAGTGTTGCAGGGTATAGCGGCCTACCAAAAGCCTTGGCATACGGCCCAAGTAAGGCTGCCATCATTAATTTTTGTGAGAATTTATATTACGACTTACTGCCAACAGGCGTTAGCGTACATATGATTTCGCCGGGGTTTGTAGCCACTGAAGCTACTGCAAAAAATGATTTTGAAATGCCGGCCCTCATCAGCGCCGAAGAAGCAGCTAGTGAAATATTAGCCGGCATTGAACAGGGCGAATTTGATATTCACTTCCCTAAGCGATTCTCAAGATTCTTAAAGTTTCTGAGAATCTTGCCTTACCCAATTTACTTTTGGATTGTGCGCCGCTTTGTCAAAATTTAAGGGGCACTAAAGCAGGACGCAACATGACTGCCCCTGAAGTTACTGCTTGTACTTATCTTTACGAATTTTGTCTTCTAGGTAATCCATTACAGCGATTGCTTTAGCTTTAGACCCAGCAATAGAAGGCGAAGTAACATACTTACCTTGCATCACAATAGTCGGCACGCCATCAATACGATAGGCTTCGGTCAATTGCTTAGCAGCACGTGCTTTAGAAACCACGGCAAAAGAGCGATAAGTTGCCAAGAAGGTATTTCGATCAACGCCCTGGGAGGCAACCCAATCTGCAATCTCTGTCTCAGTCAAGAGGCGCTTATTTTCTTTATGTATCGCGTACATGACTTTTTCATTTAAGGCGTCAGCCTTACCCATAGATTCCAGTGCGTAATACATTTGGCTATGGGGCAAGAAATCATCCCGGAAAGCTACGGGAACCCTTTTAAAGACAACGTCTTTAGGCTGGCGCTTGACCCAGCTACTTAGTTCTGGCTCAAAGTCGTAGCAATGCGGGCAACCGTACCAAAAGAATTCAAGCACCTCTACTTTTCCCTTGGTTTCTACAGGCTGCGCAACAGGTAATATGCGGTAATCAAAACCTTCTTCGATTTTTTGAGCTTGCGCACTAGCAAAACCACTTAAAGAAAGCAGTGCTAATAAAGTAATGAATCTTTTACTAAATGAAATCATGATTTACTGGATTTAATTAAAGTTGGTTTAATGCCAATGCCACTCAATTTTTCTCGCACTGGGTTGCTCTCATCAATACTGTTATACGGACCTACACGCACACGCCAGAGGGTATTGCCGTCGCTTGTCACTTCGCTTAACTGCGCCTGAATTCCCTGAATGGCCAAATTGGCTTTTTGAGCATCTGCATCGGCCCGTTTTGAAAACGCCCCTACTTGCAAGAAATAAATGAATTCTGATTTACTTGCAGAAGAAGCATCTGCTGGCTTATCAGCCGTTTTCTTGCTGTTGACCAAATCACCTAGCGGATCTGTTGAGGTTGGAGCAGGTGATTTACCCTGCAGCGGCTTATTTAAATCAACCGGCTCAGCAGGAGCAGCCGTTTCACCTTCAGCAGGCGCTGTAGAAGGTTTAATCATCAAAGGCAGACTTGGGGCACGCATCCCCGGCCTCTCTTGGGGGGTATTTTTAGAAAGATAAAAGGCAATGACAAAGGCGACTCCAAGACCGACGCCTAAACCCAAAATAAAGCCGAGAATAGTACCGCCGTATTGAGAGTTTTGTTGATTCGGTGTTTTCATCATTTCCTCATCTTACATCTTCACTTCATGCCTCGCCATTACATCTTAATTGGCGCTGATACCCCGAGTACTTTTAAGCCATTTTGCAGAACTTGGCGGGTTGCTAGCAGCAATGCAAGACGCGCTTGCTTTAGGCTCTGATCATCAACCAATACACGATCGGCGTTATAGAAGGTATGGAAATCTCCCGCTAGATCGCGCAGGTAAAAAGCTAATGCATGCGGCGCCAATTCTTCGGCAGCAGCAGTCAGGACTTCTGGGTATTCTGCCAAACGACGCAATAAATGATCGGATGCTTTGCTTTGTAGGAGCGACAAATCAGCATTAACCAAATCTGATGTTTGACCACCCCACTGCTGCAAGATTGAATTAATTCGCGCATGTGCATACTGAACATAGAACACTGGGTTCTCATCGTTTTGCTGCAAGGCTAAATCAACATCAAAAACAAACTCGGTGTCGGCCTTACGTGAGATCAAGAAAAAGCGCACAGCATCACGTCCACGCTGCAAAGCCAACCCCCTCTCTTCAGGCGTCATCTCCGAAGTAACGCCACCGGACCATTCAACCAAATCACGCACGGTTACATATGAACCAGCACGCTTAGAAATTTTGACTTCTTCACCATGGCGCATGACGGTAACCATCTTATGCAAAACATAATCTGGGTACGTTTTAGGAATATTCCAGCCACGCTTTTGTGCCACGCCCTGCAAACCAGAGCGGACTCGAGCAATCGTCCCATGGTGATCACTACCTTGCACGTTAATCACTTTCTGAAAGCCGCGATTCCACTTACTAGTGTGATACGCCACGTCAGGTACGAAATAGGTAAAACTACCATCGGACTTACGCATCACACGATCTTTATCATCACCATCATCGGTGCTCTTTAACCAAAGGGCACCTTCAGATTCGTAGGTCTTGCCAATACTCTGTAAATCACTCACGATTTGCGCAACGCTACCGTCGGTATACAAGGAAGACTCTAAGTAATAGCAATCAAATTTCACGCCAAAGGTTTTTAGATCAATATCTTGTTCGTTACGCAAATAAGCAACTGCGAATTGACGAATCGCCTCAAGATCATCTTTAAATTCTGAAGAGGCTTTAAATGCGCTAGCAATCTCCGCAATATATTCACCGTTATATGCCTGCTCAGGCCACTTGGCATCACCTGGCTTTAAACCCTGTAAGCGAGCCTGAACTGATAAGGCCAAATTAGCAATCTGTACACCGGCATCGTTGTAATAAAACTCACGATGAACTTTGATCCCTTGAGTCGCCAACAAATTCGCTAAGGCATCACCCAGCGCTGCTTGTCTGCCGTGGCCAACATGTAATGGGCCGGTCGGATTGGCAGAGACAAACTCAATCATGGCGTTTGGCACAGACTCACCGCCTTGTGCAGACTCACCAAAATGAGTGCCAGCAGAAAGTATCTCCTGAACTACAGCAGTCTTAGCAGCATTACTAAGGCGGAAATTAATAAAACCAGGGCCTGCGATTTCACAAGATGCAATGAGCTCATTAAAGCCTGCTTGCTGCTGTAAGCGCTCCACCAAAGCTTGGGCTAGCTCACGCGGGTTCAGTTTCCAAGCTTTAGCTAGCTGGAGGGCGATATTACAAGCGACATCCCCGTGGTCAACAGCCTTGGGGCGCTCTAGACGAGGGGCTGAAGCCTCTCCTAGGCCGCGTTCCTGAGCCAAGCCAGCAAGCGCAGCACTCAGCATTTCAATTAAGCGGTTTTTATTAGTCGACAACATAGATAAGTGAGTTTATCAGGTGGTAAGCTATTGAAATGATCTATCAATTTCGCTCAAAGGCTGGACCAGATGTCATCATGCTGGCGGATCTGACTAAACGAATTTTTGATATTTTGGGGCGTCCCCTAGAGCCTCGCGGAATTTTGACTGTTGAGCAACTCCCAGACCTCATCACCGCACTCGAAACTGCCATCCTCAAAGATCTTGAAGAGCGAGCCAAAGCAAATGACGAGTCCGAGAAGGGTGCTGAGAAGCCTAGGCTGGCTGATCGTCTTGGACAGCGAGCCTACCCATTTCTAGAACTCATGAAGCAGTCTAAAGCTCAAGATGAGCCCGTCATGTGGGGCGTTTAATCCAACAAGCTTGCTAGCTGGCGACGGGTGTCTTCAATGCTTTGCCCACGGCGCTTAGCCAAGTCTTCTACTTGATCATCCGATAGCTTGCCCACATTAAAGTAGCGCGCATCCGGATGAGCCAAATAGAAACCGCTCACACTAGAAGCTGGATTCATGGCCATCGACTCGGTCAGAGTCATGCCAATATCTTCCGAGCCAATGACGCGCAATAAATCTTCTTTAACCTCATGCGCAGGACAGGCTGGATAGCCAGGCGCTGGACGAATACCGCGGTATTCCTCATTGATCATCTGATCATTGGTCAAAATCTCGTCTGTTGCGTAGCCCCATAAGTCTGTGCGAACACGATAGTGCATCAACTCAGCAAAAGCTTCCGCTAAGCGATCAGCTAAGGCCTTCAGCATAATCGCGCTGTAGTCATCATGCTTTGCCTGAAACTCAGCCACTTTCTTCTCAACACCATGGCCGGTAGTCACTGCAAAACAACCCAGATAATCAGCGACACCAGAATCTTTTGGCGCAACATAGTCAGCTAAGCAGCGATTCGGTCTACGAACGCCATCAACGACTGGACGCTCGGATTGTTGACGCAAGTTATGCCATACAAACAAAGGATGCTCGCGCGCTTCATCGCTATACAAAACGATATCGTCACCAACAGTATTGGCTGGGTAGAAAGCCACCACGGCATCGGCTTGTATCCATTGCCCCTTAATCAGCTTGTCAAGCAAGGCTTGGGCGTCTGCAAATACCTTACGAGCCTCAAGACCAACCACCTCATCATCCAGAATTGCCGGAAATTTACCTGCTAAATCCCAAGTCTGAAAGAAGGGTGTCCAGTCGATGTATTTAGCAATATCGCTCAGCGCAAAGTTTTTAAATACGCGACGGCCAATAAACTTCGGCTTCTCAGGAACATAAGCAGACCAGTCAATCATCTCGCGATTTTTACGGGCTGCAGATAAAGAAATTGTTGGTGCTGCTTTCTTATTCGCGTGTTGCTCACGAATGCGCACATAGTCATCGCGCAAATCTTGAATAAATTTCTTGGCACTCTCATCTGAAAGTAAGCTAGAGGCCACAGAGACTGAGCGTGAGGCATCAGGTACATAGACCACGGGGCCATCGTAGTGTGGGGCAATCTTTACTGCTGTGTGAACACGTGAAGTCGTTGCACCACCAATCATCAATGGGATTTGGCGCTCACGGAACCAATCATCGCGCTGCATCTCTTGCGCAACATAAGTCATTTCTTCTAGCGAGGGTGTAATCAGACCAGACAATCCAACAATGTCTGCATTCTCTTCTTTTGCGCGCTTGAGAATCTCTGCACAAGGAACCATGACACCCATATTGGCTACTTCAAAGTTATTACATTGCAGAACAACGGTCACAATATTTTTACCAATATCGTGTACGTCACCTTTCACAGTGGCCATGACGATCTTGCCTTTAGCTTTAGCTTCGCCACCTGCTGCAATATGTTGACGCTTTTCTTCTTCAATGTACGGAATCAAGATAGCAACTGCTTGCTTCATCACACGCGCACTCTTAACTACTTGAGGCAAGAACATTTTGCCAGCACCAAACAAGTCGCCCACGACATTCATACCATCCATCAGAGGGCCTTCAATGACCTCAATAGGTCTGCCGCCAGCACCCATAATTTCAGCGCGCAACTCTTCAGTATCTTCTTCAATAAAAGTGGTTATGCCATGCACTAAGGCATGGGTTAAACGCTCACGCACTGGAGCTTCACGCCACACCAGGTTCTCAACCTGCTTGGCGCCACCGCCCTTGAATTGATCAGCAATATCGAGCAAACGCTCGGTAGGTGTTTTGCCATCTTTTTCTTTAAAGCGGTTGAGAACAACATCCTCGACACGCTCGCGTAACTCAGGATCCAAATCAGCATAGACGCCTAATTGGCCAGCGTTCACAATGCCCATATCCATACCAGCCTGAATAGCGTGATACAGGAACACCGTGTGAATCGCTTCGCGGACACGATCATTACCGCGGAAAGAGAAGCTTACATTCGAAACACCGCCACTTACCTTGGCACCTGGCAGATTTTCTTTAATCCAGCGAGTGGCATTAATAAAATCAACGGCATAGTTGTCATGCTCTTCAATACCAGTAGCGATTGCAAAAATATTTGGATCAAAAATGATATCTTCAGCCGGGAAGCCAATTTCATTTACCAAGATTTCATAGCAGCGCTGACAGATCTCTGTCTTACGCTTAAACGTATCTGCTTGACCAACCTCATCAAAGGCCATCACCACAGAGGCGGCACCATAACGACGAATTAAACGCGCTTGCTTTCTGAAAGGCTCTTCACCCTCTTTTAAAGAGATCGAGTTAACAATGGGTTTACCTTGAATACACTTCAAACCCGCTTCGATAACACTCCACTTAGAAGAGTCAATCATGATGGGAACACGAGCAATATCAGGCTCAGAGGCGATTAAGTTGAGGAAGCGTGTCATTGCCGCCTCAGAATCTAACATCGCTTCATCCATATTGATGTCGATGACTTGTGCGCCATTTTCAACCTGCTGACGCGCCACAACGAGCGCCTCATCAAATTGATTATTCAAAATCATGCGGGAGAATGCTTTAGAGCCTGTAACGTTAGTACGCTCGCCAATATTGACGAAGCCAACATTGGCTGTCACGTTAAATGGCTCAAGGCCAGAAAGCTTCATTGCTGGCATTACTTTTTTCTCTATCTTGCTCACGCTGATAACTCCGCATTCTCGCGATAGAAGGCACGTGGCTTACGCTTAGCAACGGCATTCGCAATTGCACGAATGTGATCAGGGGTCGTGCCGCAGCAGCCACCCACTAAATTCACCAAGCCATCTTTAGCGAAACCATCAACCAAGCTAGAAGTAATTTCTGGGGTCTCATCAAAGCCTGTATCACTCATCGGGTTAGGCAAGCCCGCATTGGGGTAACAAGACACTGCGGCATCGCAAATCCTTGCTAGCTCTGCAATATACGGGCGCATTAAAGCGGCACCGAGTGCGCAATTCAAACCAAACGTCAGCGGCTTGATATGACGCAAACTATTCCAGAACGCCTCAACTGTTTGACCTGACAAAATACGTCCAGATGCATCGGTCACTGTTCCAGAAATCATGACTGGCAAACGCTCGCCAGTCTCTTCAAAAAATTCATCGAGAGCAAACAATGCTGCTTTGGCATTGAGCGTATCGAAAATGGTTTCAACTAAAAATAAATCGACACCACCAGCAAATAAACCTTCGATCTGTTCGCGATACGAAGCGCGTAATGCATCAAAGGTGACGTTGCGCGCACCTGGATCATTCACATCCGGTGAAATACTCGCTGTCTTTGGTGTAGGTCCGATCGCACCAGCGGCAAAACGCGGTCTTTCTGGAGTGCTGTATTTTTCACAGGCTGCGCGTGCTAATTTGGCAGAAACTTCATTCATCTCACGAGCTAAGCCAGCCATTTTGTAGTCTTCTTGGGCTACTGAAGTGGCACCAAAAGTATTGGTTTCAATAATGTCCGCGCCCGCATCCAAATATTGCTCATGAATCTTGCTAATAATTTGAGGCTGAGTCAAAACCAGGAGCTCATTATTCCCTTTGATATCTCCTGGGTGATCAGCAAAACGGGTACTCGTCGGCAAGCCACGATAGTCAGCCTCGGTTAACTTGTATTGCTGAATCATGGTGCCCATGGCGCCATCCAAGATGAGGATGCGCTGCTTCAAAAGCTCGGGAAGCTCTTGAGCACGAGTATAGGGCTGGGACAAACCATTAGATTGCATTGTTAAACCGGGATTAATCTCTAGAATCCCTTATTCTATTGGAAAAGCCACTTTTCATTTACCCCGGAGTCTCTATGTTTGGAACCATTCCAGAATTCAATCAAAGCCTAGATATGTTTAAAACCATGTGGGGACAAGGTGCCGCAGGTCAAGCTGGGCAGTTCCCCTTCACGGCAGATGCCTCTAAGGCTGCTGGTGGCTTTGCTGCAGCTTTTCCTGGCTTGGATGTGGATGAGCTTGAAAAGCGCATTAAGGACCTCAAAAGCGTTGAAAACTGGCTCAATCTGAACCTCAACATCCTCAAATCGACGATTCAGGGTCTTGAAGTTCAGCATGCCACCATGATGGCGCTCAAATCCTTTGGTGATGCCGTATCTGCAGCCAGTTCAGCAGCCAGCTCAACAACCAGCGCCCCAAAAGAGGAATCTAAGACTAAAACGACTAGCGCTAAACCACGGAAAACCGCAACACGCCGTCCTCGCAAAGCTGGCGATGCAACTTTCCTCGACGAAGTAGGTAATTCAGATGAGCAATAGCTTCACCCATTGCAAACGTGAGTTGATGAATATCTAATTCACGCTTAAACAAAACCGGCACAATCTCCCTAGCATGTGCCGGTTTTTTACATGCGGCTAAAGTATCGGCCAAGCGATCATCATGATGCGCTTTGAGTTGCGCAACCCGAGGCCTGATTCCAGTAAATGGCTTGCCGTGCGAAGGAAGTACCAATGCATCTTCAGGCAATGCTAAATATTTTTCAATGGAGTCAAGATATAGGCCAAGCGGATCTGCATCCGGGTCAGCATCATAAACACTCACATTAGTGGAAATACGGGGCAACAACATATCTCCAGAAATGAACACACCAAGCTCTTTACAAAACAAAGAAGCGTGCTCTGGCGCATGCCCATAACCCATGATGATTTGCCAAGTGCGACCGCCGATCAAAATCAATTCACCATCAATAATCCGGCGATATTGACGCGGCACTCCTGGAACCATATTGCTGTAGTAATTGGAGCGCCCCCGAATTTTTTCTAAATCTTCTGAGCCTGTTAAACCATGCCTTTGAAAATGATCTGCCGAACCGCCACTACCAGCACGTGAACCCACTGCTGCGCCACCCTCTTTGCAACTTAACCATTGGGCAGTTAAGTAATCTGTCATAGAAACCCACAGAGGGACATGCCATCTTTCACAGAGCCATTGCGATAGACCAATATGGTCAGGATGCATATGCGTCACTATGACGCGCAAGACTGGCAAGCCTTCAAGCTGGGTAGTAAACACCTGCTCCCAAGAGGCTCTTGTCTCCTCATTAGCAATACCGCAGTCCACAATCGTCCAACCCGATACGCCGTCTATTGCATCGCGCAACAGCCAAAGATTGATGTGATCCAAAGCAAAGGGTAGGCGCATTCTGATCCAACGCACACCGGGCGCAACCTCAATACTGCTACCCACTTCCGGAAGAGCCTCTCCTAAGGGATAATGAACTGTAGCTTCAGCGCTTGCTTTGTTTTGAGTATTCATGGCTTCGTATATTGATTGATTTTTTACTTCTAGGTTTGCTTTGACAACAGTTCCATCACCTTGCATTAATTGGTGTGACATTAATCCTGAAAATGGTTACTGTCGTGGCTGCTATCGTACCTTGACTGAAATTGCTGATTGGTCAGACCTAACGAATCCTGAAAAGCTTAAGGTCTGGAAACAACTACAACATCGCAAACCTCAAGCACCGCAGTAAATCTATTTTTTCTTCTACACTTCTTTTTTATTTATTCACGTCGACTATCAAACGTCCACGTACATTGCCTGCCATTAATTCTTGCGCGTATTTGATGGAATCTTCAAGCGTAATTTCATGAGAAATTTCATCTAAGGTTTTGAGATCTACTAATTGGCTCAATTGCTCATAAGCAGCCATACGTTTTGCACGTGGCACTGTCACACTATTCACACCGTACAAGGTAACGCCGCGCAAAATAAATGGTGCAACACTGGAAGGAAAATCCATGCCCTGAGCCAGTCCACAAGCGGCTACCGCACCATCGCTCTTGGTCTGTGCACAAGCATTGGCTAAGGTATGACTACCTACGCTATCAACTACTGCAGCCCAACGCTCTTTGGCCAATGGCTTACCCGGGGCAGATAAAGTTGCTCTATCAATCACCTCAGTTGCACCCAATTTTTTAAGGTAGTTCGCTTCAGCCATGCGACCGGTGCTGGCAACAACAGTGAACCCCAGCTTATTCAGCAGCGTGATTGCAAAGCTACCCACGCCGCCTGCGGCACCAGTCACCAAAACCTCACCATCGCTTGGCTTAAGCCCATGCTTTTGCAGCGCCATGACGCAGAGCATGGCGGTATAGCCTGCAGTACCAATAGCTAATGCTTGTTTAGGAGTGAACCCCTTTGGCAACGGAATTAACCAATCGGCCTTTACTCGAGCCTGCTGACCCAAACCACCCCAATGCCCTTCGCCAACCCCCCAGCCGTTGAGAAGCACCATATCGCCTGTCTTGAAGTCAGGGCTAGTGCTTTCCATCACCTCACCAGCAAAATCGATTCCTGGCACCATTGGAAAGCTTCGAACTACCGGGCCTTTACCGGTAATAGCCAAACCATCTTTGTAATTGAGGGTGGAATATAAGACCTTAACGCGAACATCGCCTTCGGGAAGGCTGGCCTCGTCCACCTGGGCTAATTCTGCGCGATACCCTTGATCATCCTTATTTACCAATATTGCTTTAAACATGTCTCTTCCCTTTTAGAACGAGGTATTTCCCCGCAACAATTGCTTAATAGGTTTATCCTAACGAGCATTGCCAATTATGGAGGTTTCCATGAAAAAAATTCTACTATTAACTACGATTTCTGGCTTAGTGCTGTCTGGCTGCTATTCCACCCAAATCAATATGTCCATGGGCAATATGCGCCTAATTACCTCTAGCGCTGCACCGCAAGATGTTATGGATTTCGCCACCAAGACCTGTAAAGATGATTTCTATGAAGGCGCTAGCTTTCTATCTAAGGCAGGGAAAGAATATCGCTTCAAGTGCGTAAAAGCCGAAGAGAACGAAATCTTGATCCCGATTCCAGGAACAACCATCGAAGCCCCTGCTAATGCTCAAGCTAAGTAAGTAAAGACTAATGACCCCATTTACCTCACAAGAGCTACGCAAAGGTTTCGCATCGTTTGCAACTGGGGTCACTGTTATCACCTGCCTCGATGAGGAAAACAATTCCCACGGCATTACGATTAGCTCGTTCAATACTGTCTCGCTCGAGCCGCCACTCATTCTTTGGAGCTTAAAAAAGCATTCTCGCCTCATGCCTTGGGTTGAGCTCGGTAAGAAACATCTGATTCATGTTCTAGAACGCTCACAAGAGAATTTGGCAATGCATTTCGCTACCGTAAAGACCGATCAATTCAAGGGCATTGATCACAAGCTAGCGGCTAGCGGACTAACGCAAATTGAACATTGCGTTGCCTATTACGAATGTGAAACTGTTTGTGTTCACATTGGCGGCGATCACAACATCATTGTTGCCAAGGTGATTAACTTAAAAAATGATCCCCAGCGCGAGCCACTCATTTTTGCGCGTAGTCAATTTGTTGGCCTCGATTTCACAGAAACTAAAGTCAGTTAAGACCAATTCATCTTTGTAAGGAAACATCATGATGCGCTTATGGGGTCGAAAAAGTTCTATTAACGTGCAAAAAGTATTGTGGTGCCTTGCTGAGCTTGGATTCAAGGAAGGTAAAGATTTTGAGCGGATCGATGCCGGCCTGCAATTTGGCCTTAATAACACGCCAGAGTTTCTCAAAATGAATCCGAATGGGCTTGTGCCTACCCTGGAAGATAAAGATCTGGTGCTCTGGGAATCCAACACCATCATGCGCTACTTAGTAGCGCAGTACGACAAAAATGGACGATTCCCAAAGGGTGTTGCCGCTCAATATAGCTCTGAAAAAATGATGGACTGGCAACTGGCAACCCTTTGGCCTCCATTGCGCACCACCTTCCTAGGTCTTACTAGAACACCTGAAAAAGATCGTCATTACGACGCTATCTACCAGGGCTACCAAACAACCAACCAAACTCTCAATTTGCTCGATCAGATCTTATCTGAGCAAGACTATTGCTCAGGCGCTCAATTTAATATTGGAGATATTGTCGTAGCTTTAGTCGTACATCGCTGGGTTTTGCTGAACGATACTTTCCCAGAAAAAACTGGCCCGCGCAGTGAGCTAAAAAATATTAGTCGCTGGTTAAACCAGTTGAGAGCGGAAACCTGTTTTGGCGAATTTGCTGATAAAGAGCTCAATATCGTTCAATAGTTTTTTCGCCTTGAATCGTTCACTGCTGCTTAAACTTCTTAGCGTGGTGATCAGCACCAATGAATAAGTACATTGCTGGCACTACGAAGAGTGTAAACAGCGTACCAATTGATAGGCCAGTGAAAATCACAATGCCCATGGATTTACGTCCTGCGGCACCCGCCCCAGAAGCAATCACCAAAGGCAGCACGCCCAGTACCATCGCGGCAGTCGTCATCAAAATAGGTCGCAAACGAACGCTACTCGCCTCAACAATGGCATCGAGCTTACTTCGCCCCGCCTCTTGAAGTTCATTGGCAAACTCCACAATCAAAATACCATGCTTACTAATTAAGCCCATCAGAGTGACCAAGCCAACCTGGGTATAGACGTTTAAGGTGGTGAATCCCAAATTAATAAAAATCAAGGCACCAAATAAGGCTAGGGGCACAGAAACCAAAATCACGATCGGGTCACGGAAGCTTTCAAACTGCGCAGCAAGTACTAAGAAAACAATCAAGATCGCAAAGAACATGGTGACTAGGAACCCACCAGATTCAGCCATAAATTGGCGTGATGGGCCTGCATAGTCCATGGTGTAACCATTGGGTGCTACCTCTTTCAGAGTCTGGCGCATGTACTCCAATAAACCGGCTTGTGAAATAAACGGGGTACTCACCCCAGAAATCGTTGCTGAATTCAATTGCTGAAAGTGATTGATAGACTGCGGCACAACTCTTTGCTTAATGGTTGCAATAGTGCGCGCCTGGACCATCGCACCACTTGGCGTGCGAATGTAGTAATCCAATATTTGATCTGGATTTAGACGATCTACTTGCTTCACTTGTGGAATCACACGATAAGAGCGTCCGGCAACCGAGAAGTAATTCACATACCCGCCACCTAAAGCAGCAGATAAAGCGGCGCCGACTTGTTGCTGAGTCATGCCCAAGGCAGCGACTTTTTCTCGATCAATTTCTAATACATCTTGTGGCTTATCAATCTTCAGATCAGAATCCACAAAGAAGAAATTGCCACTGCGGCGCGCTTTATCAAGCACCGCTTGGGAGACTTCATTTAACGCCGCATAAGATTCCGTTGTGTTAATGACTACTTGCACAGGCAGGCCCTGCGCACCCGGCAAGGCCGGAAACTGGAAGGCGGCCACGCGTGCGCCCGCAATAGAGTTCCACTTTTGCTGCATATCTTCTTGGAAGCTAGTTGCATTACGACTGCGCTCACCCCAGTCTTTAAGCAAGATACCGCCAAAGCTCGAAGTTGGACTCGTAATCTGGAAAGCTTGCTCGTATTCTGGTTCTGCAGCAGCAATTGCGTAGATTTGATCTGCATAAGTCTGCATTTGTGTAACCGTACTGTTGGGAGGTCCTGATGCTTGCATCAAAACAATACCTTGGTCTTCGGTTGGCGCCAATTCAGCACGTGCAGTTGAATACAAATAAGCTACCCCACCCAGTAAGATAACCCCCATCACGATGATAACCTGCCAAGTGCTTAGCAAATCACGCAAAGTAGTTTGATAGCTGTGATGTACCTTCTCAAAAATACGATCAATCTTTTGCACAAAAGGGGAAGCCTCTTGCTCTTCTGTAAAAATGCGAGAGCACATCATTGGGGAAAGCGTCAAAGCAATCAAGCCCGAAACGGCTACTGCACTAGCCAAAGTAAAGGCAAACTCAGTAAAGAGTGCTCCTGTCAGACCGCCCTGAAAGCCAATAGGGATATACACCGCAATCAGCACTACCGTCATTGCCAAAATAGGGCCACCTAATTCGCGTGCAGCAATTAAAGACGCCTCCAGAGGAGACTTGCCTTCTTTCATGTGACGGTCAACGTTTTCCACCACGATGATGGCATCGTCCACCACCAATCCAATTGCTAATACCAAAGCCAAGAGAGTCAGTAAGTTAATCGAATAACCGAGAACCTGCATGAGAAAGAAAGTGCCAATCAGCGATAAAGGCATTGCAATCACTGGAACAGCGACCGCACGAGCACTACCCAAGAAGAGGTAGATCACCACAGTCACAATTACCAAAGCCTCTAATAAAGTAGAAATCACTTCATCAATAGAGCTGGTAATAAATTTAGTGGAGTCATAAACAACCTTGCCAGTCATGCCGATTGGCAATTGCTTCTGAATATCGGGCACTACATCACGAACTCGTTGCGCCACGTCTAATAGATTAGCTTGCGGTGCAACCTTAATAGCAATAAAGACTGACCTCTTACCGCTAAAAGCAACGTTCGTGTTGTAGTCTTCAGATCCCATGGTGACATTAGCCACTTGGTCTAAATAGACAATATTCACGCCATCGTTTTTAACGACTAACTTGCGAAACTCATCCAGAGTGTGTAAGTCGGTGCCAGCAACTAAATCGACTGAAACCATCTCGCCTTTAGTGCTTCCAACCGCTGAAAGGTAATTGTTGGCTGACATGGCACTGTAGACATCATCAGCACCCACACCAAGGCCAGCCATCTTTTCGCGATCTAACCAAGCGCGTAAGGCAAATTTTCTTCCTCCAGTAATCTCAGCGTTTTGAACCCCCTCAACAGAGTCCAGCTTTGGCTTTACAACACGCAATAGATAGTCGGTAATGGCATTGTTTGGGATCTCATCGCTATAAAAACCCATATACATCGCAGCAGTGGACTGGCCCACCTGCACCGTCAAAATCGGCTGCTGCGCTTGAGGTGGCAATTGATTCTTAACCGCACTAATTTGAGTCTGTATCTGGGTTAAGGCTGCGTTTGAATCATAGTTCAGCTTGAGCGTTGCAGTAATGGTGGAGACTCCACTCACGCTAGTAGAAGATAGGTAATCAATACCTTGAGCCTGAGCTATAGATGCTTCTAGAGGCTGAGTAATAAAGCCTGCAATCGTTTCAGGATCGGCACCATAGTAGGCTGTAGTAATTGTCACAATCGCATTTTGCGTTTGCGGATATTGATTGACAGGCAAAGAACCCATTGCCTTCAGACCAAAGATCAAAACCAGAGCGCTCACCACCATGGAGAGTACTGGCCTGCGGATGAATATATCAGTCCAATTCATCTGCTATTTATTCCTGCGGCTTTGGATCAGGCGAGTTTGCTGGCTGCACCTTGTTATTGATAATCAGCGGTGTACCATTTTTGAGCTTCAACTGGCCACTAGTAACCACCGTTGCACCTTCATCAATGCCCTTCAAAATAGCTACTTGATCACCACGAGTCAATCCAGTGGTTACAAATACCTGTTGCGCCTCAAGCGCTGGATTGCCTTGCTTATCCTTCTTGCCAGTAGGTTTAGCAATAAAGACTGTTGATCCATATGGGTTATAGGTCACCGCTGTCTGCGGTAAGGTCAAGTATTTCACTTGATCGCCTAGCTTGATATTCACATTAGCAAACATGCCTGGCAGAATTTTCTTATCCGGATTGGCGAGTTGCGCTTCCACTTGAATATTGCGGGTATTAGTATCGACCTTTGGACTAATCGCAGTAATCTTACCTGTGAAGCTCGCGTCCTTAAATGCATCAGTGGTAACAACAACCTCCTGCCCAACCTGAATGAGCTCAGCGTTATTTTGCGGCAAGTTGAAATCCACAAAAATAGGATCTAAGGTTTGTAGTGTTAGCAACTTATCGCCAGGATTTACGTACTGTCCTGGGTTAATAGACACAATGCCTACACGACCACTAAATGGCGCTTTGAGATTTTTCTTTGCTACCAAAGCTGTTTGCTGCTCAACTTGCGCTTGCTTTGATTTCGAATCAGCAGCACTCGTATCAAATACGTTCTTACTAATTGCTTGAATAGCTAACTGTTGTCTATCACGCTCATTAATGACTTTGGCTAGATCAGACATTGCCTTTAAAGAATTCAGCTGAGCGACATCAGATGCATCATTTAATTTAATGAGGAGTTCCCCCTCTTTAACATCTTGACCTGACTTTACGGGCACACTCTGTACTAAGCCACCAATCTCAGTACTGAGGTCAACACCCCTAAATGCACGAACATTACCTACGCTGGTTAACTTTGGCTGCCACTCTGCATTAGCAATTACCATGGTGGATACCGTTGCAGGAGGCAATCCCATACCCGCAATGAAATGCTTAATCATGAAGGTCTTCAGCTGATTAAATGCAAAAATCAAACCTAACAATAAAAATACGCCACAAAGCATGATGGTCATACGACGTTGCAAGGGCTCCATCGCCATGAGCTTGTCATGAGCTTTGGTACCGCGCCACTTCTGACCCATACGCGCCCAAAAGGCTTTAGCCTTTTCCCAAAGAGCAATTGCTCTCTCGCGCAATTTCCATTCAATTGCTTTACGTTGCATCCATGCCCACAAGGCAAGAACCCATGCAATAAGCTTGTTCTTAATTTTTTCCAGAAGTTTCATTTTGATCTTTGTTCGCTATGTCTTTTGGTTTAAAAGCAGGGCCTTCACGATTCCACCAGCCGCCACCCAATGCTGCAAATAAGGCTGCCGTATCTGAGAAGCGAGTTGCTTGTGCTGCAACCGATTTCACTTTTGCTTGTTGATATTGATTTTGGTAATAAAGCACTGCTAAGTAACTGGCTGTGCCAAGTTTGTACTGTTGTTGCACTAAGTCTAGAGTTTCGTAGGCATAACGTTCTGCGTCTGATGCCGCTTTGAGTGCTTGAGCGCCGGTTTCTAGTGCGCGCAAGGAATTAGCAACTTCTTGGAATGCGTTTAAGACAGTTGCCTGATATTGAAATGCGGCTTGCTCATAGTTTGCAATGGCTCCACGACGTTGTGCCAGCAATGCACCACCCTGGAATAAAGGCTGCAAGATGCCTCCACCCAAACTCCATAAGGCAGAGTTCGGCCCAAACAGTCCGTTAGATGTCAGCGCGGCCGCACCAATAGCTCCCGTGATATTAAATTGCGGCAATAAGTTTGCTGTTGCAACACCCACGAAAGCATTTTGAGCTTTTAACTGGGCTTCAGCCGCCCGCACATCAGGACGTTGCCGCACCAGGCTTGATGGTATCGATAGAGGCAGCTTATCTGGCAAATGTAAATTGGCCAGATCAAACTTTGCAATATTGGCATTACTTGGAATTTCACCAACCAATACTGCTAATTGATTACGTGCAAATGCAAGGTTTCTTTCGTAATTAAAAAGATCTACTTGAGAATTCGATACCAAGGCTCTCTGTGAAGTGACATCTACTTTTGAAACCGTACCAATGATTAACTGCTTCTCAGTTACTTCGGCAAGATTCGTTTGGGCTTTCAGAATTTCTTCTGTGGCTTGCATCTGCGCACGCAGTGCGGCCTCTTTCACGGCACTCGTCACTACGTTAGCCGTTAACGAAAGATAAGCGCCCTCTAATTGAAACTGTGCAACCTCTGCCTGTGCACGCGCGCCTTCAACTGCTCTACGAGCCCCACCAAATACATCCAACTTATAAGTCACATTCACTGTGGTGTTGTAGAGGTTGTAAGTATCGGAACCATAATTCATGCCATATACGGCTGACGGCTGTTTCTGTCTTATGGCGTTTGCACCAAGACCAATTGCTGGAAAGTACTGGCCGCCAATCTGTGCGTTGACATTTTCTTGGGCAGCCCGCAATGCTGCGTCTGCTGCGCCTAAATTTGGATTCTGCTCAAGCGCTTTTTTGATAAGGGCATCAAGCTCGGGAGATTTATAAAGCTCCCACCATTGCGCCTCTATATCTGCACCCTCAACAAACTCTTGACTCGTGCCGCCTGGCACGCCAGGTGCAGTAGTGAGCGTCTTCGTTAATGGGGTTTCTGTATAAGAAGAGGTCTTGGGCGCTTCGGGCTGCTTAAAGTCTGGCCCAACTGCGCACGCAGAAAGTACACCTGCACAAATCAGCACAAGCAAATAAGAACGGGGCAGCAGGGGTATCGACAGAAACATAGATTGCAACAAATATCCTCTTTTACAAGAGTTATTTGAACACAGAAATGCAATCAGGGCTTCGTAAAGCCCTGATTTACCTGATGAATTTTTTATACTATTTGAGATGAATGTCAAACGGGTGAAAAATTATTCAACCGTAACGCTCTTTGCTAGATTTCTGGGTTTATCGACATCAGTGCCGCGTGCGCAGGCCGTGTGATAAGCCAACAACTGTAGAGGAACTACGTGCAATATAGGGGAGAGGTTGCCGTAGTGTTCAGGCAGCTTGATGACATTGATACCTTCACTAGTGGAGATGTGAGTATCTTGATCAGCAAAAACATATAGCTTGCCACCGCGTGCTTTGACTTCTTGCATATTGGATTTGAGTTTCTCCAGCAAGGCGTCATTTGGTGCAACAGTAACGACTGGCATCTTGTCTGTTACTAAAGCTAGCGGACCATGCTTTAACTCGCCAGCTGGGTAAGCTTCAGCATGAATATAAGAAATCTCTTTGAGCTTTAATGCGCCTTCAAGCGCAATTGGGTAGTGCATTCCACGGCCAAGGAATAGGGCATTTTCACATTTGGCAAAAGCATCACTCCACGCAATGATTTGCGGCTCAAGCGCTAATACCGCATGCAATGCTTTTGGTAGATGTCGCAAGTCACGCAGGAGCGCTTTCTCTTTTTCTGGAGAAATTTTGCCATCACGTTTAGCAATCGAAACGGCCAAGAGATAAAGCGCTAAAAGCTGCGTAGTAAATGCTTTAGTTGAAGCAACGCCGATTTCAGCACCAGCCTTAGTCAAGAAATGCCAATCAGTTTCACGAACCATAGCGCTACTAGCTACGTTACATATAGCCAATGTAAAGTGATGACCCAAGCTCTTGGCATGACGTAATGCCGCCAAGGTATCTGCTGTCTCACCTGATTGTGAAACCACCACTATCAATGTTTTTGGATTAGGTACGGTTGTGCGATAGCGATACTCACTCGCAATCTCTACTTGAGTTGGAATTCCAGCAATATCCTCTAGCCAATATTTAGCAACACATGCAGAGTAGTAACTGGTGCCGCAAGCCAAGATCAAAATTTGCTCGAAAGCTTTCCAGTCTTCTGGTTTAGCCTCAAACAGTTCAGGGCCAAAGTCAGTGATATTAGCAAGCGTGTCACCAATGGCTCTAGGCTGCTCAAAGATTTCTTTTTGCATGTAATGCTGATAAGGGCCGAGATCAACCGAGTCGGCCTGTGCCGGCATAGGCTTGAGCTCCCTTTGGGCAGACTTGCCCGCTTGATCAATTACCTCTACGGCATCTGCCTTGAGAATGGCGATATCACCCTCCTCCAAATACATCATGGAATGAGCGCGTCCCGCTAATGCTAAAGCATCAGAAGCCAAGAAGTGCTCATGATCACCGATAGCAACCACCAGAGGAGATCCAACGCGAGCGCCTACTAAAGTACTTGGATTATCTTGTGCAATCACACCAATAGCGTATGCACCATGTAATTGAGGAAGCACCGCTCTTACCGATGCTGCAATATCTTTTTGACCGCTAACCACATATTGCTGGTGAATTAAGTGGGCAATGACTTCAGTATCTGTCTCAGAGGTAAATACATATCCAGCAGCTTTTAAATCAGAGCGCAGAACTTCATAGTTCTCAATAATGCCGTTATGTACAACTGCAATTAAATCATTAGAAGTGTGTGGATGTGCATTTTGTGTATCAGGCTTGCCGTGTGTGGCCCAGCGTGTGTGCGCAATACCTAAGGTGCCAAAGAAATCTTTACCTTGCTCACCCAACTCAGAAACACGTGCAGTAGTTCGAGCTCTTTCAATAGGGTGCTTTGCATTCTCACCATTGATTACTGCAAAGCCACAAGAGTCATAACCACGGTACTCAAGGCGGCGTAAGCCCTCAACCAAAACATCAACAATATTTTTATGAGAGGCCGCGCCAACAATACCGCACATTATTTTTTACCCCCTGCAGTTTTCTTGACCACCTTCTTTATGGTCATCTTCTTAGCGGCAACTTTTTTAGCTGCCGCTTTTTTTGCTGACGTCTTTTTCGAAGCCATCTTCTTTTCTTGCTTCACAGGGCGCTGCCACTGCAAAGAAATTTGTTTTGCTCTAGATACTGTCAGTTGGTTGGCAGGAGCGTCTTTGGTGAGCGTTGTTCCTGCGCCCAAGGTTGCACCACGGCCAACACGCACTGGTGCAACCAACTGAGTATCCGAACCAATGAAAACATCATCCTCAATAATGGTCTGGTGCTTGTTAACGCCGTCGTAGTTACAGGTAATGGTGCCTGCACCTATATTGACTCTTGAACCAACAATAGAGTCACCAATATAAGTTAAATGATTTGCTTTGCTATTGGCGGCAATTTTGCTGTTCTTCACTTCTACGAAATTACCAATATGCACATCATTGGATAAATCCGCACCTGGACGCAAACGAGCGTAGGGACCAATCACCGATTGATTGCCCACCTTTGCACCATCCACATGACTATATGCATGAATAGAGACACCTTTACCAATCACGCTATTGCGAACGATGCAATATGGTCCAACTTTCGTGCCAGCATCTAAAGTGACACGACCTTCGAATACACAACCAACATCAATTGAGACATCAGTGCCGCACTCCAGGCTACCGCGCACATCGATACGTGCAGGATCAGCAAGCGATACCCCTGCATCCATTAATTGATTGGCAATATTCAGTTGATGTACGCGTTCTAATGCAGCGAGTTGATCACGACTATTGACGCCGATAGTTTCAAACTCATGATCCGCTTGCGTAGTACGAATAGGTACGCCATCTTTAACGGCCATGGCGATCACATCAGTCAAGTAATACTCACCTTGTGCATTGCTAGCACGCAAAGACTTGAGCCACTTCTTTAATGAGTTTGTTGGCAATACCATGATGCCGGTATTAATTTCTTGAATTTGTTTTTGCGCTGGCGTTGCGTCTTTCTCTTCAACAATCTCTTTTACAGAGCCGTCAGCATCACGCACGATACGGCCATAGCCAGTCGGATTGCTGAGGTTTTGCGTGAGGAGCGCAAGTGCACTATCTTGACCACGAACACCATCAGCCAACTTCGCCAAGTTAGTCAATGTCTTTTTAGTAGTGAGAGGAACATCGCCATACAAAACCAAGGTTGGCTCATGAATATCCAATTTAGGCAAGGCTTGCAGTAGTGCATGGCCGGTTCCTTTTTGTTCCGCCTGCAGTGCTGTTGTTACTTTGCCAAAGCTTGGATCTCCCTCGCTGGCATTTACTAAGAATGTTTTTACATCTGCTGCGCCATGACCAACTACTACAACAGGACCAGATTTAGCCTTCTTATCTTGTAGTGAAAGTGCGGTATTGAGAACGTGCTGGAGCAGGGGTTTTCCTGCGAGAGTTTGCAGTACCTTGGGGAGGGCAGATTTCATCCGCTTTCCTTGCCCAGCAGCCAAAATGACGATATTCATAAAGGGGGATTATAAGTCCCCTGAATCAGGGTTCCACAGGCTATTTCATCTAATTGAGCCTCATCAATTGCCCTGTCTCCAGAAGATCTAGCGGCAATACCCACTAACTCGGTGGAAATCTCCAGGTTTTTGAAATCAAAGGCTTCGCCGTCCATTAAATGGGATGGAACGATGTGATGCATAGAGCGGAATAAATTCTCCACTCGGCCTGGATGCTTCTTTTCCCAGTCGCGCAGCATTTCTTTCATAACCTGACGCTGCAAATTGGGCTGACTTCCACATAAATCGCAAGGAATAATTGGGAAGTTCATATCTGCCGCATAACGTTCAAGCAATTTCTCGGGAACATAAGCTAGGGGGCGAATCACAATATGTTTGCCATCATCTGAGCGCAACTTGGGTGGCATACCTTTTAGCTTTCCAGCATAAAACATATTGAGCATCAAGGTTTCTAGAATGTCATCACGGTGATGGCCTAAAGCAATTTTTGTTGCGCCCAACTCATCTGCGACACGATACAAAATTCCACGACGCAAGCGTGAGCACAATCCACAAGTCGTTTTACCCTCAGGGATCACACGCTTCACAATGCTGTAAGTATCTTGCTCTTCGATATGATATTGAACACCCAAACTCTTCAAATAATTGGGCAAAATTTCAGCCGGGAAATTAGGCTGCTTCTGATCCAAGTTCACGGCAATAATTTCAAAATGAATTGGTGCACGCTCACGCAACTTCATCAGAATATCGAGCATAGCGTAACTATCTTTACCACCCGATACGCATACCATCACCTTGTCGCCATCCTCGATCATGCCAAAGTCACCAATAGCTTGACCTACCAAGCGGCAGAGTTTTTTCTCTAGCTTGTTTTCTTCGAAGACCACTTTACGAATATCGCCCATAAGAGTTCTTTTCTAAATTCTATTTAAGAAGTCTTGATACGAAATACTTCAACACCCACCGAGTGGCAATCTGGATACACATCTGGCTTCGCGGTACTTACACGCGCTGCCAACACCTTTGGATGAAGCAACATGGCAGTCACGATGTCATCGCAGAAGGTTTCCTGCAAATGAATATGGCCCTGGGAGGCCCTAGCCTTAATGGTCTCACGCATGAAGTCATAATCCACCACTTCGCCCAACTGATCATTCGTTGGGGTATTTATATCCAATGGGATATATAAGTCCACATTCAAGATGACACGTTGTTCTGCTTTTTTCTCAAATTCATGAACGCCAATATTGATATAGATCTCATAGTCGCGGAGAAATAAACGGCGACAATCAATAAGAGCGGGGTGAGAAAGAATAGCGTGCATGTATATTTACTTTTTTAAAAATACTTAATTGGTTTTGAACATCACATCGCGTGATGATGGCAACAAATGTTGCCCACCGTCCACATATAAAGTAGTTCCGGTGATAGCACTAGAGTCAGCCAAAAATACCGCTGCCTTTGCAATATCTACTGGTGTTGAGGATCTTCCTAGCGGCGTCATTTGATGCGCTTTAGAAAAGCCATCCATCGTTTGCTCGCCTGAAGGCAAAGAGATTCCTGGTGCCAATCCAACCACTCGCAGATGGGGTGCAAAATCCATCGCCAATAGCTCCACAGAAGAAAGTAACGCAGCCTTAGACAATGTGTAAGACAAATAATCTGGGTTGGGATTGATTAACTTTTGATCTAGCAATTGAATTACCGCTGGGATCACTGCTGAGATCACATCAGATTTATTGGGCTTACTTTTTTGAAACTCAAACAGGAGTTGAGACAACACAATAGGCGCCGTTAAATTGACCTGCATATGGTCTTGCAAACTCTTTCCACTGAACGGGGTACTTGAGTTAGCGCGATCGTATTCAAAAATGGATGCACTATTAACCAAGCAAGCTAAATTAGGAAAAGCTTTGCTAACGGCCAAGAAGAGGGCTTTGGTAGCAGCCTCATCAGCCAGGTCGGCCTGGAAAGCTTGGGCTTTCACACCCATCATCTCGATTTCTCTGATGGTTTCTTGGGCCTCTTGCTCAGATCGCCCATAATGAACGGCAACATCCCAGCCCTGACGGGCAAACTGCAAGGCAATTTCTCGACCCAGACGCTTTGCGGCGCCAGTCACTAAAACTGCTTTTCCTTGCTGGAATGGGGGCGTTGAACTAGGGTTCAATTAAATTCTCTTAGACTAGCGAGCTATGGATATTACCTTGACCAGCCTTGAAACGGAGCATAGTGCGCTTCTAAAGGCCAAAATAGCCTCAGAAATCGCCTCAAAGGGCGGCTGGCTCTCTTTCTCTCGCTATATGGAGATGGCTTTATATGAGCCCGGAATGGGCTATTACAGCGCTGGTGCTCACAAACTTGGGGCTGGTGGCGACTTCACTACCGCCCCAGAATTAAGCCCCCTATTTGGCTCAGCCATTTGCTCCACCCTTTTGCCGGTTCTTGAGGGACTCCAGAAAAAAGGTTTCCCTACTCAAATCTTGGAATTTGGCGCTGGGACCGGAAAACTCGCCGCCTCAATACTGACCCGGCTCAATGATCTCGGCTTTCATTTAGATCGTTACGACATTATCGAAATTTCGCCAGACTTAGCCCAGCGCCAACAAGAAAAAATGGGTGCTGTTGTAGAACAACTCAATCTCAATACGCAATGCAGCTGGTTAACGGAGCTTCCTGAAAATTTCAAAGGCGTAATTCTGGCTAATGAAGTCATTGATGCCATTCCTTGTGATGCCATTATTTATCAAAATGGATTTTGGTATTGGTACGGCGTGGCATTTGAAAATGACAATTTCGCTTGGGAAGCAGGTTCGCCAGTAGAGCAAAAATTGCTTCCCGAGAGTCTTCTCAGTGCTAATTTCTCAGAAGGCTATGTCACCGAACTACACACGCCAGCAAATGCCTGGATGCAACAAGTTGCTAAGCACTTGGACATTGGCTTGTTTCTTACCTTTGACTATGGATTTCCTGAGAGCGAGTACTACCATCCACAAAGGCTTGAGGGCACACTCATGACCCATCATCGTCATCATGCGATTCAAGATCCATTTCATCTGCCTGGTCTTTGCGACCTCACAACCCACGTGGAGTGGTCCCAAATCGCTCGCAGCGCATTGGCTGAAAATGTAGACGATGTATATCTTACAAACCAGGCTGCCTATCTGCTCGATGCTGGCATTGGTGATATTGCTTTAGAAATCGGCGACCCAAGTAATCCAGAAATATTTCTACCGATCTCGAACGCTTTACAAAAGTTATTATCTGAAGCAGAGATGGGCGAACTCTTTAAAGCCTTTGCATTCTCTAAGAAATTAGAAAGCCTACTACCAGGACATGTACTAGAAGATCTACCAGGCCTACGCGGCAGAAATAGGCTATAGAGATTTGTTTTGGGTTGCAAGAGCCGCAGTAATTGCAGACAACCGAGCCAACCCAAATGCAGTGCCAATCCGCTCGCCATTGGAGCGTTCTTCTGCGGCAATGCCAGCAATAATTTCAGCTGTATTGATGGCCTGAGTGGCGCGTATTGCATTAATCAAGGGTAAAACATCCATTTCCAATTTTTCCGCAAGATTCAAAAGTGCTTGTGCTCGATCTGGCTTGCGCCAAACATCCGCACGATTGAACCAAGCCAAAACATCTACCGCCTGATATGTAGCATCGGGATATTGCTTGATCAAGATTCTCAGATCGCTGAATATCTCACTGAAATCTCGCACATCTATTGGCATTCTCACGCAATCGGCCCATGAACGAATTTCACTGGCAGGCAAATTCATTAAGGCAATTGCGCAGCGTTCTTCAATACTATTTCCAGCCAAGGAAAAATAGGTGATGAGCTCTTCACGAAATGACTCTTCAGACAGCTGGGCAGTCAATGTAGGCGTCAATATCGTTTTGGCTGCGCCAGTATCCAATAGGACTTGAAATAAGCGCATAGGCTTAGAAGCAACCAAGCCCCTGGCCAACTCCTGCCAAATACGTTCTGCCGATAAAACATTTAACTCGCCCGATTGAAAAATTGCCCTTAAAGCACTAAGTGTTTCATTGGCAACACTAAATTCAGGGAAGCGCGCAGCAAAGCGAGCAATGCGTAAAAGGCGTAATGGATCTTCTGCAAATGCATCCGACACATGACGAAATACTTTGGCAGCCAAATCTTCTTGACCGTTATAAGGATCAATAATTGGACCAAATTGATTCCCATCAGCACCTACCTCTTGTGCCATCGCGTTAATTGTTAAATCACGGCGCTCTAGGTCTTGCTCCAGAGTGACAGAAGGATCGGCGTAAAAATGAAAACCTTGATAGCCTTTACCGGTCTTGCGCTCAGTACGCGCAAGGGCATATTCAGCCTGGGTCTCTGGATGCAAAAATACTGGGAAATCTTTGCCAACTGGACGAAAGCCTTTAGAAACCATCTCCTCTACGGTGGAGCCCACCACAACATAATCAATATCATGCACAGGTAAGCCCATGAGGGTATCCCTGATGGCTCCGCCTACTGCGTAGATTTTCATTACTGCATGCCCTCAAGGCTGCGACGACTTATTTTGAATAACTCTGTCAATGCATCAACACCATTGATTGGCAAGGTGTTGGGCAATTGCATAGAAGCAATATTGTCACGCGACATCAATGTCGGACCTGGCAAGAATTCAAATGCCAATGCTTGTAGATAGCCCACAAAGGCTGGTACAGGAATGATGAGGCACGAGGTTTTAGCTTTACGTGCAGCAAACCCAACAATCTCTTTCATGGTGTAAACCGTTGGGCCAACCAAGTCATAGGACTGACGAATTGTTTGAGGCATTGATAAGGATTTAACGAATGCACTGGCAACATCGTCCACGCTTACCGGCTGAAACTGAGCCTGATGATTTGCCAAAGGCATCGCCGGAAATAACTTAGTCAATTTAGAAAATAAATTAATAAACTGATCTTGGGCACCAAAAATCACTGAAGGCCTAAAGATGGTCCAATCCAAACCGCTCGCCTTCACTGCAGCCTCACCATCACCTTTGCTGCGCTGATACATCGATGGGCCATGAGAGTCAGCACCCAATGCGCTCATATGTAAGTAGCGCTTTAAGCCATGCAACTGCATTGCCGTCATAATACTTTTCGGAAGCTCTACATGCGCAGCTTTAAATACTTCTCCGTAAGGCTTGGCCGGTTTATCGTGTAGCACTCCCACTAAATTGATTACGGCACCATTAGGCTTAATGCGCCCACAAAGACTCTGCAGCTCATCAAACTCATGAACATCTGCCTCTTCGAGATGCACCTTGGGCAACATGCGCAATTCACGTGCAGCTACCAGATGACTTGTTGGAACCAATACGGAATAACCCGCTAGCTGAAGTTGCGCAGCAATCACTCGCCCCACAAATCCATTGCCACCGATGAGAAGGATGTCGTATTTCATGGAAAGTTTTCTTTGCTTAGTGCAGGAGTAATTGGTGGTTTAAGGAAGCTCGGATTGAGTTGCAGCCTTAGGTGTTATGACACCTAAGCGCTGCTTTAAGGATTGTGGCTGGCCATTCATCACTGATGAGTAATAGTTTGCATTGGAGAGCACATTCTTCACATATACACGCGTCTCCGCGAACGGAATCGTCTCAGCAAAAATAGCACCCTCTGTTGGGCCCGATAATTTTTCTCGCCAAGCTTTTGAGCGCGAAGGGCCAGCGTTATAGGCTGCAGAAGCCAATACCCATGATCCATCTAGATCGATCAAAACCATATTGAGATAATTACTGCCTAAGGTTAAATTGGTATTCGTATCACTCAGCTTGTCATTGGTGTAATTTGTCATGCCAATCTTTTTAGCCACATACTTTGCAGTATTGGGCATGACCTGCATTAATCCAGAAGCCCCCACAGAAGAGGCGGCATTCATAATGAAACGTGACTCTTGACGAATCAAACCATAGGCCCAAGCAAGATTTAAATCAATCTGTCTTGCAATCGGAGACAGCTCTTCTTTATATGGAGTTGGGTAGCGCAAGCTAAAGTCATGCTCTTGCTTTGTACGATCGGCAGTGTTAACGACCCGATCATATAAATTGATTCGCTTTGCATACTCCGCAGCCGCCAATAATTGCCTGTCGGTCATATTGCGTAATTCCCAATTCCATTCACGATTGCCTTCAAAGCGAAGATTCATGGCATATAAGCGTTCGCTACGAATAAAGCCCTTGCGGCTCGCCATCGCATCTATATCCTGCTCGGTCACTTTAGTTTTTGCAGGCGCATTGTTGGATTTACCCAATTCTTCGCGTGCAAGCTGGCCATAAAAATTGTATTGATCAGCAATCATCTCAAAACTGTCTTTGGCTTTTACATCTTGGCCTTCAGCTTTGAGTGCACGACCATACCAATAGGTCCACGCTGGATCTTTAGCTCGCACCGCCGGGTTCATGCCATCAATCGCATTTTTCACTAAGGCCCAATCTTTAGCGCGCAAGCCTGCACGTACTTTCCATTCCTGTGATTCGACCGAAAGAAGTTCGTTAAAGCCTAACTCTTGTTGCAAGCGGTATGCATCATCTGCATTGGGGTCTAATTTCTTGGCTAAAAATTGTCCGATCACACCCCAAGCAACGGCTTGGTTTTCTTTGCTATAGCGCGAAGCGTTTTGAGAAAAGTCACGGTAGGCCTTTGCTGGATCTGCCTTTGCAGCCTTAACAATCTCCGCAATTGGATCTTCACCACCAAGACGCCGTGCCATGGTGTCGTAGCCTTTCTCGCTCGCCCCACGCCCAAGAGCTTTAGCTTCACTGGGAGACATGCCACCTGCAGCAACTAAAGACGGAACCAATTCTTGGCATGCTTGTCCAAAATAACCTGAATCAAGCAACACTGCCCGCGCATCGATAGCTAATTTAGTGGGATTCTCGCCTTGAGATAATTTAGATAACAAGGAATAACATTTCACTTGTGTATCGTCATCTAATACAAACTTAGCGTACTCAGCATCAAAACGCGCCCAATCCCTGCGCTTACCTAAAACCAATAACCAATCATTGCGCATACGGTCAGCCAATGCCGTGCCTTGATATTGATTTAAGAACGTGACTACTTGAGCATCTGCACCATAATCATTACGTGCACCACCAGCACTATCAAATAATTGCGGCTTAATACGGAAGTAAGCTACATAGTCATCCAATGGGTAATTAGCCAAATTAGACGACAGTTGCTGAGTACGAAATACATCATTCTTTTTTGCAGCTTCGCGCAAATCAATGAACATCCGATCAGTATCAGTAATTTCGGCAGGGGCTACCTTGCTTTCATAAGACTTCGGCAGGCTTGGCTTCTTCAGCTTTTCAGCATAGGAATTGGACGCACCTAGAGTTAGGCTCAAAACCAGGATTTTGGCCCACTGAAGGTATCTGCTCTTGACTGTTACACACTTCATTCTGACGATCCAACCCTATCTCTATTTGCAAGGCTAGGGGCCTTGCAGTACATGATTACTATATCCTTTAATTTTCGCCTGATAATGGTCGATATGCACGGTAATTCACCAAAAACTCTTCGCCAAGATTTATTAAAACAACGCAAAGAATTTGCTTCTGGGAATGGCTATGCGTCTACAAAAACTAGCTTGATTGCAGGTCTCAATCAGTTTTTGGCTAGTGAAAGCCGAACCATTCGCTCAATTGCCCTTTATTGGCCGATTCAGGATGAAATTGATTTACGCTCAACTTTATTAAGCTGGGTGAGGAATGACGCTCAGCGTCGCTTATCACTGCCCTATGCTCGCCCGGACAAACACCTTGATTTTTTTGAGTGGCAGGAAGGGGATGCGTTAATTCCGAGTGCGCATGGTGTTCCTGAGCCCAATCCAGAAAATGCTACTAGGCCACAACTTACTCCTGATTGCATCCTCATTCCCTGCGTAGGCTGGTCTAACTCTGTTGTGAGCGGTAAAGCACACTACTGGCGACTGGGCTATGGTGGCGGGTATTTTGATCGAACTCTAGCGCGGCTACGAAAAAGCAATCCAACCCTCATTTGTATGGGGATTGGATTTGATTGGCAAAAATTAGAGGATTCTCAATGGGCCGCGCAAACACACGATGAGCCCCTGGATATGCTGTTGACGGAGTCTGGCTTACTTCGTTAAGTTTAAGTTGTCCGCAATAGCCAAAACTGCATCGGCCTGATTTAGCGAGTAGAAATGAATTCCTGGGGTACCTACAGCCAGTAGTTGTTCACATAAATCCGTGACAACTTCTTCACCAAATGCACGAATAGAGGCAATGTCATCGCCATAAGATTGAAGACGCAAACGAATCCAACGCGGTATCTCAGCGCCGCAGGCGTCAGAGAAGCGAAGCAATTGGCTACTATTGGTAATCGGCATAATGCCAGCAATGATTGGCTGTGTAACGCCTAAGTCATAAGCCTCGTCCACAAAGCGGAAGTAAGCATCGCTGTTATAAAAGTACTGAGTGACGGCAGAATTTGCACCTGCCTTCATCTTTTGCACAAAGAAATCGATATCACTAGCAGGCGACTTTGCCTGTGGATGCGTTTCTGGATATGCGGCTACATCGATATGAAACCAATCACCCGTCTCTGCACGAATAAATTCAACCAATTCATTGGCGTGATGAAACTCGCCATACTGACCCATGCCAGATGGCAAGTCACCGCGCAAAGCCACAATGCGCTTCACACCTAAAGCTTGATATTGCTTGAGCATCGCGCGCACGCTGTCACGTGAACTACCAACGCAAGATAAGTGCGGAGCAACTGCTGCACCGGCAGCATGAATATCACTCACTACTTTTAACGTGCCAGACTGAGTAGAACCACCAGCACCAAAAGTCACGGAATAAAAAGCGGGCTTGAGCGTTTCAGAAAAACGCTCGCGCACCAGATGCAACTTACTCTCACCTTCAGGTGTTTTTGGAGGAAAGAATTCGACGCTTAATTCCATGATTTTGGGCCTAGATATCTATTGAACAGTGATTGGATTAATAACGATAGTGGTCAGCCTTGTATGGGCCTTCCTTCGTTACACCAATGTAAGAAGCTTGCTGATCTGACAACACAGTTAACTCTGCATTCAGAGTCTTGAGCTGTAAACGGGCAACCTTCTCATCCAAATGCTTAGGTAATGTGTAAACACCGACTGGGTATTTATCTGTACCTACCGCATTCCACAATTCAATCTGGGCAATCACTTGGTTTGCAAATGAAGAGCTCATCACGTATGAAGGATGTCCTGTACCGCAACCGAGATTTACCAAGCGGCCTTTAGCCAAAATGATGATGCGCTTTT
>CAITHY010000149.1 GCA_903892315.1 uncultured beta proteobacterium | reverse complement strand
TACACCTAGCGCCCCAGAAACTGGTTACGGTTATATCAAGACACAAAATAAAACTTCCACAGACAGTGCGGATGAATATACCGTTGAGCGTTTTGTTGAAAAGCCCGATGCACCAACAGCAACGCAGTATTTAAAAGATGGTGGCTATTTTTGGAATGGCGGTATGTTTGTACTCAAAGCCAGCGTGTGGCTCTCTGCCCTAGGCGAGTTTCGCCCAGATATTCTGGTAGCTACTCAAGCAGCATGGCAAGCAAAAACCCAAGATGATTCTGGCGATGCTCTTTTTATTCGTCCAGGTAAAGAGGCTTTTAATGCGACTCCCAGTGAGTCGATTGACTATGCTGTCATTGAGAAGTGCCCCAATTCCAAATTTGCGATCAAGATGGTTGAGCTTGATGCAGGCTGGAATGACCTAGGCGCTTGGGATGCCGTTTGGCAAGTAGGAACCCAAGATCAAAATGGGAACGTTACGAGCGGTGATATCTTGCTGGCCAATTCAAGGAACTCATTAGTCCACGCGAGTAGTCGTTTAGTTAGTGCGGTTGGGGTTGAAAATCTGATCATCATTGAAACGGCTGACGCAGTTTTGGTCGCCGATAGAAAAAATAGCCAAGATGTTAAAGAGATCGTTAATCAACTAAGCGTACAAAAACGGGAAGAGAAAAATCTACACCGTAAAGTATCTAGGCCTTGGGGTTGGTATGACAGTGTCGATGAGGGTGAGCGCTTTAAGGTGAAGCGTATTCAGGTAAAACCTGGAGCAAGCCTATCCTTGCAAATGCATCACCATCGTGCCGAGCACTGGATTGTGGTGAAAGGCACGGCAGAAATTAGCAATGGCGATCAAGTCCTCACGCTCACTGAAAATCAAAGTACTTACATTCCGCAAGGACAAATCCATCGTTTAGCCAATCCAGGTAAAACACCCTTAGAAATCATTGAAGTGCAATCGGGTAGCTATTTGGGCGAAGATGATATTGTGCGCTTTGAAGATACCTATGGACGCAGTTAACCAGTAGACTTACTAGAGAACTTCATAAATAAAAGAGTAAAGATATGACAAGCAAACAAAAAGTAGCCCTCATTACTGGCATTACTGGCCAAGACGGTTCTTACCTTGCCGAATTCTTATTAGAAAAAGGCTATATCGTTCATGGGATTAAGCGCCGCGCCTCTTCTTTTAATACCGAGCGTATTGACCATCTCTATCAAGACCCCCATGTCAATCACCCGGATTTAATCCTTCATTACGGCGATTTAACCGATACTAGCAATTTGGTGCGCATCATCGATCAAACCCAGCCCGATGAGATTTATAACCTCGGCGCTCAGTCACACGTAGCAGTCTCTTTTGAATCTCCTGAGTACACCGCCGATGTCGATGCCATGGGCCCCCTGCGTATGTTAGAGGCCATCCGCATTTTGGGCTTGGAAAAGAAAACCCGTTTTTATCAAGCATCGACTTCTGAGCTTTATGGTTTAGTACAAGAGATTCCCCAAAAAGAAACTACCCCGTTTTATCCGCGTAGTCCGTATGCAGTTGCCAAGCTCTATGCCTATTGGATCACGATTAATTACCGTGAAGCCTACGGCATGTATGCGTGTAACGGTATTTTGTTTAACCATGAGTCTAAGCGTCGCGGTGAAACTTTTGTTACCCGCAAGGTGACTCGCGGCTTGGCGAATATTTCCCAAGGTCTAGAGAAGTGCCTATTCATGGGTAATATCGATGCACTGCGTGACTGGGGTCATGCCAAAGATTATGTCCGTATGCAGTGGCTCATGCTTCAGCAAAATAAACCAGAAGATTTTGTCATTGCTACAGGTGTGCAATTTACCGTGCGTGAATTTATTATCCGCAGCGCTAAGCAATTGGGTATTACGCTCAAGTTCGAAGGTGCCGCTGAAAATGAAAAGGCCACTGTTGCTTCTATTGAAGGTGATAAAGCGCCAGCCTTAAAAGTTGGCGATGTTATCGTGCAAATTGACCCACGCTACTACCGCCCCACAGAAGTAGAGACCCTTTTAGGCGATCCAACGAAAGCCAAAGAAAAGCTGGGCTGGGTTCCTGAGATTACTTTGGATGAAATGATTGTCGAGATGGTGGCCAATGACTTGGACCTGGCTAAGCAACATGCACTCCTACAAAAGCATGGTTATTCAGTAGCAGTTGGCAAAGAGAATTAAGACTCAAACCCGATAGCGCTAATAAGAAGCATAATAAAAAATATGAATGCTGACTTGAGTCAAAAGATTTATGTAGCCGGCCATCGTGGCATGGTGGGTTCTGCGATTGTCCGCAATCTGGTGGCCAAGGGCTATACCAATGTGGTCTTTCGTACTCATGCACAACTTGATCTATGCAACCAAGCGGCCGTTCAGGCTTTCTTTGAACAAGAAAAGCCTGAACAAGTATATCTAGCGGCGGCAAGGGTAGGGGGTATTCATGCGAACAATACTTTTCCAGCAGAATTTATTTACGACAACCTGATGGTGCAAAACAATGTGATTCATCAGGCATTTATGAATGGCGTTAAAAAACTCCTGTTTTTAGGATCAAGCTGCATTTATCCCAAGCTAGCACCGCAACCCATGAGTGAGGATGCGCTACTCACTGGCAAGCTAGAGCCAACAAATGAGCCTTATGCGATTGCCAAGATTGCCGGCATCAAAATGTGTGAAAGTTATAACCGCCAATATGGTGCCTCACATGGTGTTGATTACCGCTCGGTAATGCCAACCAATTTGTATGGTCCAGGTGATAACTATCACCCTGAAAATAGCCACGTCATCCCCGCACTCATCAGGCGCTTTCATGAGGCCAAGCTAGCTAATGTACCTGAGGTGCTGATCTGGGGAACCGGCACCCCAAGACGTGAATTTTTGTATGTCGATGACATGGCCGCTGCCTCGGTCTTTGTTATGCAGTTAGATAAACAAACCTATGACAGCCAAACGGCGCCAATGCAAAGTCATATTAATGTGGGTTATGGAAGTGATATCACGATCATGCAATTAGCCCAGGCCGTATCAAAGGCAGTAGGCTATCAAGGCACCATTGCGTTTGACCCCAGTAAGCCAGATGGCGCCCCTCGTAAGTGGATGAGTTCTGAGCGTTTAAATGCATTGGGCTGGATGCCCCAGGTCAATTTAGAAGTAGGTCTTCATAATGCCTATCAAGAAATGCTGACGCACAAGACCGCTACGCAATGACTAATGCGTCAGATCTAAAGGCCGCAATCCCACCAGCTGGGATGGTTAAAAAAGAGCGCAATGTCTTGGGGTGGGCCTTAATTATTGGCTCAAGTATTCTCTTGGGGATTTGGGCGGTAAGAGAAACCATCGCGCTACGCAATGCGCTCTTGGTGCTGGGAGCTATTGCCTCATTGATTTATTGCGTACGCTTCTTTAAAAACAACCCCACCAAAATTCCCCTGCAAAATAAGGTGCCATTCATCTTGCTCGGACTCATGTTCTGTTGGGTAGTAATCCACTACGTATTTTTCTCGCGCTTTCCCGAGCAGCAGTTCCACGAATTAATCAGCACTTGGTTGCGAAGTTTCCTAGCGGTGATTGTGGCTTTGGGAACAGGCTTGGCGCTCGCCAAACGCCCCGCGGCAATCAATTGCCTCTGGCTGGGCATCCTAGCCAGCTTTGGCTATCTGTTTTATCAATATATTCCCAAAGCCATGGCCGCCCACAGTCTATTTGCCATTGATTACGAAAACTATATTTACCGCTTAAAAATCAGCGGGGTATTAAGCGGCACCATCATGCTAATTGGTTTACTAGGGACGCTCCTAGATACCCTACGCAGGGCGACATTACCAGAGAAGGCGGTGGTCGCCCTCTTATGGCTCGCAGGAACAGCAATCTCTTTATATGCCTCGGTCTTTATATTTGACGCCCGCAATGGCGTGGGTTTAGCGGCCATGATCTTTGGTATTGTGGGGATCCCTTTGCTTTATAAGCTGCTTAGCGCTCTATTCACAAAAGCACATAAGCAAGGTGCTTTAGCCATGCTTGTAGTGGTGGTTTGCGCCATGATGTTCCTAGCGTGGTTTGGCCTAGAGCAGAACAAACACAACCCCGGCTGGTCAAGTACCTGGGAAGATGCCAAGACAGCGGTTCAGATTCATAAGTACCCCAACTGGCAAAACCCCCCAGCGCTGGGCTACCCCCAGAACGCCAGTGGTCAAATTGTCAAAGTTAATACCTATGAGCGCTTTGCTTGGGCCACGGCAGGTTTCACCATCTTCTTGCCCCAAACCCCCTTGGCGTGGGCATCTTGCGAAAATCTTTCGCAACACTCTTAAAAGACAGTTACCCCAATAGTGCGGATATCTCCGGCACCCATAGCGCCTGGGTAGATATCGCCCTGGCATTTGGATACCCTGGCCTCCTGCTCCTAATCGGCTCTCTGCTGAGCACGATCTCTCTCTCAATGGGTTCTACTAGTCCACTGCGTAGTACAGCCGGACTGCTTTCGGTCGGTTTAATTCTGATCTACATGGTGGGCGAGGTCAGCTCACAGCACGGCATCGAGATACTCTGTTTTTTGATCAGCCTGAATGCTGCGCTCTTACTCCCATCCAAACCCCCAATAACTCCAACACCCGCAGCGCTGCCGCCCAGCACTGGCAATCGGTAGGCGCCACCCAAGCACCATACGCTTATAATTGGTGTAACGATTGGCAAGAGCATCAAAAGGAAAAGCGCAATGAGTGAGCAGCATCCAATTAACCTAGAAAATGAAATCTCCCTTCTGGATATCGTCAATTTTCTGACTGGAGCCTGGAAAAAACTGGCCATAGCAAGTATTCTGGGCGCGATTCTTGGCTTATCAGGCTGGTTCTTCCTGGGCAGTTATAACGCCGAGCTCGTTCTCAATAACAATGGCGGTACCGATTTAGTCGGATGGCGCTCGCTGCAAAAAACCTTGCCCAACCTGGCAGATCAAATCATCGATGAGTCTAAGGTGCCTGAGGGTCAAGAATCCCTCTATCGCACCTTAAGTAATGCGGACTGGTGGCAAAAAAATGCTCTAGCCACCTACGGCATGAGTAAAGCAGACACCAAGGACCTCGCCTCGACCGCCGGTTTGGAGTCGGCAGGCACCTCGATTGTCAGCATTACCCTAACGGCGGGCGGATCTTCGCGGGTTAAGGCGATCGACAATGCCCGCGGAGCAAAAAACTTTTTACTTCAAGGGGCTTCTTACTTATCGATCAAGTCGATGTTTAGCGCACAAGAATCCCAATTAATCAGCGCCGATGCGAACATCACAAAAAAAATCAACGCCGCGCAAGTGGAATTGGGATACCAACAAGAGCGACTCAAAAGCTTAGAGTCCCTAGCCAAGCGCTTCCCAAACGAGCAAAAAACCATCAGCCAAGTAGTCGACCCCAAAGACTCGGGCGCCAAGTACATGCCCATTAGCACCCAGAT
>CAITHY010000148.1 GCA_903892315.1 uncultured beta proteobacterium | reverse complement strand
ACGAGACGATTTTGTCATTTCCTGGTGGTTACGATACCGAGCTTGGTGAAACTGGCTTTGCTTTGTCAGGCGGTCAGCGTCAGCGCCTAGCCATTTGCCGTGCACTCTATGGCATCCCTAAATACATTGTCATGGATGAACCTAATGCAAACTTAGATGAAGTGGGAGAATCTGCGCTAGCTCAGGCAATTACCTTCCTCAAGTCTCAAGGTTCAGCTGTCATTATCACGACGCACCGTCCGCGCTTGGTCAGCGTGGCGGATAATTTGCTGGTGCTTCGTAATGGCCGACAAGTTGGCTTTGGCCCTGCGGATGAAATGATTAATGCCGTCAGAAACTTGCAAGTTGTCCCAGGTAATAAGGCTGATGACAATGCGGGTGCAGAAGATGTCGTCGCAAAAGAGGCCACCAATGATGCGCCTGTTGTTCGGCCAGATGCTACTACGTCGGCTGCGGCAAGTACCTCAGGTACGCAGCCACCAGTACCTTCATCTGCTTCTGAGGTGCTCAAGCCTAATATCGTTCCTGATGGCCCAGTAATTTCACAAGTTGATTCAAAACCAGGAGAGACCTCATGAGTGTTAATGATGATCTCATCATTCCTGGGGATGAGGATAAGAAAAAAAATAGCAAGACTCATGCTCTAGTTGTTCAATTTAGAGAGCTTGATAAAAAGGCGGAAGGGTGGATTCAGGCTTGGAATCCGTATCACCCTGATGTGATTAAGTATCGTCCGATGGCTCCGGTCAATGTAGAAGAGTCAAAGATTCGTCGTGCTGCTGCCAAGATCTTTTTAATAAGTTTTGGCATCTTTCTAATCTGGGCTTCTTTTGCTCCATTAGATGCTGGTGTCACTACCCAAGGCACTGTCATGGTTAGCGGTTACCGCAAGACTTTGCAACATCCAACCGGCGGCGTTATTCAAGAAATTTTGGTTAAAGATGGCGATGTGGTGAAAGAGGGTGATGTGCTGATACGTATCAACCCCTTAAAGGCTGAAGCAGAGCTCTCCACTGCCCAGCTGCAATATATCGGCGCCTTAGTGACCGAAGCTCGCCTTAAGGCTGAGCGCAAGGGCGATAGCAAAATTACTTGGCCAGCAGAGCTAGATAGCTTTGGTAATGATCCTAGGGTGGAAGAGGCGAAGGGTATTCAGCAAAAACTCTTTGATACCCGCAGAGCTGAAATTGTTGCTGTTCTCAATGGCCGTCGCACTCAGGTAGCAACCTTATCGGAGGAGGCTAAAAATAATGCCACTCTCGCGCAAGAAGGTTATGTCTCTAGATCAACAGCAAACCAGGTCTTGCGTCAAAAGGTGGATGCAGAACTGCAGTTAAATCAAATGCAGTCCGCGTACTATAAAGATATTGATACGCAGATGGCTGAGATTCAGAAAACGCGTGATGCCCTGAAGGATCGTTTTCAGGCGGTGGCATTTGATCGCGACCTGACTGCCATTAAGGCGCCGGTAGCTGGCACTGTCATCGGACTTAAGGTCAATACGATTGGCGGTACTGTCCCTGCAGGGCAGGTTGTTGCTGAGATCGTCCCTTCAGAATCGGCTTTGGTAGTCGATGCTCAGGTTCCCCCCAATATGATTGATAAGGTCAAGGTT
>CAITHY010000147.1 GCA_903892315.1 uncultured beta proteobacterium | reverse complement strand
TTGTGGGCAAGGCTGTCTCCGCTATTGATCATGTCATGCGCACATCTGATCTAGCTGTGCTTGAAGGCTATCGTCCCGTGTTCGAGCAACTGCGTCACGGTAAAACACCTGCACATGCTGACGATGAACAACGCGATCTGAGCGGTTGTTAGAGCTGTGACAATGAAATGACTGAGGAACAAACTCGTAACCAGCAGATCATCTCAACATCTTGAGCAACTCAAGATGTTTGCGCAAAGCCATCGTCGAGAGGTGCGAAAATCACCACCTCGACGATAAAATTTCCGTATCTCTCGAAAATCGTGTTTGCGGAATTTGGACAGCTTGGTGGTTAGCCTAAGTTCCAGCAAGTTTTTCCTGTAAATCCGGTTTTGATCGTTGGGCGCTTTTCTCTAACCATAACCCTTGCCCACCGGGTCTTTAGACGTCGCCCGTACCAATGCAATTTGACTTCTACACGTAAGCCATCGTGCCCCTCAAAAAAGGGGTCGGCCTTATCCGCCAGCTCGAAAGTGCCGCTGAAGAAGCTTCCCCGATAGAAGGCATCTTTCAGCTCGACCACGCGAGCATTCGAAACATCATGCCAGTCGCGGATTATGGCGGTCTTGCTCGTATCAGGGGTGGCGGGCAAAAAACCAATCCCGTATTCGATTTCCTTCGCCATCACTCCCCCCAATAATGTCAGCTAACACGTATTCTCTGATATTTTTCCCTAAGTCATTGAAAAATGGAAGGGTCTTTGCGCTGCCAAAATCGGTAGGAATGCAAAACGTTTGAAAATAGCGTTTTACACATTGAAACGTGACATTTGGTGCGCAAATGAAGCAAGCAAAGACACTTACTGAAAAGCAGCTCAAAGCAGTGCTAGCGCACTGCGCAACCCGCAGGCACGCTGCGAGGGATAGGGTAATCGTGCTTTTTAGTCACCTTGCTGGGCTACGCGCTAAGGAGATTGCCCTGCTCACAATCCAAAATGTATCGGGCGAGCAGGGGATTAGGGACGAATTCGTTCTTTCAGCGGAACAAACCAAGGGACGCAAGGCACGCAGGGTGTTTGTCAGCAGCAAACTACGACAGGAATTGGCTGCCTATCTCAAGCAGGCAAAGCTGCGTAAAGGCTGCGAAGCACTGTTCCAATCCCAAAAGGGCGCTGCGTTCTCAGCTAACACGATGTGCCAGCTTCTCATCCGCATCTACGAGGATTGCGGGCTAGAGGGTGCAACTAGTCATAGCGGGAGGCGCAGCTTCATTACCAACTTGGCGGCCAAGGGCGTTGGAGTGCGCGTGTTGGCGGAACTTGCGGCTCACGCTTCGATAGCAACCACTCAACGCTACATCGACGTGAATGATGAGCAGATGCGAAAAGCTGTCGAGTTGATTTGAGAGCTCCATTTGTTATGAGCTATCAGATAAATTGCTTTTATCGGTCTGCGATGAACTGTGGTTCTTTATTAGCCTGCATTACCCCGAATAGCTCTAATCTGCTTTCAGTTGCGGGCTATTCATAAGCCCGCAACTTATTCGCGACATCAATTTATCTTTTGATTTTAGGACCTTGGTTGGCACTTGGCATACGAACTGTAGCCATTGTGTGCGTACATCAACGTCAAAGCCCCATTCATCATAAGCAAGACTGTAGAGTCGCCGTTTTGCAAACGGGTCATTATTTTTTCTCCATTTGAGATGGAGCTTCCGGGCATGATTTTCCCATCGAGTATTACGTCAACTCGTCGTTGCGTTTTCTCCCAGATGATTTCGAGAGCAAACTCTCCTGAACAAACATAATTGCCCCTTACTGCCGGAGCCACAGAGGCAGGCTGCGATGAGGCGGAAATATTTTTTTGG
>CAITHY010000146.1 GCA_903892315.1 uncultured beta proteobacterium | reverse complement strand
TGGCGGAGACGAGAGGATTCGAACCTCCGATCAGAGTTTTAGCCCCGATGCTCCCTTAGCAGGGGAGTGCCTTCGACCAGCTCGGCCACGTCTCCGTACTTCTTACTATTACAACGCCCCACAGTTTAACGGATAACCGCTGCTGAGGGGTTTATTGCTCTTTTTACTTACTTCTGGTCCAGCTCAAATGCCTTGTGCAGGGCACGTACAGCCAATTCCATGTATTTCTCATCAATCACCACGGAGATCTTGATTTCGCTAGTCGAGATCATCAGGATATTGATGCCCTCTTCCGATAAAGTACGGAACATCTTGCTGGCGATGCCAACATGGGAGCGCATGCCAACACCAACTACTGAAACTTTAGAAACCTTTGGATCACCAGAGATTTCTTTTGCTTCGATGTGCGCTTGTACCGTGTTCTTGAGTAAGTCCAATGCTTTTTGATAATCAGCACGCGGCACTGTGAACGTAAAGTCGGTTTTACCTTCCACTGATTGGTTCTGAATAATCATGTCCACATCAATATTGGCATCCGCAATCGGGCCAAGGATTTGATATGCAATACCTGGACGATCAGGAACTCCAAGAACGGTAATCTTCGCTTCATCACGCGCAAAGGCGATGCCGGAAATAACTGCGGCTTCCATAGTGCTGTCCTCTTCAAATGTAATCAAGGTGCCCGACTTCATCTCAATGTCTATAGGCATCAATGGGTCTGTCAATGAAGACAGAACCCGGGTTTTAACTTTGTACTTACCTGCAAACTCGACTGAACGGATCTGCAATACCTTTGAACCTAAACTTGCCATTTCTAGCATCTCTTCAAAGGTAATCTTGTCTAGGCGGCGCGCATCTTCACAAACACGTGGGTCAGTTGTGTAAACACCGTCAACGTCTGTGTAGATCAAACACTCGTCCGCTTTTAAAGCTGCTGCCATTGCTACTGCTGATGTATCGGAGCCACCGCGACCTAGCGTGGTGATATTGCCGTTAGGATCAACACCTTGGAAACCAGTAACAACGACTGCACGACCGGCATTCAAGTCTTTGAGAATCTTGTCACTCTCAATACTCTTAATACGGGCTTTAGTAAATGAAGAATCGGTATGCACTGTTACTTGCCAACCAGCGTAACTCACCGCGTCAATACCTTCACGCATGAGTGCCAGAGCCAATAGGCCAGAACTAACTTGCTCACCAGTGGAGGCAATTTGATCCAACTCACGTGGGTTTGCATCTGGATTGATTTCTTTTGCAAGGCCTAGCAAGCGATTGGTTTCGCCTGACATAGCTGATGGTACGACCACGACTTGGTGGCCAGCACGCATCCATTTAGCTACGCGTTTGGCAACATTGGCAATGCGCTCTGTTGAGCCCATTGAGGTGCCGCCATATTTATGAACGATAAGAGCCATAAAAGCCGTCTATTTAACTATCAGTAACAAGGAAATGAATCCTTGGAGGTCTAAAAAGGGCCTATTTTACAGGGTTTTGCACCCATTCCGGGAGCACTCGCCTTCCCGTGGATGTGAGATGCGGATAACTAAGCCCAATTCCCGCAACAGCGACTAACTCATCACCGATGTAGAGCAAGGGTGCCTGACGCTCCCAAGGTGGGATATCAGCCTCCTGGTAGAGGTTTTTGAGGGTTTTACGGGGTGTCTTGGGCTTAATCTGAATCTTCTCCGAGCCCAGGCGCTCCCTAAGAGTGATTTGATGATTTTCTTGGGCATTCTTTACCCAATCCGCTGGTAGCCCCAATTGCTTGGAATTCGCTGGCAATGATTTGAGAACCCAACGCCCTTCCTCTGGATTAGATACTTGTAGTGCCCCACGCCAAAGGTAGATTTTTCTCTCATCATGCAGCCACTCCAATTTGGCGTCTGCTTTGACTTTGGCAAGATCACGCCACCATGACTGCAGACGTTCTTTAGATGGCATCGCCAACTGTTGCGTTTGCAACCAATAGCGCAAGACATTATTTGCTGCCGGCAAGTCATCTTTAGCAAGGGCTAATAATGGCGCCACTTTTACTTGATTGTGATTGAGAATGGTTTTGCCATCTTGGGTTGCTAGTCGGTTAAGTAGTGCTTGTGCTTCACCAAGAAGCTCTGCGCTCCGCGCCATGTTTGCCAAAGCTTCTGGCTGAATCTTTTCTAATTTGGGAATGATGTCTTTACGAAGCGCATTGCGTCTGTATTTTCGATCTTGATTACTAGGGTCTTCAATCCATTTGAGCTGATGTTCTTTGGCATAAGCCTCTAGCTCTTGCCTACTTTGATTTAAGAGTGGTCGCCAAAGAGTGAGGACCTGATTGGTAGTGAGCCCCCTGGATGATGGCATACCGGATAGGCCCGCCACGCCAGAGCCCCTCATGAGCTGGAGGAGCACCGTTTCAGCTTGATCGTTCTGGTGGTGCGCGAGCAGCAAGTCTTCAATGCCATATTCTTCACAGAGGTCAGCGAGCGCTTCATAACGCCCTGCTCTTGCTCTTGCTTCAATATTGCCTTGTTCTTTTTGATCATCGAGATGCAGAAGACGAAAATCAAAATGGATCTTGTATTGTTTTGCAAGCTTCTCGCAAAAGATCAACCAATCATCTGCCGGCTTTTGTAAGCCATGATGAATATGAAATGCGTAGATTTGATCTTTGGTTTGGTTTGTGTTTGGCGTTATTGATTTAGCTTGCGCTTTGCAAACTGTGTCAAGCAATACAACCGAATCGAGGCCGCCACTAAGGGCAACCGCAATTCGTTTTCCTGGCTTAGGACTTAGCTGTGATTTCCTTAAACTTGCCATAACTCATCAAGCGCTCATGACGGCGTTCAAGCAATACATCTACTTTCATGCCATCAAAAGTCTTTAAAGATTCAGCAAGTGCTTTGCGCATATTGCTCATCATATTGTCGTAATCGCGATGTGCACCACCAATAGGCTCGGCAACGATTTTATCAATCAGACCTAAGGCCTTTAGACGTTGAGCCGTTAGGCCAAGCTGCTCAGCAGCCTCGGGAGCTTTATCGGCCGTCTTCCAGAGAATGGATGCACAGCCTTCAGGCGAGATCACCGAGTAAGTAGAGTTCTGCAACATGAGGACTACGTCGCCCATCGCAATTGCTAGCGCACCACCAGAGCCGCCTTCACCAATGATCGTGGCAATGATGGGAACCTCTAACTCCGCTTGGACATACAAATTACGGCCAATCGCTTCAGACTGGTTGCGCTCTTCTGCATCAATACCCGGAAATGCGCCTGGCGTATCTACAAAAGTAAACACTGGAATACCAAACTTTTCTGCAAGGCGCATCAGGCGCATTGCTTTGCGATAACCCTCTGGACGGCTCATACCAAAGTTTCGGAGAGCGCGCTCTTTGGTGTCGCGACCCTTTTGATGGCCAATCACCATGCAGGGCTGATTTTCAAAACGGGCCAATCCAGCGATGATCGATTGATCATCTGCAAAAGTACGGTCACCATGCAACTCATGAAAGTCGGTGAATAAGGCGCCAACGTAATCTAGCGTGTAAGGGCGCTGTGGATGACGTGCTACTTGCGAGACCTGCCAAGGAGTGAGATTGGCGTAAACATCTTTTGTTAATTGCTGACTTTTTTCGGCAAGTGTTTTGATCTCATCGGAGATATCTACCGATGACTCATCTTGCACAAAACGCAGCTCTTCAATCTTTGACTCTAATTCGGCGATTTGCTGCTCAAAATCCAGGAAAGTCGTTTTCATAGTCTGATTTTAATATTCAACCGGGGCGGGGTCGATACTTCTCCACATATACCAGGTGGCAACCGTGCGCCACGGGGCCCAATTAGCTGCCACCTCCCTAGCCTCATGGCGGCTGACAGGCTCACCACTGAAGTAATTGAGGGAAATAGCCTTAATGAGGCCAACATCGTCTAGAGGGAGGATATTAGGGCGAACCATATTAAAAATGAGGAACATTTCAGCGGTCCAGCGGCCAATTCCCCGAATGGCACTCAATTCTTTGATGACGCTCTCATCATCCATGTCTTTCCACTGATTGGCATGGAGGCGACCAGAGTCAAAGTGATCGGCTAAATCGCGAATGTACTCTACCTTGCGGCCAGATAATCCAGCAGCGCGCAATTCTTCTTCGGAGAGCGCCAGGATATTTTTAGGGCTTACTTTCTTCTTGCTAGCGACAACCACTCTATTCCAGACAGTTTGAGCTGCCGCTACTGAAATCTGTTGCCCAACAATCGCTCTTGCTAAAGTATTGAACGAATCACCGCGTGTCACTAAAAATCCAGATCCAATTTTAGGAATCAGTTTTTTCAGAATCCGGTCGTGCTTCATTAATTCTTTGCAAGCTTGCTCCCAATAATCTGGAGCAATTTCTTGTAGTACTGATTCTGTTTTTTCTTCTACTGCAGTCATTAAGCCCTACGCCATTCTGTTAAGCCGCCGGGTTTATCTTCCAAAACAATTCCTTGTTCTAGCAGAGTCTTGCGAATCAAGTCTGCCTTAGCAAAATCTTTTGCCTGTTTAGCAGCAATACGTGCCGTAATTTGCTCTTCAATCTGTTCCGGGCTTAAGCCATCTTGACCTTTAGATCCCGACTGCAAAAAGGCAGTTGGATCACGTTGCAAGAAGCTCAAGGAAGAGCCGAGGGCCTTCAATGTATTTGCGAGTAATTGCTTTTCGTCGCCTTGTGCACGATTGACTTCGCTGGCTAGGTCAAACAAGACTGCAATCGCCTCTGGTGTATTGAAATCATCGTTCATAGCATCGGCGAAGCTTTTAGCCCATGGGTTATGCGGGTCTAAATGGATTGCTTGCGCTTTAGGGGCCTGCGCCAAGGCGGTATATAGACGACCCAAGCCAGAGCGAGCCTCTTCAAGCTGGGCATCGCTGTAATTAATCGGACTGCGGTAGTGCGCCTTCAACATGAAAAAACGCAGTACTTCGGGATCAAAGCTTTTTAAGACATCGCGTATTAAGAAGAAATTACCCAAGGACTTGGACATCTTCTCTTCGTTCACACGAATATGGCCGTTATGCATCCAGTAATTCACAAAGGGGACGTCCTCTTCATTGCGATCCTTGCCATATAAAGCGCCTTCACTTTGGGCAATTTCATTTTCGTGGTGCGGAAATTGCAAATCGGCGCCGCCACCATGGATGTCAAAGTGCTCACCCAACAAATCACAGGACATTGCAGAACATTCAATATGCCATCCAGGACGACCTTCGCCCCATGGAGATTTCCAGCGAGTATCAGCAGGCTCTTCAGGTTTAGCGCTCTTCCATAAAACAAAATCAAGTGGATCGCGTTTGCCATCACCTATTGCTACGCGCTCGCCAGCATTGAGCTCATCTAAAGTCTTACCGGATAACTGACCATACCGAGGCAATAAACGGACTGCAAAATTAACATCACCATCATTGGCTTGATAGGCCAATTCGTTTTCAATAAGCTTGCCAATCATGCCCTGCATTTGGGAGATGTAATCCGTAGCGCGCGGCTCTTGATCGGGGTACATTAATCCGAGCTCATCCGAGTCGGCATGCATCGCATCAATAAAGCGATTGGTTAATGCTGATATTGGCTCACCATTCTCGATGGCGCGGTTGATGATCTTGTCATCGATATCAGTGATATTGCGTACATAAAGCACTTCATAGCCACTTGCCCTGAGCCAACGAACCACCATGTCAAAGACAATCATCACCCTGGCATGGCCAATATGGCAAAAGTCGTATACCGTCATGCCGCAGACGTACATCTTGACCTTGCCCGGCACTATGGGCTTAAAGGGCTGTTTGGAACGGCTTAGGGTGTTATAGATTTGCAGCATAGGGCTATAAAGGTGGGGCAAGTAGCGCCAATTTGTTAGACTGAGCGCTGAGTATATCGAATGAGCCCGTTTCACACCCCTTCCTCTATGCCCCACAACGCCCCAGCGCCACGCTCCTCCCTAAGTCACGTCCTAGCCCCCGCTTTTGCTACTTTGGCATCTCTGGCGCTGATTACGGGCTGCAGCACGCCCGCCCAACAGCGTGCAGATGCTGAAATTGCGGCATTAAATACCCAGGAAATGAAATCTGGCCAGTTAGCCACACAACCTTATTTAGGGGGCTATAGCCCAACTGATCCCCCTAGGCTTTCAGCGGATATGGGATATGACCCATTAAACCCAGAATTATCAGAAACAGTTGCCGTGCCATTCCTATCCTTCCTGATTATTGAACCGGATCCTATTAGCAAGAATGCCGTTCCGGCAGATATTGAAAAACTCATCAAGGCACGCAAATATCAAGATGCAGTTACTCAAATTAATACAGACCTCAAGAAGACACCACGCAATGTGCAATTACGTTTTGTAAAGGCGCGCTTGCAAATTGAGATGCGCCAATTTGATCAAGCTAAAAAAACTTTGATTGAAATTACCCAACAGTTCCCTGAATTGCCCGAACCCTACAACAATCTTGCAGCGCTTGCCGCTAATCAAGGTCAGTGGATTGAAGCGCGCGATTATTTAGAGCTCGCATTAAAACTGCGTCCGAGCTATGCCACAGCCTCAACCAATTTGGGTGAAATCTACATTCGCCTCGGTGCCCAAGCATATGAAGATGCTGCTAAAAACGCCATCCTAAATCAACGTCAATACTCCAATCGCGCCAAAGCATTATTAGATGTATTGAAGCCACCAGCAAAGCGCCCTGTTAATCGTACCCTCAATTCTGCAGATTCACTGCCAAGCAATAACCCATCCACCAACCTTCCAGAAAGTAGACCAAATAATGGCGAAAGTACTCCTAAAAACCAATAAGGGCGATATCACCCTCACTCTTGATGCAGCTAAGGCACCTAAAAGCGTTGCCAATTTTTTGCAATACGTCAAAAGCGGTCACTACGATGGCACCATTTTTCATCGCGTCATTGATAACTTTATGGTTCAAGGCGGCGGCATGACTGCTGGCATGAAGCAAAAGCCAACAGGTGCAGAAATTGAAAACGAAGCTATTAACGGCCTCAAGAATGAGCGCTATACCGTAGCTATGGCTCGTACTAGCGACCCCCATTCTGCTACGGCTCAATTCTTCATTAACGTCAATGACAACGATTTCTTAAATCACACCGCTCCGAATGCTCAAGGCTGGGGCTATGCGGTTTTCGGTAAGGTCACCGACGGTATGGATGTCGTTGACACCATTCGCAAAGTAAAGACCGGTAGCTCTGGATTTCATCAAGATGTTCCAACTGAAGATGTTGTTATCGAGAAGGCTACTGTTCTCGAGGAATGATCCCGCAACACGCGAGCGCACTGCTCATATCAGACCTACACCTTACGCCGTCAATGCCATTGACGGCGCAACGCTTTTTTGACTTCTGTGAAAAAGAAGCTCCTAAAGTCGAGGCTGTATTCATTCTAGGTGACTTATTTGAATATTGGGTTGGTGATGATGCATCGGCATCCTCACCTTTTCAGCAAGAAGTTCAGCGTGCTATCGCCAATCTATCCACCAAAGTAAAAACGTATTACCTACATGGCAATCGAGATTTTTTAATCGGTAAAAGTTTCATCAAAAAGACTGGTATGACGCTCTTGTCAGATCCAACTACTGTTGAGATCTCCGGACAAAAATGGGTCTTAGTCCATGGCGATGCCTTATGTACTGCAGATTTTGGCTACCAGGTGTTTCGTAGCTTGGTTAGAAGGCCATGGATTCAAAAACTCTTTTTAACTCTGCCACTCAATTGGCGCAGAGGCGTTGCACAACATCTACGTAACAATAGTCATGGCCAATATCAAAAGCAGCAACGCTCTGCTGTCAATCAACTGAAAATGGATGTCACACTAGAAGCTTGTGCTGCTACATTGAAAGACCGATCTGTAGACAGATTAATTCATGGGCATACGCACTTACCAGCGCATCATGAGGAATCTTTAGGTACCCAGGCTTGGCAGCGCTGGGTTTTATCTGATTGGGATCTCGATCATCCTGAGAGCCTTCACCCTAGAGCAAGTGCTCTACTAATCGATGGCGCTGGAGTGCGCTATCTCGACCTCATTAAGCACTGAGCTCTCCTGAACTCTCAGGCCGAGAGAGCCCTTTTAAGAAACTGAGTATTTAGAGAGTGACTGAACCATCTGCGCAAAAATGCGTGGATTAGCAGCCATAACTTCACCACTCTTCAGAAACCCTTCTTCACCGCGATAGTTACCAATTAAGCCACCCGCTTCGGTAATCAGCAGGGCACCGGCAGCCATGTCCCATGGTTTGAGATCGCTCTCAAAAAAACCATCGTAACGACCAGCTGCCACGTAAGCTAAATCCAATGATGCAGCACCAGGGCGACGTAAGCCTGCACATTGACGCGACATCTCAGCAAAGATTTTCAAATACTTTTCTAAGTCTTGGTCTTCGCGATACGGAAAACCGGTGCCGAGTAAAGCATTGGCTAAACGATCTTGCGTAGCTACGCGCAAACGCCGACGATCCAAATACGCGCCCGCACCCCGGGTAGCAGTAAATAACTCATCACGAGTTGGGTCATAAACGACAGCTTGTTGAGTGACGCCATTGACTGCCAACGCAATCGAAACCGCATATTGCGGAAAGCCATGAATGAAATTGGTTGTGCCATCTAGCGGATCAATGATCCAAACATTTTCTGCGTCCGCATTGTGCTCGCCGGTTTCTTCAGCCAAAAATCCATGGGTAGGATAGGCCTCGCTCAGCGTTTCAATGATGGCCGCTTCTGCGGCTTTGTCCACCTCGGTGACGAAATCATTGTGTTGCTTACGGTCAACTTGCAAGCGCTCTAAATTCAAAGAAGCACGATTAATGACTGTTCCAGCGCGACGGGCGGCCTTGACGGCCACATTTAACATGGGATGCATAGTATTGATGGACAAATTAAATAAGAACAAGCTCCTTGTAATGCCTGCAAAAAG
>CAITHY010000145.1 GCA_903892315.1 uncultured beta proteobacterium | reverse complement strand
GCGCTAAGTTCTCTGCAATCTTGGTATTCATGGTGATTTGGTTCACTTTGAGCTACCTGCCAATCGCTCACATGGTTTGGTTCTGGCCTGGTCCAGATGACATCAAAGATGCTGCATCACTTGAAGCAATCACTGCTCGTGCTGGTTGGTTGTGGCAAAAAGGTGTTCTCGACTTCGCTGGCGGTACCGTTGTGCATATCAATGCTGCGATCGCTGGTTTGGTTGGTTCCTTTGTTATCGGCAAGCGTATTGGTTACGGCAAAGAAGCAATGAAGCCACATAACTTAGTTTATGTAATGACTGGTGCTGCCCTCTTGTGGTTCGGCTGGTTTGGTTTCAATGCTGGTTCTGCTCTTGAAGCTAACGGCAGCGCTGCCCTGGCATTCGTGAACACCTATTTAGCTACTGCTGCTGCTGTATTGGGCTGGTCAGTTGCTGAGTGGGTTCTCAAAGGCAAGCCATCCATGCTGGGTGCTGCATCTGGTTGCGTAGCTGGTTTAGTTGCAATTACTCCTGCTGCTGGTTTCGTTGGCCCAATGGGCGCAATCGTAATCGGTGTTATCGCTGGCGTAATCTGCCTCTGGGGTGTTACTGGTCTCAAGAAGATTTTGGGTTCAGACGACAGCTTGGATGTGTTTGGTGTTCACGGCGTAGGTGGTATTACTGGTGCGTTGTTGACTGGTGTATTCGCTGACCCAGCTTTGGGCGGCACAGGTATCTGGGATTATGTGGCTAATGCAGTTGCCCCTGATTACTCTGTTGCTAGCCAATTGTGGATCCAAGCTCAAGGCGTGATTACCACTGTAATTTGGTCTGGCGTAGTTTCTTTCGTAGCCTTCAAATTGATCGATATCGTGATTGGTTTGCGTGTGAAGGAAGAAGAAGAGCGCGAAGGCTTGGATATCAGCTCACATGGTGAGTCTGCCTACGAGTCTTAATCAGTAGATTTACCCCTCACTGGGCGGCTCTGGATGGGCTGCCTAGTTTTAAGCGCGGGATCCTCGGATCCCGCGTCTTTCTTTTAATAATCTTACAATGGTGGCATGGTTCCACATCTCATCACTGCACTCACCGGCCCTTTGCTCGAATTAGAGTCAAAGGTTCTAGAATCGACCCCAACCATTGAGCGTTGGTTTAGGTTGGAGTGGCAAGAGCACACCCCACCTTTTTATTGTTCGGTCGATTTACGTAATTCTGGGTTTAAGTTAGCCCCGGTCGACACCAATCTATTTCCTGGAGGGTTTAATAACCTTTCACCGCAGATGTTGCCGCTTGCTGTTCAAGCTGCCATGGCTGCCATTGAGAAGATTTGTCCTGAGGCTAAAAACTTATTGCTGATCCCAGAGCGTCATACGCGCAATACTTTCTACTTGCAGAATATCGCGCGCTTGTCTTCGATTCTGCGTCAAGCTGGATTGAATGTTCGACTGGGCACTTTCTCCGAAGAAATCAAGAAGCCAACTTGGATTGAATTGCCTGACGGCAATCGATTGTTAATGGAGCCGCTCTCTCGATTGGGTCTGAAGCAGCAGCGCCTAGGTTTAAAAGATTTTGATCCTTGCTCGATTCTATTGAATAACGACTTATCCGCTGGCATCCCCCCGATTTTGGAGAATATCTATGAGCAGTACTTGCTGCCAGGCTTGCACGCTGGCTGGCATGTGCGTCGCAAATCAAATCACTTTGCCGCTTATGAAGAAGTGGCGAAGAAATTTGCCAAGGTAGTTGATATCGATCCATGGATGATTAACCCTTACTTTACTAGTTGCTCCAATATTAATTTCCACGAGCGCAAGGGCGAAGACGAACTTCAAACTGCCGTAGAACAAGTCTTGAAAAAGACTGCCAAGAAGTACCGCGAATACGGCATTAAAGAGAAGCCTTATGTTGTTGTAAAAGCAGATGCTGGCACTTATGGCATGGGCGTGATGGTGGTTAATGATCCCTCTCAGCTAAAGGGCTTGAATCGTAAAGACCGCAACAAGATGAGTGTGGTCAAGGAAGGTCTTGAAGTGAGCGATGTATTAATTCAGGAGGGTGTTTATACCTTCGAGAAGGTCAATGAAGCGGTTGCTGAACCGGTGGTGTACATGATTGATCGTTATGTCATTGGCGGCTTCTATCGCGTTCATACTGATCGCGGGCCGGATGAGAATCTCAATGCACCAGGCATGCATTTTGTACCTCTAGCCTTTGAGCAAAACTCCATGCCTGATCTAGGGGCCAAGCCAGGTAGTGCCGCTCCGAATCGCTTCTATCTGTATGGTGTAGTTGCTCGCTTAGCGCTGCTTGCTGCGTCATTGGAGCTAGAGCGAACTGATCCTAATGCTGAAGCTGCTTAAATAAAACACACATCTCTCAATAGAAATAATGAACCTTCTTTTTATTGCAGATCCCCTTGAATCTTTCAAGATTCAAAAAGATTCCACACTCGCAATGATGCGTGCTGCGCAAGAAGCGGGGCACCATTTGTGGTTTTGTCAAAGTCGCAATGTGTTGTGGAGGGATGATTTCGTAGTGGCTGATTGTCAGTCTTTGGTGATTAAGCCTAGCTCCACCAACTGGTTTGAGTTGGGTGATCTTGAGTCTCGAACACTCAAATCTTTTTCTGCTGTCCTCATGCGCACAGACCCTCCTTTTGATATTGAATATCTCAATACCACTTGGTTGTTATCAGCCGCAGCACGTCAGGGTGCAAAAGTATTTAACGAGCCGAGCGCTGTTCGTGATCATTCGGAAAAATTATCGATTACAGAGTTTCCAGAACTTATTCCGCCGACCTTGGTCACGCGTGAATTGGCTGCAGTAGAGCGTTTTCATCAGGAACATCGCGATATTGTGATTAAGCCCTTAGATGGCATGGGCGGCATGGGTGTATTTAGGGTTGGGGCCGATGGTCTTAATCTTGCCAGCATTGTAGAAACGCTTGGTGAGAATGGCGCAAGAACGCTCATGGTTCAGCGGTTTCTTCCAGAAATTGCCCAGGGTGATAAGCGGGTACTCTTAATTGGCGGTGAGGTGGTGCCATTTGCGCTAGCTCGTATTCCGCAAGGTAGTGAAATTCGGGGTAATTTAGCTGCGGGCGGCAAAGGTGTAGCGATGCCCTTAACCGAGACCGAAAAAAGGATCGCTGAAAAATTAGCTCCTGTTTTAAATCAGCGTGGATTATTCTTGGTTGGATTGGATTTAATTGGCGGTTATCTCACTGAAATTAATGTGACGAGCCCCACTTGTTTTGTTGAAATTACCGACCAAAGTAACTTTAATGTTGCGCAATTTTGGTTGGCAGGGCTAGAGAAAGCATTGAGATAAATATGACTGGAATTGTCATCGTTGCTCATACCCCGGTTGCTAGCGCAATGCTGGGTTTTGCTGAGCATACTTTTGGTGTTTTGCCTGAGCGTGTTCGGGCAGTCGACATCCCTCCCCATGAAGATACCAAGGCAAGCTTTGATCGCGTGATGAAGGCTGCCTATGGTGTGAACACAGGCAATGGGGTACTCATCCTGACAGACGTGATGGGTGCAACCCCTGCTAATGTGGCCTCTAAGTTAGAGGCTTTGGGCCCTTTATCGGGATTGAATGCGCCCGTTATTGTGCTGGCGGGATTAAACCTGCCTATGTTGATGCGATGCATTTCCCATCGCGGAGAGGGTCTTGAAGAGTTGGCGCAAAAAGCACTTGCTGGTGGACAGCATGGAATTTTGCGCTTGGGTGCAAAAGTAAATCAAGAATAAATAAGGGTCAGCACATTATGCCTTCGGCAGAAATTGAAATTATCAATAAATTAGGCTTGCATGCTCGCGCTTCTGCCAAGCTGTCTCAGTTAGCCGCTCAGTTTCCTTGTGAAATCTTCTTGTCACGTAATGGGCGTCAAATTAATGCAAAGAGCATTATGGGCGTGATGATGTTAGCAGCAGGTATCGGGAGCACTGTGACTCTTGAGACTGTAGGCGAAAAAGCGGATGAGGCCATGCAGGCACTCACCGCATTAATTAATGATCGATTTGGTGAGGGCGAGTAAATAGCATGACTTTTGCATTGCACGGAATTCCAGTATCGAAAGGCATTGCCATTGGCAAGGCGGTACTGATTTCTCGTGCAGCATTAGAAGTAAGTCATCACTTGATTGAAGCTGGCAAAGAAGAGGCTGAAGCACAAAAGCTCTTGGATGCGTTTGATCAGGTTCGCCTAGAGCTTGAGCAGTTGCGCCAAGGATTGCCAAAAGATGCCCCGCAAGAGATGGCGGCATTCTTGGATGTACACGGCATGATATTAGCTGACCCAGCTTTAGCTGAGAAGCCGATTAAACTCATTCGTACGCAACGATTAAATGCAGCATGGGCTTTAACTACTGAGCTCAATGATCTTCTGGAGCAATTTGCGGATATTGAGGACGCTTATTTGAAGGAGCGTGCTAACGATATTCGGCAGGTTGCTGAACGCGTTATTAAGGCATTAAATGCCCAGAAAAAAGATCCATTAAACAATTCCGATTTTTTGCCAACCAGCGATATCGGTATTGAGTCCATCATCGTCGCGCATGATATTGCTCCGCATGACATGCTGCGCTTTAAAGAGCATGCCTTTACGGGGTTTGTAACGGATCTTGGCGGTAAGACCTCCCATACGGCCATCGTAGCCCGTAGCATGGAAATACCTGCGGTGGTGGGCGTACGTCACGCGAGTGAAATGATCCGCCACGGCGATTGGTTGGTGTTAGATGGGGATCGAGGCGTTGTGGTAGTTGCTCCTGATGAGCAGCTGCTAGCCGAATATCGTAAGCTACAAACTCAGGTTCTCAAAGAAGCTCGTAAGCTCCAGCAGTTAAAGCATGCAAAAACAGAAACAGCCGATCGTGTTGAGATTGAGTTGTTTGCCAATATTGAATTGCCAGAAGATGCTATTCAGGCGGTGAAGTTAGGTGCTGTTGGGGTTGGTTTATTTCGCTCTGAATTTTTATTCATGGACCGTAAGCAAGCTTTACCAGACGAAGAGCAGCAATATCAAGAATATCGTCGTGTAGTGGATTTAATGCATGGTTTGCCTATCAACATCAGAACTATCGACGTTGGTGCAGATAAGGCATTGGGTGGCGGTGGCGATATTTCGCAAACAGGAACATCACCACTGGGTTTGCGGGCGATCCGCTGGTCGCTGACCGAGCCTGAAATATTTTTAACGCAGCTCAGAGCAATCCTGCGTGCATCGGCTCACGGTCAAGCGCGCATCATGATTCCGATGTTAGCGCATGCTAAAGAGATCGATGAAACATTTAGGCTGATTGAAAAAGCGAAACAACAGTTGCATCAGCGTGGCAAAGCATTTAATCCGAATATCCAAGTTGGCGCGATGATTGAGATTCCGGCTGCTGCTTTAGTGCTACCTTTGTTTATTAAGCGATTCGATTTTCTTTCTATTGGAACAAATGATTTAATTCAGTACACCTTGGCGATTGATCGCGCGGATCATGCGGTTGCGCATTTGTATGACCCCTTGCATCCAGCGATTTTGAATTTATTAGCCAATATCATTGAGCAGGCCAAACGTGCAAATGTGCCTGTAGCTGTTTGTGGTGAGATGGCTGGTGATCCTGCATTAACGAAGTTACTGCTTGCCTTAGGTCTCACCGACTTCTCAATGCACTTCAGTCAGTTACTGCTGGTCAAACGGGAAATTCTTCAGGCCAATGTAGGTTTATTAAAAGCCCGCGTTGCTAGGGTCTTAAAGGCATATGAGCCTGAAGAGCAGGCAAAGGCTTTAGAGCGACTGCTCACTTAATCATTTAGTGCGTTGCCTAGTGGGCTGAGCCACATACTGAGCAGTCAGAATTACGGCTAATACGGATTTCATCGATTTGGGTAGTACGCCCATTCCACAGCAACATACGGCCCATCAAGGGCTCTCCAAAACCAATGAGTACCTGTAGGGCTTGAGCTGCTTGCATGGCTCCTATGATGCCTACTAGAGGCGAGAAGATGCCCATACTGGAGCAGCTGACTTCTTCAAACTCTTCATCAGGAGAAAAGATGCAGGCATAGCATGGGGAGCTTGAATTTCGTGAATCAAAGACACTTACTTGACCATCAAACTTAAGAGCTGATCCAGAAATTAGTGGGGTTTGATGTTGAACGCAGGCAGCATTAATCAGGTGCCGGGTTGAAAAGTTATCCGTACAATCCAAAACAACATCAACACTTGGCAATAACTCATCGAGCAGAGATGTTGTAGCTTTAGCCTGAATAGTTTCAATTTGAATACTGGAGTTTAGGCGTTGTAGAAATTCTTTTCCCGACGCTACTTTGCTTTTCCCGACGCTACTTTCGGTATGCGTGATTTGGCGTTGTAAATTGGTGAGATCTACTTCATCGTGATCCACCAAGGTAATGTGGCCTACTCCAGCTGCGGCTAGATAGGGTGCGGCTGCACTCCCTAGGCCGCCGGCACCGATCACCAATATGTGTGAGTGGAGTAGCTTCTCTTGGCCGGCAACATCAATCTCGTCAAGCAGCAAGTGCCTGGAGTATCGAAGTAACTGCTCGTCATTCATATACCGGCCACAGAGATTAAAGGATTACTCGAGCTTGGATGCGGATCGCTTCACAGGCTGGCCATTAATAAAGGCCACCGCTTGAGAAAGCATGAAGTCATCTGCACTGCCTAGCTCAGGCGGCTTCTTATTCTTATCCTTTTCTTTTTCTTCAGGAGTCTTCTTGGCGTTTTTCTCTTCAATGCGCTGCAACTCTTCGAGGCGACGTTGTTCGCGATCCTTAATCAATTTATCTTCAGCAGATTGTTTATTACGGAGATGTTTTTCACTATCGATCTCGCGAGTGATTAATACATCATCAGGATCGCCATCTTTATTTTGATCAACTGGAATATCTGGCTTGACGCCAAAAGCCTGGATCGACTTGCCGCTAGGGGTGTAGTAATAAGCAGTAGTAATCTTCAGTGCTGAGTCATTGGTCAGAGGACGAACGGTTTGTACAGAACCCTTACCAAAGGTCGTTTTTCCAATAATGGTTGCACGTTTGTAGTCCTGGAGTGCGCCAGCCACAATCTCTGAAGCTGAAGCGGAATAAGCATTTACCAAGACCACCATGGGCAATTTCTTAAATATTTCTGGAACACCGGCCAAAGGGTCACCAGACTCATTCAGGCGGTACATGGCTGGTGTTGCATTAAATATCTGTTTTGAATCTGGAGACTGGCCTTTGGTGGAGACGATGACTGCGTCAGCAGGCAAGAATGCCGCAGCCACGCCTACGGCTCCTTGCAATAGGCCGCCGCCATTGTTGCGCAGGTCAAGAATGATGCCCTTGAGCTTTGGATCCTGATTGGCAATATCAGTCAATTTCTTGGCGAGATCAGGAACAGTGCGCTCTTGAAAGCTAGTAATGCGCACCCAAGCAATATCGTTATCCAAAATTTTTGTTTTGACGGATTGAACTTTAATTTCTGCACGAGTGATCGTTACCGGAAAGCTGCGCTCTTCACTCTTACGAAATACCGTCAAAGTGATTTTGGTTCCGGGAGTGCCGCGCATAGTGCGCACTGCTTTATCTAACGACATCCCGCGTACGGGTTTGTCATCAAGACGTGTGATGAGATCTCCAGCCTGCAGACCTGCGCGTGCAGCAGGACTATCTTCAATTGGATTAAGTACTTTCACGACACCATCTTCAGAAGTGATTTCAATGCCGAGTCCAGCAAACTTTCCAGAAGTCATCTCTTGCATTTCTGCAAAATCTTTTTTATCCAAGAAGGTGGAATGCGGATCAAGACTGCTAACCATTCCTTTAACGGCATCCGTTAGTAGTTGCTTATCTTCGATAGGTTCAACATATTCACGCTTAATTTGGGCAAAGACATTGGAGAGCGTGCGTAACTCATCCAGTGGTAGCTGCGCGCTTTGCTGAGCGGTCGCGGAGAGCTGGATCGTAGCTGCTACGCCGGCGATAAGGCCAACGGCTATTAGGGCGAAATTCTTTAGAAATTGGCGCATATCTCTTTTGCTTTAATCCAAATAAAAGTGTTGAATAGGTTTGAGGTTGTCATCTAACTCATAAACAAGTGGCACCCCGTTGGGTACGTTCACTTCCATGATGGCTTCATCAGACATTTGATCTAAATACTTAATGAGTGAGCGAATGCTATTGCCATGCGCTACAAGTAAAACGCGTTTGCCGGCCTTAAGAGCGGGTGCAATAGATTCATTCCATAAGGGTAGTACTCGCTCAACGTTATCTTTCAGGCATTCACCCAAAGGAATGTCTGAAGGATTGAGCTTTGCGTAACGGAGATCATTTTTAGGATGACGCTCATCATCATGCTCAAGTAGCGGTGGGCGTACATCATAGGAGCGACGCCAAATATGAACTTGTTCATCACCGTATTTAGTTGCTGTTTCTGCTTTATTCAATCCAGTGAGCGCGCCGTAGTGACGCTCATTTAAGCGCCAGCTATGTACTACTGGAAGCCACATCAAATCCATGGCATCTTGAACGTGCCAGAGGGTGCGAATGGCACGTCTTAAAACCGAAGTGTAGGCAATATCAAATTCATAACCTGCTTTTTTGAGGTTTTCACCTGCTGCGGTGGCCTGTTCTGCGCCTTTAGGGGTTAAGTCAACGTCCGCCCAGCCAGTGAAGCGGTTTTCAAGGTTCCAGGCGGATTCGCCATGACGAATAAGGACAAGTTGTTTCATAGAGCCATTCTATAATCCGGTGATGAACTTTCTCACACAAATTGATAATTTAGCGCTTATTGCCCTGCTGTTGGTTTCAGGCATAGCGCTTTTCCTACCCTCATTATCTACGCTTATTGGCGGAAAAGGCTTATCGCCTACTGAAGCGACGATTTGGATTAATCGCCGCAAAGCCTACGTCTTGGACTTGCGCTCGGAGGAGGTTTTCAAATCAGGTCATTTACCTGGTGCCAAATTCGCCAACGCCGCTGACTTAACCGCAGCCATTGAAAAGCTTAAATTAGACCGTAAGCACCCAGTCATCTTGGTTTGTGAAACGGGCTCCCAGTCGCGCAAACTCCTAGCCGAAGCTCAAAAACTAGGCTTTGCCGAAGTGGGCGCTTTAGATGGCGGCGTGCAAGCTTGGAAAGCCGCCGCCCTGCCTTTAGTGAAGTAAGGAGAAACGATGACTTCAGTAACAATGTATAGCACCCAGGTTTGCCCTTACTGCGTCATGGCAGAAAAGTTGCTAACTAAAAAAGGGGTTGCCAATCTCGAAAAGATTTTGATTGATCGTGATCCAGTCCAGCGCGAAGTCATGATGACGCGCACCGGCCGCCGCACTGTTCCACAAATTTATATTGGTGATACGCACGTTGGTGGTTACGACGACTTAGTGGCATTGGATCGCGCTGGAAAGCTTGATCCATTATTAGCTCAATAGATTAAACATACAAAGAAAGTTAGCAATGACTGAACAATCTTCTACGCCGCAAGCAAGCGCGGATCAAGCCAACGAACCTGGCTTTCGTATTCAGCGAATTTACTTAAAAGACGTCTCTCTTGAGCAACCAAATGCTCCACAGATTTTGTTGGTTGCGTCTGAGCCTCAAGTGCAGGTGGAGATTGATATCTCCGTTGCACCCTTAAGTGAAGCAATTTTTGAGGTAGTTTTAAGCTCCACTGTGACTGCTAAAGTCGATAACAAAGTACTGTTTTTGGTGGAGGCAAAACAAGCCGGTATTTTTGAGTTTAGCAATATTCCGGTTGAGCAAATTGATCCAATGTTGGGCATTGCTTGCCCAACAATTTTGTATCCGTATTTGCGTTCAAATATCGCTGACATTATTAGTCGCGCAGGCTTCCAGCCAATTCATTTGAATGAGATTAATTTCCATGGCATGTATGAGCATCGTTTGATGCAAGCTCAACAAGAAGCTGCCGCTAAGGATGGCGCAGCCCCTGAGAGTAAGCCTCACTAAGCTCAACGAGCGAGCCCACAGATCATGAAAGTGACACTGCTTGGTGCTGGCGCCTGGGGAACGGCGATGGCTGCACAAGCAGCACGCTATCTCCAAGAGGGTGATGTGGTTTTATGGTCTCGTAGCAAGCAGCAGTTAAATGAGATTGAAGAGAGTGCTGAAAATCGTGCCTATCTTTCGGGAATTCGGTTGCCTGAGGGGCTCAAGTTCGAGAGCGACTTTGCTGCTGCTATCAAAAGACTTTCTAGCGATGACTTATTGGTTATTGCTACACCAATGTCAGGGCTTTCAGAAACAATCGCCCAAGCATTAAAAATTGCTGAGCACCCACTCAATATTATTTGGCTCTGCAAAGGTCTTGAGCCTAATACTGCCTTATTGCCGCACCAAGTTGTTGAACGTGAGAGCAAGATACATTCTCATGGAGTGACTCATTCATATGGCGCACTATCTGGCCCAAGCTTTGCACGTGAAGTTGGTACAGGAATGCCTTGCGCTTTAACAGTTGCTAGCAAATCTACAAAACTTTGTGAAGCCGTTCAGACTGCTTTCCATCATGGCAATATGCGCGTGTATTCAAGCGATGATTTGATTGGTGTGGAATTGGGCGGCGCCATCAAGAATGTCTTGGCAATCGCCGCAGGTATTGGTGATGGCTTAGGTTTGGGCCTAAACGCACGCGCCGCTGTTCTCACACGTGGTTTGGCAGAGATGATGCGCATTGTGAAGGCTGCAGGCGGTAAATCCGAAACCTGTATGGGCTTAACTGGCGTTGGAGATTTGATCTTGACTGCCACTGGTGATCTGTCGCGTAATCGTCGCGTTGGTCTTGAGCTTGCCGCCGGCAAATCACTGCCTGAGATTCTGGCAAGCCTTGGGCACGTTGCTGAGGGCGTGCTGTGCGCGGCAGCAGTTGGTGATTTAGCTAACCGCCTAGGGGTGGAGATGCCCATCACTGCGATGATGGGTGAAGTGCTATCTGGAAAGTTAAAGCCGCATGATGCTGTGAAAAAGCTCATGGGGCGCGATCCTAAAATTGAATCATAGTCACAGCATCTAAATCGGTTTGTTACTGGCCGCCCACTAGACCATTCTGGCGCCAGGCTTCATACACTACGATTGCTACAGTATTTGATAGGTTCAGGCTGCGACTGCTGTCTTGCATTGCCAGACGCATGCGATTCTCAGTTGGAATAGAGTCTCTCACTTCATCTGTAATGCCTTTAGTTTCAGAGCCAAATACAAAGTAATCATCCGGCGAGTATTGGCCTTCATGAAACTTTCCTGAGCCCTTGGTAGTCAATGCAAAGAGGTGCCGAGGATTGGGTTGCTCATCCTTTAAAAACTGCACCCAATTTTTGTGAACTTTGACTTTTGCAAACTCGTGATAGTCCAGGCCCGCTCTGCGTAACTTAGCATCTTCCATCGGAAATCCAAGCGGCTCAATTAAATGTAGCTTGGCGCCAGTGTTTGCACACAAACGAATAATGTTTCCGGTGTTAGGTGGAATCTCGGGTTCAAATAAAACAATATTAAACATACGGCACTCTTTAGATTGGTCGCGCAGCCCTGAGTAGGACCCAGTTAATTACGCGAGATACACCATTGTCCTTCAGAACGCGCGCAATTTCATTAAGAGTTGCACCGCTTGTCATAACATCATCAAACACAATCACGGTCTTGTTTGCGACCTGCTGAATGGAATGCTCTTCAACGTAAAACATTCCCTGAATAGCTAGGTGGCGAGTAGTCAGAGTGCTTCCCGCCTGGTGCTCTGAGTAATGATGGCGCCGCAGCACATAGGGTGATTTTTGAATGTCTGCTCTACACTGAATTCGTTTAGCAATTTCCCAGCTTTGATTGAAGCCACGCCGCGCTAACTTTTGAGCACTGAGCGGCACTGGCAGTAAATAATCAGCGGAAATATTTTCAAGCTCTTTACTGAGAAGTAAGTTCCATGTACTCCCTAGGGCATTAGCAAATGCAACCCGTTTTTGATACTTCAATTCATGTAACGGAGTTTGTAGCAATCCATCGTAGCGATCTAGGCAATAAGTTTCATCAAACTGGGGCTGCGAGGTTTGGCATTGCATACAACGTTGCCTTGCAATTTCTGAAGCTTGAAGTGCTATGCCGCATTGGTAGCAGCATTGATAGTTCAACAAGCCTTCATCTCGTAATAGATTGAGACAGCGATTACAGAGGGATGACTTTTGAAAAACCTGACAAGCAATACAAGCGGTTGGCAAAATCTGCTCACAAATGACTTGAAATATGTTCTCTGGAAATCGCATGGGGCGCTGAGTATACTGAGCCAATGACCCAGTCCCTCAGATGGTTACAAGACGAAATTGCAGATCGCATGCTGCAAAAATTAGACATCGTTAAGCTTGATGTAAAAGACATTTTGGTTGTCCCTGATTTTGCTGGCAAGCATTTGGACATGCTGGCTAAACGCTATCCAAAGGCGCGTATTTTTAGCATTACCGAAAAAGGTGTTTCAGGATTTCAAATGTGGCGCGCTAAAGCGCTGAGTAATTGGCGGTCTTTGTTTGCCAATAACACTAGCCCCTTGGCAAGCTATACATCGTCTGGAAGATTTGACATTCCTGACAATTCGGTTGATTTGGTATTCAGCGACCTTTTATTGCAGGATTTACCTGATCCGAAGCATTTTTTGCAAGAGTGTTGGCGCGTGCTGCGCGAGGGCGGCTTAATCACCTTTAGCTATCTAGGGCCCGATACTGGAAAACAGCTGCGCTCTTTGACTCATTCAGAGTTAAAACTTAAGAATTTATTGAGTCCTTGGGATATGCACGATATGGGAGATGCTTTGCTGGGAGAGCGGTTTTCTGATCCTGTAATGGACATGGAGTACCTCACCTTGGATTATGAGAAGCCAGCCTTATTGCTGGCAGACATGGGTGCGCTGAAGTTGATGCATTCCACCCCTCCTAAAGCGATTGAAAAAGAGGTTTTGCCACCAAAAATCACCTTAGAGGTGGTTTATGGACATGCATGGGCCCTTGGAAAGCACCTTGCAAAGACAATGGACAACATCGCTTACATTGATCCAAATCAAATTGGGCGCAAGACTAGGTCAGATTCTGCCTAAGTGTAAGCGCTTACTATCATTTAAACCTCGACCAAGATTGGTTCAAGCTGGGTTATCCCGGTTTGTTCTTGTGCCTAATTAACCCTATAATCACGGCTGGATGTATTGGCTTGAGACCGTTTTTTGGGCATTTTGTGGCATTTTTG
>CAITHY010000144.1 GCA_903892315.1 uncultured beta proteobacterium | reverse complement strand
TCTAATGGGGCAAGGCTGCTAGTTAATGCGCAATAAACCAAAAAACAGGCTGCCAAAGAAAAAGTTTTGGTAAAGCTTTGCTTGAATAAACCCACTATGACAATTGAGATCCCTGCCCCCATCAAAATCCAATGGCAATAGGAGTAAGTCCACGCGCCAGCATTACCCATCAATTGTGAGAACTGGAGATTGATGCCAAGCCATACCAATAGCGATAACACCAGCAATTCCAAAAGCAAGGCAATCCGGAAACCCCATAAAGGCAACTTGTCCCAGTACAAGGCAATCAGTGCAGCAAACGCTGGCATCACAGGCAAAAGGTAACGGCCGGAACGCTGGCTAGGGATACTAAACACGATGAAGAATGCCACTATCAACAGCAGCAATAAAACCTCTTCTATATTGAGAAAGCGACGCGCACGCCAGCACTGCAGCAAACTGGATATCAACACAAAGCTAAATAAACCGGCATTGGCAATCGTTGTCAAAATGAAGAGCCAAATATTGTCACCACCACGCAGCAAGTCCATTAAATAACTCGACTGGCGTGCGGCAAACTTACCAACATTCTCTCCCAGTACAAATTCTTTCCAAACGGCTTCCGGATCAGGGTCCATGGCAAACCACAGAGCAAATACGCCCAGAGCAAGAGCAGCCATCAGGATCAACTTATAGACGTCGCGGATGAGGAACTGAGGAATGCTCCACTGCCGCCAGCGCCAATAGTAGAGTCCCAAAGCAAATGTAGCAGGAACGATGTAGGCAAAGGATTTTGCAAATAAGGCGAGACCAAAGCAAACTCCTGCCATCAGCGGGAAAAAGAATGGAGATTCAAACGCGCGCTTACCCCAATACAAAACCGCCATAAATGGTAGCGATATCCAAAATACTTCCGGGGGATCGGCTAAGAATGGTCGACCATAGCGATAGGTAGCAAAAAAGGAGAGCCAAACTAATGCCGCCAGTACTCCAGTCTGCGTTTTGCCAGTAAAACGTCGCACTGCTAAAAATAAAAAAAATGCAGTTAGTGCGGTATACACAATACTAGGCCAACGCAAATTAGCTAGACTCCATTTACTAGCCCATTGCGTGCTAGCAATGCCCTGCCAAAAAATGAGTGGGGGCTTGGTATTTTTGATGCCATCCATTTCAGACCGCAGTGGTAGCCATTGGCCCGACTCCGCCGTCATGCGCACAATATGCATATAGGGGTATTCATCACCGTTTTTTGGCGCAAATCGACTATCCAAACCATAAAGGTAGGTAAATACACCCAAAAGGAGCATCAATAGGGCGGAACGGTAAGAAAATGAAGCTTGCATACCCATAGTTTATAGGGCTTATGGGAAACTTAAATAAAATCCTAGTTAGCCATATTTTCGAATGAGCTTATGAAAAATGAATCTGCAATGAATGACCCACTTCAACACCTTCTTGATTAAGATGTTAAAAAAGTATTGTGTAAATCGTTACCCAGAATTATTCCGAACGGAGATAGTCTTTATGCGAGCAAAGTATTTAAAACCCGCAATCTTATTGTCAATTTATATTGCCATCAGTCATTGGAGTAGCACCGCTCTTGCTCAAAATACGGATGCGAGTAATGTATACAAACGTGGTCTAGCTGCCACTTGTGCAAACTGTCATGGAACAGATGGCAAAGGTGTAGTTGATGGGGGCATGCCGTTGATCAATAACCTCACTAGCGAACAAATGCTGACTCAACTAAAAGCTTTTAAATCTGGCGTACGTGAAGGCACCATCATGCCCCAACTAGCTAAAGGCTATACAGATGAGCAACTCGAAACTATCGCCAATCAACTTGGCAAGAAACAATAAGGAAGCACATCATGGATCGTCGACACTTTATTGGAAATAGCGCAGCCGCAATTGGTTTATTTGCAGGCTTCTCGGGCCAAGCAAGGGCTAATTTACAAAAGGCTGAAATCCTCGTGATTGGTGGGGGTTATGGTGGCGCTACTGCTGCCAAGTACTTACGTCTGTTCTCTAACAACACCGCTCAGGTGACTTTAATTGAACCAAACCCTAGCTTTATTTCCTGCCCGCTCTCAAACCTAGTAGTGGGTGGCTCACGCACTATCTCTGATATCACCAGTTCTTATGACAACCTCAGCAAACGTCATGGGATCAAGATCATTCAAGATAGCGTCACCAGCATGGATCCTGATAAGAAAATCGTCAAACTCGCCTCTGGAAAAATCTTGCGCTACGATAAGGCCGTAGTTTCACCTGGCGTTACCTTGATAATGAATAGTATTGAAGGACTAGCTCAAGCTAATAAAGCAGGCGTTACTCTGCAAGCTTGGAAAGCGGGGCCCGAGACCACTGCATTACATAAGCAACTTGCGTCTATGCGTGATGGCGGTACGTTTGCCATCAGCATTCCAGAAGCGCCGTATCGCTGCCCTCCCGGGCCTTATGAGCGCGCGTGCCAGGTAGCACACTTTCTCAAGCAGAATAAGCCGAAATCTAAGGTACTGATTTTGGATGCCAATCAGGATGTCACGTCAAAAGGTGCATTATTTAAAAAGGTATGGGCTGAGCAATACCCTGGAATGATTGAGTATCTTCCAAAGCACAATGTCACAGCAGTGGATGCCAAAACAAAAACGGTTAAGCTAGAAGTTCAAGATGACATTAAGGCGGATGTTTTAAATTTACTCCCCGCGATGAGTGCTGGTGAGATCGCCGTTAAAACTGGCTTAGCCAACTCGAATGGTCGCTGGGTCAATGTGAATTTCCTGAACTTTGAATCCACTGCACAAAAAGATATTCATGTTTTAGGGGATTCGATTCAAGTTGCATATGCAATGCCCAAGTCAGGCCATATGGCCAACCAACACGCTAAGGTAGCGGCTGCTGCAATTGTGGCCGAACTCAGTAATTGGGAGGTCAACCCTGCACCAGTACTAACCAATACTTGCTACAGCTTTGTCAATGACAGAGAGGTGGTGCACGTCGCTAGCGTTCACCAGTACATCGCTGCCGAAAAAACCTTCAAGCCTGTACCAGGCTCAGGCGGCCTTTCTCCGGCACCCTCCACTCTTGAAGGGGTTTATGCCTGGGGCTGGGCTCATAATATTTGGGCAGATAGCCTGGGTTGATCCAAGTCAATACTTCTAAAAAAAGGGGTCTTAGCACCTCTTTTTTGTTTACATAGCCTCATAGATACCTATACTAAACAAAACAAATTAAAAAACTCGGAGGCTTAATGAACATGACCCCTACTTCACCAAAGGACGCATCTAAATTAGAGGATGCGATCGAGAGATGGACCGTCCCCATTGGAAATTTGTTTGTCTCTTTATTTCATCGGATTGCGCTATTCGGAATTGGTGCTGCAACAGTTTGGTCAGCAGCGGTTGCATTCTTAGGGATGGTTAATAAAGGATCAGCTTCAATTGAAGACCTCCTCTTGCTATTTATCTATCTAGAAATTGGCGCTATGGTCGGCATTTATTTCAAGACTAACCACATGCCAGTCCGCTTCTTGATCTATGTAGCGATCACTGCAGTGACTCGCCTCATTATTGACTTAGTGAACACCAAGCATGAAGCTGATATGGCCATTCTCTTTATGGGACTTACCATCCTCATACTAGCTCTGGCCAATGCCGTAGTTCGTTACGCTTCATTTAAATTTCCCAGCAGGTCCGGCGAGAGCGAATAAGGTTCTATAAGAGGGGGTCTATGTTTTCTCCCCCTCCCTCATCAAATTGATAGGGGTGAATGCCCCTATTTAAACAATCTCTTACATAATCAATGCTGGTCCGAAGGGTGTAATAGTCACCCGACATACGCTGTGAAATGTTGATTTTTAAGGCCTGATACTCGAGCAAATTGAGTCTTTTCAGGTACTCATCACGCTGCTCATCGTTAAAGCCATTCAGCAACTCTTGCTCCATATACTTTAGGGAGCCATATAAACGATTAATCTTATTTTGCATTCGTCTGGCGCGATACCCAGGCAGTGCCTGCAAAATGGGATACCCTAAAACGCAGAAGGGTAGCAATACAAAAATAAGGCGACTAATGAGCTCAGCTATCCAAAATGGAAAATAGGCCGCCAATAAGGGGTAATTATTTTTCTCATAATGAATTGCAACCGGACTTTCAGGCAGCATTGAATCCTTGAACGATGGAAACTCTCCGCGCTCAGCGAAGAAAGATTCTTTTCCGTTAATTTCTCTGGCAGCCTCTAAAAATAGAAATTGAATCGCTGGATGCATACGATCATCAATCAATAGATTGGTTGTGGTTGCCAACAGCTTAATATCAGTAGATGGAAAGTTGCGTGGCAAGTTAAAAGCCCCTTGGGGGACATTCAAAATATTGAGATAAGGCATTAATTTGACATAAGCTGCTGCGCGTTTAAAAGAAACCAAATGCAATGACTTGTCGTTTAACAAAGTCTGTACATTGGGAGCATCGTAGGAATCCACGATAAAGGCTCCATCAATCTCGCCTGCCTGAAGCGCCTTAACTGCATCATACCCGGCAAGATTGAGAATTTGCACTCCTTTTTCATATCCGGCGGCCTTTAGTATTTTGGTTGACTGAGCATAGGTACCGCTGCCCTCAATTCCCACAGAAATCTTTTTATTCGCAAAATGCTCCAGTACGACGCCAATTGAATCGGACTCGGAAGACTTCATCTCCAGACCGCGATAAAAAAACCAAATGGGCTCATAGGTAATGGCGCCCAAGGATTGAATACCCGTTACCTCCTTGGCATGGTCTACTCCAGCCTGCACGAAGGCGGCTTGAACAGGGTCATCATGCTTAGATATGCGATCAATGTTTTCTTGCGCTCCTGAAGTAGCAACGAGCTCCAGGGTAACGCCTTTTTCTTTAAAAAACGCTACGTACTTTTTTCCAAGGACTTCGTATGAGCCGCCTGGAGATCCAGTGGCCATGAGTACATGTCTTGGAGGTGGTGGGTCCGCATACCACCAAACACCTATCAAAATAAGCAATAAGAGCATGAGTAGCGGCCAAACTTCTTGCAAAAATTGAGCGAAGTCATTCCAGCTCTGCTGAGCGCTCTCAGATATACCTAAGAATGTTTCTTCAAGGTCTTCTTTAAAACTTCCCATATGCTACCAATCAGCAAATTTCATCAAACCTCATGATAATAGGCTTATTCTGAATCTTTCAACTCGCCCCCTTATCGCCCTAAAACATGATAAATCTTAGAAAATCCCAAGACCGCGGCTACGCTGACCATGGCTGGCTCAAAAGCTTTCACTCTTTTTCATTTGCTGGCTACCACGACCCCCGTTTTATGGGCTGGGGAAATCTGCGCGTCATTAATGAGGATCGCGTGGCTGCAGGAATGGGTTTTGGCAAGCACGGCCATCGCAATATGGAAATAATTAGCTATGTGCTATCTGGAGAGCTAGCGCACGAAGATAGCATGGGGAATGTCAAAGGAATCCCGCCTGGGGATGTCCAGCGTATGAGTGCAGGTAGCGGTGTAACCCATAGCGAGTTTAATCACGCCAAAGATCAAACGACCCATTTTTTACAAATCTGGATAGAGCCTAATGTTGCAGAGATCGAACCGAGTTACGAACAGAAAACTATTCCCGTAATTGAAAAAGATGGCAAGCTGCGCATCATTGCCTCACCCTCTGGAAATGATGGGGCCGTCAAGATTCATGCTGATGCTAAGGTGTATGCTGGACTTTTTGATGGGGATCAATCTTTCGAACTCAGATTAGATCCGAGCAGAAAATTCTACGTTCATCTCATTCGTGGCTCACTTAAGGTGAACGGTCAAGTATTGGATAGCGGAGATGCCCTCCTGATTCAAGCGGAAGATGAATTAGTAATTTCTGATGGAATAAGCGCCGAGGTCTTGGTTTTTGACCTCAGCGCTTAACTTCCATTTTAAGGAGCAGGTAATTAATCTAGTTTGATCTTAGCCTTCTCAATCACTACTTTCCACCGAGCAATATCTGAGAAATACAGCTCCGAGAATTGTTGCGTATTCATCGGCGCAATTTGCACCCCAGCCTTTTGAAAGCGGTCCTTCATCTCAGGATTTTCTAGGATCTTCAAAATAGTGTTATTCAACTCCTTGATAATTCCTTGAGGCGTTTTGGCAGGCACAAATACTCCCTGCCACAAAGCCATCTCGTAACCCTTGACCCCCGCCTCTTGAATCGTTACTAATTCTGGAGCACCACTGAAACGATTTTTACTGGTGACAGCTAATGCCCTTACCTTGTCGCCTTTATATAAAGGGAGGCCTACTGGCATACCTGCAAAATAAAAGTCGATCTGCCCGCCCATTAAGTCTGTTGCAGCAGGTGAACCACCTTTATATGGAATATGAATTGCTTGCAATCCAGTAGTCGCCAAAAATAATTCGCCAGCCATATGATCGGAGTTGCCAATGCCTGAAGAGCCAAAACTTAACTTACCCGGCTCGGCTTTAAGCATTGCCATTAAATCCGCAACACTCTTCGCTGGTGAGTTATTGTTCACAATCAGAATGTGTGGGGTTGCCGCTACCCCAACTACCGGCAACAAATCTTTTTGGCCATTGAACGGAAGCTTTGGATTGGCTGCTACATTAATTGCTAAACCATTTTGGGCAAATAAGATGGTATAGCCATCTGGGGAACTCTTTGCAACCGCATCTGCTGCCAAGCTTCCTGCTGCGCCACCGCGATTTTCAACAATAATGGGCTGCTTTAGAGCAAGACTGAGGTCATTGGCAATCATCCTGCCAACAATATCGGTAGAGCTTCCTGGCGCATAACCAATCATCATCTTAATGGGTTTATCAGGGTAGGCGGCCCATGCTGCCCCTGCAAATACTGGAATAACTGCCGGAACAACCACTGCACCTATTGCTATGTTTTTTATTATTTTTTTAAACATATGTCTCCTCCAGTAATTTGGTATTTTTAAAATGTCAAAGTAGGGATGCCGCATTCCAGCGCGCAAGTATTCAATGCCTCCAACAACTCAGGGGAAACTGGAATACCGTTTTTTATTCTCTCTACTCTAGTTTTTGCTGCGCCCTCACCGGGCACACGAATTTCTTTAACGCCTGGCAATGTTGACGAATTTTTGAGGTCATTGACTAAAGCAATGACTCTGTTAATAAATTCTTCTGTATTTCCAAATGCACTTGGATCGACCGCAATAATTGTTTGCCCCGTATTGGTAACCAAGTCGTGATGTGCATTGAAATCGACCGTTCCTTTGCCAACTGCTGCATTGTTCAGTGCGCCTGCAAGCAAGCCAATCATGACAGCTAAGCCATAACCCTTATACCCACCAATGGGCAATAAAGATCCTTCGGCGGATTTTTTGGGATCGGTTATTGGCTTACCCTGCCGATCAATCATCCAATCATCTGGAATAGACTCACCCTTTTGTGCAGCTACTTTTACTTTTCCATAGGCCGCTACAGTGGTTGCAATATCCAAAAGCACTGTAGGCCCATCACCCGCTGGCACCGCAATTGCAATTGGATTGGTTGATAACAATAAGTCAATACCGCCCCATGGTGCCATATGATTTGCGTTACCAACAGCCATATAAATACCGATATAACCCTGCTCCGCTAACTTCCGAACATATACCGAAGCCGCACCTGAATGATTGCCGTAGTGACTACCAATCCAACATACACTGTGCTGTTTTACCTTTTCGATAGCAAGATCTACAGCCCTATTCATCACCAAATGCCCTAAGGCATTGTCCCCATTGATCAACGCGGTTGCACCCTGCTCGCGCTCAATATGAATATTAGGATGCAAATTGACGCCACCAGCCCGAATTCTTTTTAAATAGGCGGGCAAACGGAAAATGCCATGTCCATCCGCACCAGCGAGATCAGACTGCACCATGAGGCTGGCAATGATGTCTGCATCCCTTGCAGGAACTTTCTCTGCTTGCAATACGCTTGAGATAAATCGTTCGGCGTCTGTAATCGATAAATAGTTCATTGTGATTTAAACCTCTGAGCTCGCTTTAAATTCCATGCTGTAAACATATTTATCCTCCGGATGATGCGTTACCGTCACTTCAAACAACTTATCCTGATCATCAAAATAGCGGCGAATAATGACCAGACATGCGGTGTCAGGCTTGATGCGGAGTTTTTCCGCAATCTCAAGCGACACCTGAGAGGCATATACATCCACCTCAGCCCTCTCAATACGGGCGCCATATTTTTGCTCAATCTGCTCGTACACCATTACCTGAGTATGTTCTGGATCCTTTGTCAACGAAGCAAACTGGGGCAATATATAAATATCCGTCCAAGCAATGACCTCCTCTGCCTGTTGACGCTTTCGAATTCCACTGATGTGATACCAAGAAGATCCGATCGGCGCCCCAACAATCTGACTGAGAGACTTATCTAGCTCAATAAATTCTTCGACTATGTTTTGACGATAGGTATCACGTGAATAACTCAGGATATCGATTGGAGAGTTATAACTTTGAGTGAAGCGACGTAAGCGCTGTCTAGATACCACTTTTGTAGGCGTGCCTTGATGGCGGTAAATAAGACCATTAGCCTCTAGAATTTGTAACGCATGCCGCAATGTATGCCGACTAGACTGAAAATCCCGACAAAGATCCGCCTCGGCAGGCAAGACGGATCCCACCGGCCAATCACCGTTATAAATACGCTGCTCTAGTGTTTTTGCTAGAGACTTATATAACGGTGATCGCTCACTCAATTTAAGAGAGTCCAAACATTTTTTTACCAGCAACTGGCAGACGTGCTTTAAGAATATCGCCAGATAAGGACTCCGTAATATAGAGATCCTTTCCGTCTGCTCCACCAAAACACATGTTAGCCAAATGATGGTGATGTGGGTTCTCAGAATAGATCAAGTGGGTTGGCAGCATATTGTTATCAAATCTCCAGATTCCAATACCGAGGTGGCATACCAACAAACCATTCTCTGAGTCCATTTCAATACCATCTGGTCCTGCAACACCACCAGTTAACTGTATCGCCACGCCTGTCTTAGAAACAGAGCCATCAGCCATCAAAGGTAATCTCCAGATTTGTTGAGATCTCGTCGCAGCTACGAATACATGCTTTTCTTGAGTGTTCAAAGTAATGCCATTTGGGCTTGGCACATTCAGCGCCAAACGATCCAATTGACCATTGGCGCGCAACCTAAATACGCGACCTGTTGGGTCAGCAATACCGGTCTGGCCTTGATCTGTGAAATACAAATCACCATTAGAGGCAAAGTGTAGATCGTTCAAACCTTTAAAGTTTTCGCTATACATTGATCCTAAGATAGTTTCAATTTTTCCAGTCTTTGGATCCAGTGCTAGCAAACCTGCTTTGTAGTCACAAATAAAAGCGCGGCCATCTTTATGAAACTTCATACCGTTTGGCCAACCATCGTATTGAGTAATCAACTCCCACTCACCTTTGGTGTCAATTCGGAAAATGCGGCCAAAGGGAATATCGACAAACCACAAATTGCCTTCACGATCGAATGATGGCCCCTCTAAAAAGCACTCTACTTCTGCGCCTTGGCGATTCGGATCGGACCATCCTGTACGGGATTTTTTACGAAACTTCTCGGGCATGGTCGAAAAAACTTCCGTTTTAATTTTCTCAACGGGCTGGAAAGGATTGTGCATCGTCATAATGAGTCACCTGTGGTAAGTTATACGGATAAGTAGTTTTTGTTATTAAACAATTACACCATAAATAATGATAACCTATAGATATTACCGAGAAGAATCTACCAAACTTAATTTATAACTTAACCGTATAGGTTCAAATACATGAAATCTGTAGCCGTCATTGGAACTGGAATTATGGGCGCTGGCATTGCCGCCGGTTTCATTGCCCGAAACATCCCTGTAGCCATTCTGGGTAGATCAAATGACAAGGCTGACGCCTGTTTGGATAAAGCCATCAGTCTTGCAAAGAAAATTGGCATAGTTGGAGTCAATGCCACTCAAAATGAAGCTGAGATTAAGCAGCAGCAATTCATTGGGACCCTAGAGGATTGGCAAGATTGGGGCCAATTCTCCTGGGTCATTGAGACTGTTGCCGAGAACTTAGAACTAAAACACACTGTTTTCCAATTTCTCGATCAAGTTGTGCCGGCGGACATTCCCATTGGAAGTAATAGCTCAGGATTTCCTATCAGCAAAATTGCAGAAGGTCTTAAAACTGCAAACCGCATGATGGGTGCCCACTACTTCATGCCTGCAGAAGTAGTACCCTTGGTTGAAATTGTCATGGGACAAAAGACGGAACTCAAATATGCGGAGAAAGCTTGCGAGCTTTATAGAGCTATTGAAAAGAAGCCTGTTCTGGTGAAGAAGGACATTCCTGGATTTTTAGCGAACCGCATTCAACACGCCTTGATGAGAGAAGCGCTCTCGCTCGTTCAGGAAGGAATTGCCACGCCAGCCGATATTGATGATGCCGTGAGATATAGTTTTGGCTTCCGTTATGCCGCTGTAGGTCCAATGACCCAGAAAGAAATTTCAGGCTGGGATGGAATGGCGAATGCCGCTATGGAAATCTATCCATCGCTTTCCAATATCACTACACTACCTCCAAAAGTAGCCCAGCTCATGGCCGACGGGAAAACAGGTATGAAAGCTGGGGAAGGATTTAGGAAGTGGACTCCGGAAGAAATCAAAACTGTTTCTGACTCCTACTCCCGTAGGTTGAAGGCCGCATTTGACGTTCTTAATATTGAATGATTGAGAAAGCCTTGAGCGACATCCAGATACTCAAACATACCATTTATGGATGATCGTAGACATGAACTATAAATGCATATGAAAGACTCAGAAGTTCTGACCAGCATCCCAAAATACCCAAGCAATTATATTAAGTCCGAAGTTACTAAATGGGGTGCAATTGTCAAGAAGTCAGGCGCAACTGCTGAATAATGAAACCCTTGAATTGAAAGAAACTCATGATAGAAATCTCTGAAAAAAAACTGGCTGGCCCTATTATTCGTCTACATCCTAATGACAATATTGTGGTGGCACGGGTTGATGTAGGAATTGGTGCCGAAGTTTCAAGTGAGAATTTTACAAGTCGTAGCCAAGTGCCTGCTGGCTATAAGATTGCCACCAAAAAAATCCTTAAGGGTGAGCCAATTCTGAAATATAACGTGACGGTAGGCTTTGCTAACACCGATATTGAACCCGGCACGATGGTGCATAGTCACAATACTGAGTTTCGTGAGTTTGATCGTGACTATGCTTACGCAAGCGAATATAAGCCGACCCAATTACTGCCTGAAGATCAACGAGCAACCTTTCAAGGTTATGTCAGACCCAATGGAAAAGTAGGAACACGTAATTTCATTGGTATCTTATCAACAGTAAATTGTTCAGCAACCGTTGTGAACAAAATTGCAGATTGGTTCACCCCTGAAAGATTAAAAGATTTTCCGAATGTAGATGGAGTTGTGGCATTTAGTCATGACATCGGCTGCGGTATGGAAATGAGTGGTGAGCCGATGCAACTGCTTCGCCGCACTATGGCGGGTTATGCTCGTCACCCCAACCTAGCAGCTGCTCTAATTGTGGGGCTTGGCTGCGAACGCAATCAACTCAAAGGCTTGATGGAGCAGGAAGATCTGGCCGAAGGAAACACCCTCCATACCTTCATCATGCAAGAATCGGGTGGTACGCGCAAAACTATTGAGGCCGGCATCGAAGCTGTTAAAGCGCTTCTGCCTGCGGCTAATCAGGTAAAACGGGAAACTGTGTCAGCAAGCCACCTCACTGTTGGCTTGCAATGCGGCGGTTCAGATGGCTTTTCCTCCATTACTGCCAATCCTGCATTAGGCGCGGCTATTGATATTCTGTCCCGGCATGGTGGCACTGGAATTCTTTCGGAAACACCAGAGATTTATGGCGTGGAACACACCCTTACCCGTCGCGCTGTTAGCAAAGAAGTGGGTGAAAAGCTCATTGGGCGAATTCGCTGGTGGAAAGATGAATACTCCGTTGGCAGAGATGTCCAAATAAACGGTCAAGTGAGTCCTGGCAATCAAATTGGTGGCTTAGCTAATATTTTTGAGAAATCTTTAGGATCCTCAATGAAGGGCGGCACAGGGCCATTGATGGAAGTCTATAAGTATGCTGAGCCAGTGAATACTAAAGGCTTTGTGTTTATGGATACTCCAGGGTTTGATCCAGTATCCGCAACCGGCCAGATTGCTGGAGGCGCCAATCTGATTGCTTTTACTACCGGCCGTGGATCGATGTTTGGCTCTAAGCCTGCACCCTGCATCAAACTAGCTACGAACACCCCAATGTATCAACGCCTTACTGAAGATATGGATATCAATTGCGGGGAGATTTTGGACGGCACCATCTCCGTTCAGGAAATGGGGCAACGGATATTTGAGTTGTTTCTGCGTACCGCCTCAGGCGAGGCCTCCAAAAGTGAACTTCTTGGTCTGGGAGACTATGAATTTGTTCCTTGGCAAATTGGGGTCATGAGCTAAGACAACTGTAGAATTAATCCTATTCGCTCAACCTAAACAGAAACTGAACTGAAACAGGCTTATGAAATTTAGGGATTACTACGAAACGCTTGGTGTTGCTCGCAGCGCCACTGAATCTGAGATTAAATCAGCCTATCGGAAAATGGCGCGCAAGTACCATCCGGATGTGAATAAAGAGGCTGGAGCTGAAGAGCAGTTTAAGCAAATCGGCGAAGCTTATGCCGTTTTAAAGGACACTGAGAAACGCGCAGCCTACGATCGCTTTGGTGAGAACTGGAAGAACGGTCAAGACTTTACCCCTCCCCCAAATTGGAATGAAGGCTTCGAATACTCTAATGACGGTGACGGTGGTGGTCATCCAGGTTACGGCGGCGGCTTTGAAGGGGATCAAAGCGAGTTCTTTGAATCCCTTTTCGGAAGAGGCAAACATCGTCAAGGTGGGCGCGGTGGTAGCAGCCGCCAGGGCATGCATTTCAAGGGCCAAGATCATCATGCCAAAATTTTGATTGATCTAGCTGATGCGTATAAAGGGGCTAAGCGCACCATTGCTTTACATATGCCCGTGCAAGATGCGAGCGGACATGTCAGCACCCAAGAGCGCAAGTTAGATGTCAGTATTCCCAAGGGCATTAAGGCTGGCCAAAATTTACGACTCTCTGGACAGGGTGGCCCCGGTGTTGGCGAGGGTCCTGCTGGTGACCTCTATCTCGAAATTGAATTTCATCCCCACGCTCTTTATCGTGTAGAGGGTAAAGATGTCTTTATCGACATTCCTTTGGCCCCATGGGAAGCGGCATTAGGTACCACTGTCAACGTCCCCACTCCAGCGGGCAGCACTTTAGAATTAAAGATCCCTGCTGGAACTGTTGCCGGTCGCAAGATGCGCCTTAAAGGTAAAGGCATTCCAAGTGCAGAGCCAGGTGATTTGTATGCCGTGCCTACTATCGCCTTGCCACCGGCGAATACTGAATCACAAAAAGAAGCCTATCAAGTATTTGAAAAGGCTTTTGATTTCAATCCTAGAGCTCACTTGAAGGGATAATGAATATGACACACACCAATATCACTTGGCTTGAAGGTGCCGTTGTAGAGAATGAGGTGCATATGACCATTGTTGAACTCTCTCATGCCTCACGCACACCAGAAGAGCTCATCATGACTTGGGTATCCGAAGGCGTTTTAAGTCCGGCAGGCTCATCACCGCAAGATTGGCGCTTTAGTGGCGACTCTTTACGAAGAGCAAAAACTGCGGCGCATCTCACCCATGATCTCGAGTTGAATGTACCTGGAGTGGCCTTGGCACTAGACCTGCTTGATGAAATCGCCCAGTTGCGCGCTCGTTTACCACGCGACTAAGCAATAGCACTAAGTCTGTGATCGACCCAACAGCTGTTCCCAGCGTTGTAGCTTTTGATCTAAATCGGCAGTGATTTCACTAAGGCGAGCTTGCATGCTAGCCGCTAATTCCGGTTCATTTTTGTAGAGGTCCGGATTGCTCATGGCAATGCCAATATCGGCCTGCTCAGTTTCCAATGTCTCGATTTGCAATGGTAAAACTTCAAGCTCTTGACGCTCTTTCCCATTGAGTTTTTGAACTCCGCTTTTGGCTTCTGCCTTAACCTCTACCTTTGTCTCTGCTTTGGCTGCAACTTTTTCTACAGCCTTTGAGCTGACATTGCCATTGGCAGCGCGAATTTTGTCTGAGCGGGCTTTCTGGATTTTCCAATCCTCGTAACCCCCTTCGTACTCACGCCAGAAGCCATCACCTTCGTTAGCAATGATGCTGGTGACAACGTTATCCAAGAAATAACGGTCATGACTGACCAAGAAGACCGTGCCTTTATAGTCTTGTAAAAGTTGCTCTAGCAAATCCAAAGTATCAATATCTAAGTCGTTAGTTGGCTCATCCAAAACTAAGACATTTGCAGGCCGCGCAAATAGGCGCGCGAGCAATAAACGATTACGTTCACCGCCCGACAAAGTACTTACTGGAGAATTAGTTCTCTCGGGAGCAAATAAGAAATCACTCAGATAGCTCTTAACGTGCTTTTTATTGCCATTAATTTCTATCCACTCACTACCCGGGCTAATGTAATCTTCTAGCGAAGCATTAAGATCTAAACCTTCGCGCATTTGGTCAAAATAAGCCACCTCAATACGTGTACCCATCGTTGCTGAACCAGAGTCAGGCGTAATGGTTCCTAAAATCAACTTCAGTAGGGTTGTCTTACCTGCTCCATTAGGACCAAGCAAGCCAACCTTATCACCTCGCAATATCGTTGCTGTGAAATCTTGCACGATCGGACGATCGTATGTTTTGCTGACATTTTGAAGATCAGCCACAATCTTGCCGCTACGGTCTCCAGCAGAAACCGCTAACTTCACCTGCCCCATTGCATCTCGGCGTTCGGCGCGGCTACTGCGTAATTTTTCTAAGCGCGCAATTCGGGCGACGCTTCGGGTGCGACGCGCCTCAACTCCTTTACGAATCCAGACCTCTTCTTGCGCCAGTAATTTATCGGCGCGAGCATTGGCCAAAGATTCAGAGTTGAGCTCCTGCTCTTTTAACACCTCATATTGAGTAAAGTTACCGGGGTAGCTACGCAGAATGCCACGATCGAGCTCAACAATCTGGGTACAAACATTATCCAAGAAGGCGCGATCATGGGTAATCAAAATCACTGAACCTTGATACTCTTTTAGGAGCTCTTCCAACCACGCAATCGAGTCCAAGTCCAAATGGTTGGTTGGCTCATCTAGCAGCAGCACATCTGGCATCTCAACCAAGGCACGCGCTAAGGCAACCCGTTTTTTTGTGCCACCTGAAAGTGTATTAATTTTGAGATCAGCTTCTAAGTGCAAACGATCTAAGGTTTCATGAACTCGTTGCTCCCAATTCCAACCACTCAGAGCCTCTAATTGCGACTGCACTTCGTCGAGGCGATCATGGGACGCATCGTCCCACTCACCTACGCTAAGAGCCTCGTATTCTTCACGTAAAGCCTTAGCTTGAGCGACACCCTTTGCAACCGCATCAAAGACCGTTTCCTCCGCCTCGAAAATAGGCTCTTGAGGAACATAAGCTATACGTAAGCCTTGCTGATATTGCAGCAGCCCATCATCCATTTTTTCTATACCGGCCAATATCTTCAACAAGGAAGATTTGCCTGTGCCATTGCGGCCAATTAAGCCAACACGTTCACCGGATTCCAGTGAAAAAGCGGTGTTTGCGAGGAGGTCAACGTGGCCAAAAGCCAGTTTTGCATCAGTGAGTACGATTAAAGCCATGGCGACATTATCGTCACTTCCC
>CAITHY010000143.1 GCA_903892315.1 uncultured beta proteobacterium | reverse complement strand
ACTCCACTTCTTGCTCTGCGATTTAGTCAATAGCTCAAGCGCTTCATTGAATTTGCCCAGATTTTCATAACAACCTGCAAGCACAGTCAATGCATTGTTATGCTCGGGATTTAGGCTTAAAGCTCGCTGCGCACGCTCCAATGCCGCGCCTACTTGCTGCATTTGAAAGAGCACATTGGCGTAGTTGGCAAAAAAATCAGCATCAGCAAATTGCTTGCCCTCACCATAAGCATAAAGCTCCAAAGCTTCCGGGAGCTTTCCAACTGCTCTTAGCAAGACCGCCAAATTGCGTGTAGCATCAATATTGTCTGGGTCGTAGTGCCTGACTAACTCATATAGCTTTTTAGCCTGCTCTAACTTGCCATCCTGATGATATTGATAGGCCGAATTTAACCAGAGCAATACTCCCGCATAAGTACCCGAATCCTTCACGCTCGGCTCATAATCAAACAGGGGTGGCTGCCAGCGTGTTGGCCGCTCTTTTATCCACTGCTCTAGAGCCAATTCCATGCGCTCAATTGCCGGTGCCCATCCTTCTTCATCGTTTTGCTGGCGAAATAAACGAATGCTCGAATACCATGGCGTATCGGCACGATCAACCATCCAACGAAAATCAAAAATCGCTGGAATAAATACCCACACTGGCATCCCAAGGGCTCCAGCCAAATGAACAGGAGCTGAATCAATGCTAATGAGTAAATCTAAATTTGCTAAAACAGCAGCTGAATCCATAAAGGTTTCAATTTTTTCACCAAATTTAGTAATGGTCCAATCCTGATCATGTGGATCATTTTCTCTCCTACCTTTTTGCAAAGAGAAAAATTCCACCTGATCTTTGAACTTGGATAGCCCGCTAAAGTGTTGCAACGACATTGAGCGGTTTTTATCATTGGTATGCGTCTCACGCCCTGCCCACACCAAACCTACCCGTAATTTTTTTTGATCCAAATGGCTAAATTTTTGGGCCCATTGCTCAACTTTTTTTGAATCCACAGACATGTAGGGAATGGGCCGAGGTGTGGATGCATCATCTCGAACCCCATATCTAAATGGTAGACTCATCGGAAAGACCCAATAATCAGGTGTCTGTACTGGATTGGAGAGTGTATGGTGAGCCTCGTCAATCCATGGAATAGTTCTTACTACCTCAATAAGCTCTTGCGCAACAATCGCCACGATTCTTGAGGCACCTTCGCCTTTGAGATGCTGGGCAAATCGGTAGAATTGAATCGTGTCCCCAAAACCCTGTTCCTGCACCAAAATGATGGTCTTGCCTTTAACAGAATCTGTAGGCGTTAACATCGGTACCGTTGTTTTAGGCATAACAACACGGTCTGTGGCTATCCTACGTGGGTCAAAGCGGCATTCATAATTGAGCCATCCAGCCCCTTGCTCTCCCAAGCTCAGTTGAACTAAAGCTAAATTCCAGCGATGCTCAATTTGACTAGGATCATTTTTAATCGCCATCTCCAAGCATTCTTTTGCTTTCTTATAGTCCCCTAAAAACTTATAACTAATACCTAAATTTCCCCATGCAGGACCTACATTGGGTTTTAATGCTAGAGCTCTTTCAAAGCACGGAATAGCTTCCTTGGGCTTATTCTCAAGTAAGGCAATGGCTCCTCTGCCCACCAGCACATCCTCACAACCGGGATCCAATTCCTCTAATTTATCAAATACTTTTTTGGCATTTTCTACATCTCTTTTGGTGATATAAATTCTGCCAAGGTTTCGATAAGTTTGATCAAATTTAGGATTGATCGCTATTGCATTATTTGCCGCTGTAATTGCCAGATCAAAATTAGCCAAATCAGTAGCTGTTACTGCTAGGTTATGAGCAATATCGATAGATTTGGGATATTTTTCATGGCCTAACTTTAAAACTTCAAGCGCCCTCTCAAGTTCTTTTTTAGAACGTAACGCAACACCACGCAAATTAATTAACTCATCTTTGCTATGGGCAATTGTCTGCTCAATAAGATCTAAATGCTCCAATCCAAGGTCATATTGACCCCTACGTATCAGAATTGCTGCTTTTAAAATT
>CAITHY010000142.1 GCA_903892315.1 uncultured beta proteobacterium | reverse complement strand
TCATTACTTTGCTGAGGCTGTCAAGATTAATGCAGTCACGGGACCAGAAAGGCAAAACCCCCACCATTGCTGATGAGGGTTTATTTCTGGTGAAAGCACCAGGACTTGAACCTGGGACCAAAGGATTATGAGAGCAGACATCCAAAGAAAACCATTAGGATTTCAAGAGCTTACGCCTCCTAAATATCGGTGTGTAGCGTTTTGTGTAGTAGATTTAATAAAACCATTAGAAGTACTAACTCTCTATTTGGTTTTCAAAACTACAGAGGTTTGGAACAACCATGTAGCAATTGGTTGCACTAAAGCATCTTTAATGAGTGAGCGTAACTTTAAGTAACGCAAAAAAGCCACCCCGTAGGATGGATAAAGTCAGGAGACAAAACTTATTTAAAAACTACGCTCTTGAAGATAGGAGCGCTAACCAACGATCTGCACTTTTGTTATCGCTATTGCATGATGCAAAATCGGTTACAACGCGAGCAGCACGCTCAAGAAGCTGAATATCCGCTTCGTGCTGACGCGCGACATGAGGATCCTCTAAAAACAGAATTCGACCACATTTTCTATCTAATACCAACTCGGCTATCTGTGCATCTCCCCCCATTGGACCGCTTAAACAAGGAGTCACCCAGCGCTCACCTTCTTTACTGCCTTTGATTTTTTTTGCCAATTCATTCAGCAACCCACCAGTCGTGCCCGTTGCATAGCGCACTTTAAAACGGCTCAGTAGATCAAAGTGCTTTTCCGCCAGTCTGAGCATCTCTGGCTTCATGGCATCGTGCGCAATGAGTGCTATGCCTTGATTCTCATATGCAAAATATGAATCAAGCGCTAAATTTGTTTGCCCAGTGAGATTCATTGATTCCAACTCAATCCACTCCCTAGCTCCAGCCAAGGTAGACAAAAATGGTATGCCATGAATTACACACTGGCGTTTTAGTGCAACGGCTTCAGGAAAGGCTGAAGATGGATCAACAGGATCCATCAGGTAAATAATTGCATTTAGTGATTTGGCCGGATCAGGATCCACAACCCTAGAAACCAAACGCATTAAGCCACCGTCGTGACCATATGGTAGACGTTCAATATTGGGATAGTCGGTTAATAAATCATAAATCTTCATGGCATCCATAGTTCGACCAACTACGGAAAAATGGGGCTTTAAAACTTTAGTGATTGAGGTCTTTGAGCCATTTAAAAGCTGGGCAAGAGCAGCATCCTCAGAATCCTGATGCGCCCGATTGGCTACCAATCCAATTCGATAATATGGATTTTCGCTACCCATTTAAGAATTTTCTGCCAATGGATGTCAAGACTGGATTACTTTGCAGCTTGAAACCAAACTAAACCATCCTCGGTTTTACCTTTAGGTCGATACTCGCAGCCAACATAACCCTGATATGACATGTCATCAAGCATTTTAAAAATAGCTGTGTAATTCACCTCACCATCATCTGGTTCATTTCTATTCGGTACACTAGCAATCTGAGTATGACCAATATCAGAAAGGTATTTCTTGAAGGTGGAAATCAAATCACCCTCCATGATTTGAGCATGGTAAAAGTCCATTTGCACTTTTACATTAGGCTCGCCACACTCAGCACGAAGCTCATGTGCTAGGGCTTGGGTATTCAGAAAATATCCGGGCATATCTCGAGTATTGATGGGCTCAAGCAGAAGCTGGAGACGATGTTTTGCTAATTCTTGAGCAGCAAACTTCATATTTGCAAGATAGGTCTTGCGGTAAAGAACTAGGTCAGCTCCAGCAGACACCAATCCCGCCATCATATGCAATTGAGGAGTACCCAAGGCTTGAGCATATTCAATCGCTTTAGCCACACCAGCACGGAACTCTTCCTCACGCCCCGGTAAGGCCGCAATACCTCGCTCACCGGCAGCCCAATCCCCTGGGGGTAAATTGAAAAGTACATTTTTTAACTTATTCTCTTTGAGCCATCCACCCACATCAGCAGGCGAGTAGTCATAGGGAAATAAAAACTCGACAGCATCAAAACCTGCTTTTGCAGCAGCAGAAAACCGAGCAGGAAATTCATACTCATGGAACATCATTGTTAAATTGGCGGCAAACTTTGGCACTGAAATACCCTTCTATAAACATTATTAAATATCGAGGTTGAAATTTTTCTTTAAATCTTGAATCTGGGCTTCATCTAAGGGACGTGTTTCAACGCCCTTTAATAACAGAAATAATTTAGCCGTCTCTTCAAGCTCCTCTGCTGCATTTACTGCAGCCTCTAAAGAGTTTGCCGAAACAACCGGACCATGATTAGCAAGAAGAACTGATGAATTCTTGACTGCTAACTTTTCAATAACCGATCCGAGATCAGGGTCTCCAGGTCGATGATATGGGGCTAACGGTAGGCGACCCACCTTCATCACAAAGTAAGGGGTCAGCGGTGGAATACAACTATCATGATTCAGACCGCACATACATGAAACTGCCGCTGAGTATGTGGAGTGAAGATGGACTATCCCTTTAGCCCCAGTTCTGGTGTTGTACATCGCGCGATGTAAAAAAGCCTCTTTGGATGGCGGCAAGCCACTCACTGCATTACCTTCCCAATCCAACTTGGTGAGTGTGGCCGGATCTAATCTACCCAAGGACGCATTCGTTGGTGTCAATAACCATCCATCATCCAATCGCACACTGAGGTTGCCACTGCTACCTGCAGTCAATCCCCGATCAAAGATAGACTTGCCAAACTCAACAATTTGCTCGCGTTGCTTGGATTCTTCGGATTTTGCATTAATCGAAAAGGTCATTGAATATAGTCCCAGGCTTCATTGAAGAATTGAGGCCCACCAAAGTTACCGGACTTTAATGCGAGCAACAAAGGCTCATTATGCGACTGTTCAAAAACAGCCCGAGTCCAGGGTACGCCAGGGGCAATCTCAGGACCAATTCTCAAGCCAGAGATACCTAGCGCCTTCACTACGGCACCAGAAGTCTCGCCACCAGCCACAATTAATTGACCAACACCCAACTTAATAAGTCCCTGCGCAATTTGAGCTAAAGCATGCTCGACCATCTCACCCGCTTTATCTACACCCACTTTTTCTTGAATGCTCTTCACAACTTCTGGAGATGAGGTGGCATAGATCAAGACCGGGCCTTTTGCAATATTTTCAGATGCCCAAGAAAGCGCTTCTGCAACCACATCTTTATCATCCACCAAAGCGAGGGGGTCAACAAAATAAGCGGGCGATTTTTCCTTCATGATCCGAACCTGCTCTTGGGTGGCTGCAGAACAGCTGCCCGCAATAACTGCCTTGAGGCCACGAACAGTTCCCAACTTATTGGCATCGCCAATAATTTTAAGTAGACCTTTTTTTCTAAAGTTTTCCGGCAAACCCAGCGCAATTCCTGAGCCACCAGTAACAAGGGGTAAATCCGCACAGGCAGCGCCAATACTATAGAGATCAATGTCAGACAAAGCATCTACTACAGAGAACTGATACCCCTCTTTTTGCAAATCAGCAAAACGTTTTTGGATGATACTAGACCCATCTTTTACTACCGAGTAATCAATTAACCCAACCTTAGCTTTTACCTGCTGCTGTAAAACGCGAACTAAATTGGAATCCGTCATTGGAGTTAAGGGGTGATTGCGCATTCCCGACTCACTTAATAGCTCGTCACCAACAAAGAGATGGCCCCTATAAATACTGCGCTTATTGGCCGGAAAGGCTGGACAAGCAATCGTGAACTTAGTATCAAGCGCCTTCATTAAGGCTTCCGTCACAGGGCCAATATTGCCTTTCGGCGTTGAATCAAAAGTGGAGCAATATTTAAAATAAAACTGCTTGCAGCCTTGTTGCTTTAGCCACTCGAGTGCTAGCAGAGATTCTTTTACCGCGTCAGCAGCCGGGTTGGTTCTAGATTTCAATGCAATGACTACTGCATCAACATTATCTGGCGCTGGACCCGTTGGAACACCTATCAATTGGATGGTTTTCATCCCAGACTTCACCAACATACCCGCTAAATCTGTACCACCCGTGAAATCATCTGCAATGCAACCTAATAAAACAGTCATATGCTTCTATCTTCTTTTCTGAATATTTATTTTTTTTCTGGAAGTTTAATTCCAGGGAATATTTTAATTACTGCCGAATCATCTTCCCTTCCAAATCCTGCAGTCGATGCTTGCATAAACATCTGGTGAGCCGTTGAACCCAGCGGTAATGGAAATTTACTCGCTCTTGCCGTATCTAAAACTAAGCCTAAATCCTTAACAAAGATATCTACTGCTGATAGTGGGGCGTAATCAGCGGCCAACACGTGAGCCATACGATTTTCAAACATCCAGCTATTCCCAGCACTATTCGTGATCACCTCATATAAAGATGCGGCATCCACGCCCTCACGTAAGCCTAAGGCCATTGCCTCAGCAGCAGCGGCAATATGCACTCCAGCTAATAGTTGATTAATGATTTTGACCTTACTGCCAGCGCCAGCAGCATTACCGAGGCGATAAACATTGACCGCCATTGCATCTAATGCTTCACCTACTTTGGCATAGGCCTCGGGAGAGCCGGCACTCATAATGGTCATTTGTCCCGAGGCAGCTTTAGCGGCTCCTCCGGATATAGGAGAATCTAAATAGAGAATACCCATTTCATTTAAGCGCTTCTCCAAAGCCATTGACCAGTTCGGATCAACGGTAGAGCACATCACAAAAACAGAGCCCTTCTTCATAGACGCAGTTGCGCCATTTTGACCGAATAAGACCTCTTCTGTTTGAACGGCATTCACAACAACGCTCACCAGAATTTCACAATGCTGGGCTACATCAGATGGAGATTTGCAAGCAGTGCCGCCATCTTTGGCAAACTCATCAGCCACCTCTTGACGAACATCTGCTACATAAACATCATAACCAGCGCGTCGCAAAGAGCCAGCCATACCTTTACCCATCGCACCCAAACCAATGACTCCAATTGAAACTCCTTGGGAACTCATTTTTTCTGCCTTTTAAAAAAATAAAAAAGTGCCACTGCCTTTAGGCTAATGGCACTCGACCTACGGTTTTCTTACCGATTGACTAATTTCGCAGGGAATCTCAGTACTGCTAAAGACCCGATAATCAATACACCTGAAATAACATACAAACCGATGTTTGAAGAACCGGTCGCATCTTTAATAGCGCCAATCAAGAATGGGGCCACAAATCCAGACAGATTGCCTACTGAATTAATTGCAGCAATACCTGCTGCCGCTGATGCACCAGACAAGAATGACGTTGGCAGAGCCCAGAATAGCGGGGTAGCAGATAAAACGCCTGCGGCCGCCAATGTCAAGAAAGCAACAGCAATCTCTGTATTAGTTGTACCTGCAAGGGCGCTACCAGTCAGACCGATAACACCCATATACATTGGAACAACTAAGTGCCAACGGCGCTCACGAGTTCTATCTGACCTACGGCCAAAGAGAATCATGGAAATGACTGCAGCGCCATAAGGAATTGCAGTAAACAGTCCAATGTTCAATACGCCTTTAATACCAGCAGTCTTGATCAGTGTTGGGAGGAAGAATGTTAAACCATACTGGCCCATCACGATGCAGAAATATACTAAGATGCCAAGCCATAGACGACCATCTTTCAGAATCTCTCCAAATGAACCATGATCGACTTTTTCGCGCTGGTCCGCTTCAATATTTGAAGCCAGTAATGTCTTTTCTTCATTATTTAACCACTTTGCATTTTTAATGCTGTCATCAAGATAAAAGAACACTACTACAGCTAAAACTACAGCGGGAATCGCTTCAAGCACAAACATCCATTGCCAACCAGTCAGACCATTGGTACCAGCTACTGACTCCATAATCCAGCCAGACAAAGGTCCGCCGATCAGGCCTGCCAAAGGAATAGCAGACATAAAGATAGAAACAATTTTTGAGCGACGTGCTGATGGGAACCAGTAAGTCAGATACAAAATAATGCCTGGGAAGAATCCCGCCTCTGCCAATCCCAACAAGAATCGCATTACATAAAAGCTGGTTGGGGTGGTTACGAACATACAGGCACCAGAAATAATTGCCCAGGTCACCATAATGCGCGCAATCCATATTCGCGCACCCACTCTATGCAAGATAATATTACTTGGCACTTCAAAAATGAAATAGCCAAAGAAAAATACCCCAGCACCAAATCCATACACTGCTTCGCTAAAGCCCAAGTCAGTTAGCATTTGTAATTTAGCAAAACCAACGTTCACTCGATCAAGGTAAGCAATGATGTAACAGATCATCAACAAAGGCATGATGCGCCATGCGACTTTCTTATAGGTTAGGTCTTCAAAGGCGCTCGGGGCACCCATACTTGCAGCAGTCATTACCGTCTCCCTCTAAAGCCAATTGGTATTGGCGTTTTATTTTCAAAAAAATATACAACTTTCATACAACTTTATAATAGGCATCCTAATCATAAAAAAAAGGGCAGTCAATGATTTTGAGCTAGCTTTTACCCTAATAATTTGTATACTTTTATGAATATTTATTAGACAACTTTTCACCAAGAGCATTCATGAGTCAACTTCTAACACTGGCAGAAATAGACATCAAGAAAACCCATTTTTCAAAGGGCAATCTCGGTACGCGAATTGCTAATACATTGCTTAACCAATTTCATGCAGACGACTTAAGCCCCAATACTCGTCTACCCGCTGAATCCATTATTGCGAAGCATTTCAAAGTCAGCCGAACGGTAGTTCGTGAAGCCATTGCGATCCTCAAAAAAGATGGCGTTCTGAAATCGCATAAAGGTAGTGGGACTTTCATTGGCGAGAGATTCAAAGCCAATCCAGAAATGGTGAATGAAGCAACAGAACAGTCTGCGCACGCTTTACAAAACATTATTGAAGTCAGAAGAGGAATTGAAGCCGAGATTGCCTCGCTAGCAGCCATTCGCCGCACACCAGGGCAGCTATCGAATATTGAAGGTGCTCTACGCAAAATTAAAGAAGTCACTGATGCGGGATATAGTGGGGTTGAGGAGGATGTAATTTTTCATACGCTCATTGCACAAGCAACAGGAAATCCTTACTGGCTCAAGTTTGTAAATACGTTCTCGTATTCACTCAGAGCAGCAACAAGCGTTACCCGTGCAAACGAAGATCGAAGAGTAGACTTTGCTCAGCAAGTTCAAGAAGAGCATGAAGCTATTGTGACCGCCATTGCATCAGGCAATACTGAACTTGCTCGTATAGCGGCGAGCAACCATATGATTAATGCCGCACAGAGACTGAAGCTAGCCGATAGAAGCTTCTGGAAAGAGGAAGGCAGTGCTTTAGTGCGAAATATTATTAACAACATCCCAAAGTCTTAGAGATGTTAGCGCTTAGCCCTTCAACTCATCTTCCATATAAGCCTGCACAATACTTTCAAAATTAGGGTCTGCTTTTAAACCCAAGTTCTTGGCTCTACTAGCATCCCAAGATCCAGGCCAACTTTTGACAATTGCCTCCACTTTTGGATCCGGCTCCATAGATATTCTTGAGACCACTTCCTCACCTGCAACCTTACGAAGTGCCTCAATCATTTCACCCACACTTACTGACACACCGGGAAGATTGATTGACTTATTCAAACCTAAAGCGCCTGAATGTAAATCATGTCCAGCAATCATAGATTCAATGGCATATCGCGGCGACAGCAACCAAATGCGCAAGTCTGTTGAAACGGGACAGATAGAGGGCTTTCCATTCAAAGGCTCTCGAATGATGCCGCTTGCAAAAGAAGATGCCGCCTTATTGGCCGCACCTGGACGAATACTGATAGTAGGTAAACGCAATACCCTGCCATCTACAAAACCCTTACGCGTGAAGTCATTGAGCAAAAGTTCACAAATAGCTTTTTGCGCGCCGTATGATGATTGTGGATTGAGTGCTGTTGTATCTAAGACCACCTCTGGAAGAGCGCCCCCGTAAACTGCAACAGAGCTGGTAAAGATAATTTTTGGTTTATGCCCCACCTCGCGACAAGTCTCTAGCAACAGACGGGCCGCATCCAAATTGATACGCATACCCAAATCAAAATCAGCCTCGGCCTGACCGCTCACAATAGCCGCCAAATGAAATATAGACTTTATGTCAGAGGTAATTAAACTCTTGATTAGTTTAGGATCAGCGATATCACCCGCAATTACCTGAACACGCGAATCCTCAAAATCATAAGCCTTAACCACATCAACCAGAATTAGCTCATCAATTTTTTGAACTAGACCCTCAGAATCTTTCAAAGAACCCTGATTCAACAATTGCTTAGCCAGTTTTTGCCCTAAGAAACCAGCCCCACCTGTAATTAATACTCTCATAGTCAACGTCCCTAATCTTTTATTGATGCGATAGGTCTAATTTAACAGAGATCAATATGTACTCGACTCTAGTAAACTCCCAACGAATTAATGCAAACAAAATCACATTGAGACTTCGATTTGGATAGAGAAAATAAAGGGCTCTGGCTTGGCCTGGTGGGCGTAATCATTTTCAGCATGACATTGCCTGCAACAAAAATGGCAGTGTCAGATTTTGGAGCCATACCGCTATCTTTTTACAGGGCCACTATTGCAGGCATAACGGCCTTGATGTACGTGCTAATTAAAAAAATTGCACCTCCAAAAAAACTGATCTACCCACGCTGGCGAGCATCTCCATCCTAATTTCGTTTGTATTTCCTATTTCTATTGCAATTGCAATGCAGAACTTACCATCCTCTCATGGCGGCATTGTTCTGGGTATCTCTCCACTACTCACCGCCTTATTTGCGACGCTGCGTTTTGGCGAAAGGCCATCACGTGGATTTTGGATAACTGCAATTATTGGTAGTGCATTGGTTATTTTATTTTCAATTAAAGAAAGTGGTGGCTTTCTACAAGTAGGCGATATTGCCCTCCTCCTCGCTGCTATTTCAGCCTCCTATGGTTATGCTGAAGCAGGAAACATTTCCCAGAAAATGGGGGGCATAGCAGTCATCTCTTGGGTAGCCATTATTGCTCTCATACCCAGCTTACCAATTGCTATTTACTACACTACACAACTGGCGACTTCTATTGAGCCTATTATGAATGCGTCATTACAAGCTTGGATAGCATTGATATTTCTAAGCATTTTCTCTGCCTATATCGGCAATATCTTTTGGTACAACGGTCTATCCATGGGCGGAATAGCTCATGTGGGTCAGGTGCAACTTTTGCAACCTTTTTGCACTCTGGCGCTATCCAGTCTTTTGGTATTTGAACCTTTAACAATGAGCAATCTCCTCTTTGCAATCGTGGTGCTAATAGTTGTAGCTATTGGCAAAAAAATGCCAGTACTAAAAATAAAAACTTAATCAGGCTTTGCACCCAAAATATCGATCATTTTCGGGACGGAGGATTCTGGATTGCTGCTTACTACTGCATTCGCATACATTTTGCCTACCACTTTGGCCATCTCAAACGAAGCATTGTTCTCTTTGGCCATCGCCAAGTAATACTCAAGATCCTTAGAGGCATTAGAAATAGTAAATCGAAAACTGGAGTCATCTTGCTCAAGAATATAAGGCTGAAAACGCCGCAGAATTGCACCTTCACCAGCACCCTTAGAAAGGACTGCTAGTAACAAGTTCATATTAATATTGGCAGCTCTTGCACAGGCTACAGCCTCAGCCATTACAGCAGAAAAACCAAGAGCGATATAATTGTGGATTAGTTTCAAACGATGCCCATAGCTTATCGGTCCAACGTGCTCAATATTTTCTGCAAAGCACTTAAAAATAGGCAGGCATTGACCAAACAACTCCTGACTTGCACCCACCAACAGATTAAGCCGCCCCTCTTCCGCTTCTTTTGGCGTGCGAGCTAAGGCTGCATCCAAGTAAAACGCGTTCTTCCCCTCAATATCCGCAGCAATTCTCAAGGTTGAATTTGGAATAGATGTACTACAGTCAATAACAATTGTTCCAGACAGTACGCTTTCTAATAAACCATCCTCGCCATAGATGATTTGCTCAACTTCGGGCGTGCCTGTGACGCATAACAGAATGACTTGTGAATCAGTGGCTAACTGAGCTTTTGTCAACTTCTTGATTCCACCGCAAGAAATGACCTTATCCTCAAAATAGCCGGGTCGACGGGTATAAAAATTGACCGGATATCCATGCTTTAACAAGTTGGTCGCTATGGCATTGCCCATTTTTCCGATGCCGATAATTCCAATATTTTTCATAAGCTTTTCACCCTCTTTGCCATTCACCTGATTCATAAAGTCTATTTTAAGTAGTTCTGAATATAAATCCCACCATTACTGATGATGGTTTGCTTTTCTGGTGAACCCTAGAGGACTTGAACCTGGGACCAAAGGATTATGAGAGCAGACATCCAAAGAAAACCATTGGGATATCAAGAGCTTACGTCTCCTAAATATCGGTGTGTAGTGTTATATGAAGTGGAATAACCTATCTTTTAAGAAATAGTTTTTTATACTTTTGCTTTGAAAACCACAGGATTTTGGAGTAACCACCTCACAATTCGTTACTCCAAAGTATTTTATAGGAGCAAGCGTTACCCTAAGTAACACTTAAAAACTATCTGAAGGTCGGTATAGATTTTCTTAGTGGCCAGCAATATTCTCAGCCGTTAAGACTCGGAACAATTACAGAAAATTCATGAAATATTTTATATCTAGTGATGAGTGGGATAAAAGGGTCAGAATTCCATGGTAAACCCACTCAAAACGGGGTCTGGGCCTAAAAGAAGCAGTGTGTCATGCAACGGCCAAAGATACGCCAAAGCCAACCTCTCTTCATAAGACGATTCTCGGTTAGTTCATTATCATTTTTGACTCTTTAACCAAAATGGCTGCCGAGTCCATTTCTAATCTAACCATCTGATCAAATTTTTCAGAGCTCATCACCATGGGCTCTGCACCAAGTTTATGTAATTGCTCTATAACAGCAGGCTCCTGCATCACCTTCATGATCGCAGAATTCATTCGATTGACGATATTTGCGGGCGTTTTGGAAGGGGCAAAAACTCCCACCCAAAAAATATAAGAAGAATTTGGAACACCAGCCTCAATAGTGGTAGGTACACCAGGCAACACTATAGAGCGCTTAGAGGTGCCAACAGCTAATGCCTGAAGTTTGCCATCCCTGATCAATGGCAAAGCAGAAACAATCGGCGAAAAAAACCAATCCACTCTTCCGGCTATCGTATCCGTAATAGCATCAGGGGTTCCTTTGTAGGGAATATGGTTTGCATTGATCTTAGCGGCAATTCTGAATTTTTCTGCGTTCATATGGGTAGCTGAGCCATTACCAGCAGAAGCATAATTTTTAACTCCTGGATTAGCTTGCGCCTTAGCAATCAAATCTGCAAGAGATATGTAACCAGAACTTGCTGATGTAACCATGACATTTGGCAGCTGCACCAGAGAAGTAACGCCGACAAAATCTTTCAGGGTATCGTATGGTAAAGCGTTATAGATGTATGGGTTTACAACATGACCGGAAGATTGAATTAAGAAGGTATAGCCATTGGGCGGAGATTTAGCGACCAGGGCAGCACCAATAGTACCGCCAGCACCAGGTTTATTTTCAATAAAAATAGATGTGCCCAGACTATCTGCCAACTTATTGGCTATAAGACGAGCAATCACATCCGTGCCACTACCGGGTGTAAAAGGCACAATAAAACGTATGGTTTGTGAAATTGGCCAAGAGGTTTGGGCAAACGAACTCTCAATACCAATCATTGAGATAGCCAATATCATCACTAACTTAGCAAGTAAAAGCTTCATACTAAACACCACTTTCCTTATGATTGTCGCTTTTATATCAAATAATGCAATTGATTGCTTTAATTTGATCTCATAATTAAAACAACCTTCGCAATTTGGCCACTTAAATTTTTTAGCTGTCTTTTTTCACCGGCCAAAAAAGCGCAAGAATCATTTTCACGCAAAATATCGTCTGACTTAAGGCCATCTTCAGACTCACAAAATACTGCTATCTCGCCCTCCACTACAAAATAGATCTTTTCTACTGTTGAGCCATCAAGTGCAGTTTGCCCCCCAGGCTCAAAAATACTCATACCCATCCACATTGAATTACAAGGACTAGCCTCTTTACCTTGAAGACGATAGCAGGTCATATCATCATGATTGGGGGCTTGATATGTATTTGCTTCTTTAAATCTAGTAATGTACATAAATCACACTGGCTATAAATTAAAAACAACCCGTTTAGGAGAACCACTTAAAACTAGTTTATAAGCCTCTAAAGCATCCTCTATTTTGAAAGACCGATCTATATGAAATGCCTTCAGTTGCTTAGATTCAAAACCAGGCCTTAATTGGTTTAACAGTTTTGTAGACTCAATACAATCTAGCGCCAGTGTATCGATTCCAACAAAGCTATGCATACCACGATAAAAAGTAAAAATGTCAAATGGCACAGCTCTATCTTGGGTTGCAATAAAAATCTGAGTGCCTCCTTTTGCCAGTGACTTATTGGCAGCTTCAAAATAAGCGCTTCCAACAGTATTGAAAATAATATTGGCACCCTTGCCATTACTTAACTTCTGAACCTGTTCCGCAATTTGCCCTGCTACCAAGCCTTTAGCATTAATCACACTCACTTCATTACATGCATGAGCGCTAAAAGAGTCAAAACGTTGCACAGCAATGACTTTGGCCCCATTCATTGCAGCAATTTGTACTGCCGCCTGACCTACTTTTCCATTCGCGCCCATAACTACTACAACCTGATCGGACTGAGGCATGCCACTTCTGCGAAAACCCTCGAGTGCAGTAACAAATGGCACGCCAACCGAGCCTGCCTCCTCAAAACTCAAGTTCTGCGGTTTTTCATGAAGGGCATGTTCAGGTAAAACTAGCCAACCTGCATGAGACCCATTGCGAGTTATTCCCACGTCACCGCCAGAGCCCCAAACTTCTTTACCAAGCCATGCATTAGGGCCATCTACTACTACACCAGCAAAATCGCGACCCGGAATACGTGGGAAAATAGCTTTTGGCATAATTCCTAATGCTGCTTTAACGTCACTAGGATTGACGCCTGCACTCACCACACGGACTAATGCCTCTCCCTGATGCAAGGTAGGTGGCTGTTGCATCTCAATCATAGGTAAAAGCTCGTCAATTGACGACACCTTTTCATGCAAACGTATTGCACGCAAATTTTCATATTGCATTGTTATCTCTCTTTACCAATTTTTATGATAATTTTTTGGGTAAATTTAGCATTGAACGGGCCTCCTCTGGACTAGCTAATTCACCGCCCAAATCATTGATAATGCGTTTCGCTTTAGCAACTAACTCAGCATTACTCTTTGCGAGTACACCTTTTTCTAGATATAGATTATCTTCCATTCCAACCCGCACGTGCCCACCAGCAAGCCAAGCCTGCGCAACCATTGGAAACTCAAAACGTCCAATACCAAAACCTGACCAGATAGCACCAGAAGGCAACAGGTTACGGGCATATAGCAAAGTTTCCGGGGATGAAGAAAAACCATATTTCACTCCGGTCACAAACGACCACAAGCCAGGTCCTTCAATCGTTCCATCGGCAATCAGATCTCGCGCCAAATGCATATCACCTGAATCAAAAATTTCTAACTCAGGCTTAACACCGGCTTCTCGTATGATATTCGCCATAATTCGAACATTACGCGGAGTATTGATCACAACATCAGCACCTGAATTCATCGTATTCAGATCTAAGGTGCAGATATCAGGCTTTAGAGCAGTAATATGCGTTACCCGTTTTTCAGGCTGTATCAAGCTTGAGCCGGGAGCTGCAATACGAGGATCCTCAATACTTGGTATAAAACGGCCACCAGGGCCAGTAGTGAGATTGATAATTAATTGTGAATTGACATTACGAATCTGATTAAACACTTCGCGGTAGAGATCCAATTCCATTGAAGGTCTGCCGGTCTGAGGATTGCGTACATGAATATGGACGGCAGCAGCCCCTGCTTCTGCTGAGGCCAGGCACTCATCAGCAATTTGATTTGGAGTAATAGGTAAGTAAGGGGTCTGATCAGGTGCAGTCAGATTACCGGTTACAGCGCAAGTAAGTAAAGTTTTTTGACTCATATCTCAATACTTTTAATTAAAGATGGCGGCCGCCGTCAACCACGATTCGCATTCCGGTTGAAAAACGAAGACGGGTAGCGCAAGCTTCGATAGCAGCGGCGACATCATCGGGGGTACCGATTCGCTTAAGCGGCGTGGTAGCCGCAGTCTTATCATTAAAGTCATCTCCACGGCCAGGAACAAATGCTGAATCAACTACGCCAGGAGAAACACAAAGAACGCGAATGTCTGGCGCCAGGACTTTTGCAAGTGACTCACTAACAATATCTAATCCCGCCTTTGCTGCTACGTAAGCAAGATTGCTCCCAACCCCAGTAAAACCAGCAATGGATGAGACATTCACAATCAGACCGTCTCTATTTGCTTTTAGTAATTCCTGAAAAGCCCGAATGGATGAAAAGACCCCACGGAAATTTGCCTTCAAGATATCATCAATTAAATCATCGGTTAGTGCATCTAAATTTGCAGCCGGTATAGGCTTAGTAAAACCAGCCGAGTTAATCAAAATATCACAACGACCTACACGCTCCTTCACCTCCTTGGCGGCTGCCAATAGACTTGCAGAATCGACAATAGAGGCATTTAAACAAAAATGATTTCCAGCTGGCAACTGACCGATCTGTTTTTCACCTTTTTCAATAGCGTTACGCCCAACCAAGATGCAGGTAGCCCCAAGTTCAGCCAGCCGCTTTGCTGCAGCAAAGCCAATCGCACCACTACCTCCAATAATGACTGCAACTTTATTCTTTAAATCATCTACAGACTGAAATGTGCTCATAAATTCCTAAGGGATAGGTGGCGCTGGAAATACCATTTTACCAGCCTGCAATACAAAAGAATGATTCAACTTGCAAATACCAGTAGCTGAGTCTGTTAAATACTCACCAACCAGTTGTTTAGAGACGCCAAATACTGGATCACTTTCTAAGTTTTCATCAGTCGAATCAAAAACCTGAGTGATTAAAACCTTATAACCAGGTTTTGAAATCATAAAGTGAATATGAGCCGGCCTATTTGGATGCCTGTTTTGCGCGCGCAATAATTCACCGCATGGACCATTGGTGGGTACAGGGTATCCAGATGGACGGATAGTGGTAAAAAAGAATTCGCCATTTTCATTAGTCTGAAAGCGGCCACGTAAATTCATATCTCCCTGACGTTCGTCTTGATTTTCATAAAAACCTACAGGTGAAGAGTGCCAAACATCCACAATTGCGCCAATTACGGGCTGTTTTGATTCATCGATAATGCGACCGCAAACTTCCATTGCTTGGCCACCCAAATCAGTCCTAGAGATACTATCTCCCCATGAGCACAAAGGAGCATTTTTACGCCAGAATGGTCCAAGTAATGCAGCATAGGAAACGCCATCCACATCCAAATTATTGATAGTAGAAACCAAAGAGGAGACGCCCAAAATATCAGCCGCAAGAACAACCTCGTTAGTATTTTTTCCAGTTGCTTGACCAATGCCCACAATAAATTGCAGTGCCCTTTCGAACTCGAGCTCAGTTAGTTGATTCTCCAATACAAATTGATGTAAATGTTTTGCCAGAGAAGTTACGAGAGTTTTGAGTCGCTCATCATGAGTGTTTTGCATTGCTGCAATCGTGATGTCTAAAATAGATTCGGGACTTGTAATTAATGTCATGTAAGAACCTTTTTTTAAAGTAAGTCAACCGAGTTTTATTAAATACTCGGGACAAATATTACAATAATTCGGAGGAGCTCCGCCTCTCAATATATACCAGCCCCCCAGTTTCATAAATACTATTCTCTAGCAAATCTCTAACTACCAAGCTCCAGCAAAATCGACCAATTTTTTCAATATTTTGAACGCTATCTTTATGGCCAACGCTAGAAAAGTTAATAATGGGGCCTACAATTGAAAGCGTTAAAAAACTGTAGAGCGCAAGATTGCAGGCTCCTTAGGCAATCTGACTCCTGATCGAGCCTACCGGACTGGGTCAAAAATTATATTAAGGGGATCATAAGGCCCGCCACAACCTAAAGCAACCTCATGAGAATAAATTTCTTTTCCATTCGTCGCTCCAATCACAAAACAAGATATTAGTATCAAAAAAGCAGGAACCATAAATTACTATAGTAGTGTAATTTTATTTGATACCAAAATGCTTATCTAATTGGGTTAATATTTGAATGTCAACCTAAAGAAAAGTCGTTGCCAATGTCAATTCAGGCTGAATCAATAGTTATGGCAACAGGATTCGCACTAGAACCATATTTAATATCAAACCTTGGAGTAAATATGTCTCATAAAATGTATTGCGCCTGCCGCCCTTCCCGCAGAAAATTTTTAAGCGGTTTAGTTGGGGGGCTAGCAATTTCTGTACTACCCAGCAAAGCTGCCACTCCTAAACCTACCGTCCTTGGTAATCGGGATAGGATTGATACCCATCATCATTTTTTTGCCCCAAGCTTGCTAAGCATCATGATGGAAAGGAAAATGGCTGCATCATCCGCCTTAAATTGGTCATTAAATGCCACCTTAGATGACATGGATCGAGCCGGTACTGCAACGGCAATTCTTTCGGCAACAACTCCTCAAGTCAGCTTTCTAAGCGCTGACTTAGCCAAAAAATTTGCTCGTGAGAATAATGAGTATGCTGCTAAGCTATCCAGCGAGAATAAAGGTCGATTTGGTTCATTTGCAATTCTGCCATTACAAGATATCGATGATGCCTTAAGAGAAATTGAATACGCAATGGATGTTCTTAAGGCGGATGGTATCGGCCTTCTGACTAGCTACGGAGATAAATGGCTGGGGCACCCTTATTTCACGCCTGTGCTCGAGGAACTGAATCGTCGCAAGGCGATTTTGTATACCCACCCAACATCTGCTAACTGCTGCAATAATCTACTACCCGATACCCCTCCAACTGTAATTGAATATGGTACCGACACGAGTCGCACAATTGTCAATATCATCTTTTCTGGGACTGCAGCGCGTACACCTGACATCAAATATATCTTTTCCCATGCAGGCGGGACCGTACCATTTTTGACTGAGCGTTTACAAAATATGCCTGTCATCGATCCAAAACTACAAGCACGCGTGCCTAACGGCGTGATGTATGAATTGCAGCGCTTTTACTATGATACCGCGTGGTCATCCAATCCCTATGCACTATCTTCCTTGTTACAACTTGTTAAAAAAGATCAAGTCTTGTTTGGCTCAGATTACCCCTACCGTACGAGCGAAGATAACGTAAAGGGGCTAATTAATTACGGCTTTACACAACAAGATATTCAACAGATCACGCGTAATAATGCAGTTAAATTAATGCCCCGCTTCAAGACGTAAACAATAGCAGGTGTAACCTCTTAATTTAATGAGCGTGTCTTTTTTAAATATTCGATACATAAAATAAGGGTATTTTTTCTTGTTGAAAAAGTCTAATGTATCTTACGTGATTTAAACGTTAGCCACACATTTTCACTCGAGAAAACTGCTACTCGAATGAGTGTTATGTAAAGTAGCGGGCGCAACAGGACTTGAACCACGGATCAAAAGAATTTTTTGGAGCAACTATCTAACACCTCGTTACTCCAAAGCGTTTTGTGAGGAAATAAGTATTGCTCCAAAGCGCTCTATAGAAGGTAAAAATTCTTAAGATTTATAGATCATGGATGATTGAATCGCTGCAATATTGGCAGCGCCCATTTGCTGCATAGTTGACTGGAATTCAGTCTGCAGAATATCCATCACACGCTCTACGCCTGGCTGGCCAAAAGCACCGAGGCCCCAGAGATAAGGTCGTCCAACACACACCGCATTAGCGCCTAATGCCATCGCCTTGAATACGTCACTGCCTCGACGAATACCGCTATCGAACAGAATGGGCACCTTACCTTTTGCTACTTTAACTACTTCAGGCAAGCATTCAATTGAACCGCGACCGCCATCCTCACTTCTACCGCCATGGTTCGATACATGAATACCATCAACCCCATACTTGAGACAAAGTTGCGCGTCTTCCTCAGTCAAAATTCCCTTGATGATGATCTTCATCTTAGTAACGTCGCGAACTTGCTTAATAAAATCCCAAGTCATATTTGAGGACGACATCTTGACGCCTGTCATATCAATACCATCATAGTTTGGTCTATCTTGCGCGCTACCAATGCCATGTACGTGACAGCCTGCACAATTACGTGGATCTAACTTCCTAAGGCGTGCAAATGTTTCTTGATTCCTTCCACCATTACGATCAACAGTAATTTCTAATACTGGCGCCCCAGCTTTTTCAACACGCCGAATCACTTGCTTGGCCACAGCCGGGCTTGAAGTGGCATATAGCTGAAACCAAACCTCGCCTTGCCGAGCTGCAATCACTTCTTCGATAGTGGAGGCACCTGCATTTGACAGAATATTTAAGAAACCCCCTGCTCTCGCCGCCCTAGCAACAGCAACCTCTCCCTCGGGGTCATATGCTTTGTTGCCACCAGTAGGGGCAATGATGATGGGGGAGTGCCATTTAGTTCCAAATAACGTAATTGAAGTATCAATTTGACTGACATCGCGCAAACGGCGAGGACGCAATTGGTACTTGAGAAATGAGGTGCGATTGGCTCGCAATGTTACTTCGTCATCAATTCCTGATGCCATGTATGCAAAGTGTGCTGGCGGTACTTTTGTAAATGCTACTGGCTCAAAATCAAAAACATTGATGGCTTCCTTTGGATTAGAAATCAGATCTAAAGGAGTATTGGGGGCCCATACCATGGGGTCTGGACGCTTAGTGAAATTTCTGATTAACTCCTTAGGATCCTTGATCTCCTGTGCGAAAAGATCTTGATTGGCACTAAGCGCAAATAATGGGCTGGCTGCCAGCCAAGTTAATAGTTGCCTACGTTGTTCGTCTCGGTCTTTACTATTACTCATGTTTTCTCCATTGTTATCTTTATAAGCCACATGAATTCCAACCACTTTATTACATCACTTCAAAGCCTCTAAGACTGCTTTTGCCATTGAGGCAGTATTTCCTTTGCCATTGATATCCCCAGTCCGGGCATTCGGGTTCGCTAGGGCTATTGTGGTTGCCTCTGCCATCGATCTTGCCATCGCCACAGCCTCGGGGATGCTTCTACTATGCCCGAGCCAATCGAACATCATGCGGGTTGATTCAATCATGGAGTATGGATTGGCAATACCTTTACCTGCGATATCAGGAGCCGATCCATGAGTAGCTTGCGCCATCACCACATCACCATCGCCAATACACAATCCAGGGGCCATTCCCAGTCCCCCTACGAGGCCAGCAGCCTCATCCGACAAGATGTCGCCAAACATATTCGTAGTAACAATCACATCAAAGTTTTGTGGATCACGCACTAGGCGCATTGCCATCGTATCCACAATCACATCGTCAACAAGCACATCTGGATATTCGGGGGCTAATTTTTTACATTCCTCAACAAACATCCCGCAACCCAACTTAAAGACTGTATCTTTATGTACATAAGTTAAATGCTTCTTTCGCTGTCTTGCAAGTTCATACGCAGCCTGTGCCACACGTCGACTACCAGTTCTTGTAATTACACGCATAGAGAGCGTCATCTCATCACTTGGACGAAACTCGGCATTGCCAACTAACATATTTCGGTCTGGCTGAAAGCCCTCATTATTTTCACGAACAATAATCAAATCAATATCATCACGAAGACAGCCTATGTCTGGATAAGAGCGCGTTGGCCTTACATTTGCAAATAAATTAAATTGCTTGCGCAAGATAGGGTGGGGATTAATTGCATTCGCTTGCTTTGGGTAAGCGCGATGACCGATTGGCCCTAAGATCCAGCCATCTAAAGTATGTAGTTTTTCTAAAGTTTCTGGTGGAAGAGTATGGCCATGGGTATCCAGTGCACGCCTGCCAATTGGCAGAGAAACCCATTCAATATCCACCAGATGCAACTTGGCGGCTGCCTTAGCAATCTCAACTGCTACAGGTACGATCTCATGACCAATGTCATCACCCTCTAAGATTCCAACTCGTAATTTCTTTGACATTAACTATATCTTTATTGTTGTTTATTAAGAATACACAGCGTGGTGAATTTAATTTTTTTGGGCGTAATAAGCGCTAATTAAAGCAATACTTAAAAGACAAAACTATGATCGTTGCCAATGGAAGTTTTGCCTTCATTTTTTAAAAAAAACTAAAGTTATTTTTCAGATTTAAATGAACTGTCCAAGAACTCTTGGACACCAGCGAACATTAGCATACGATTCTTTTCCATAATGATGGTGTGAGTGCCCTCGCTAATTTGAAGCATGATTTTGTATGGAGCATTTTCTAACTTTATAAAATATTCATACAACATATAACTTGGCAAGTCAGCATCCCACTCTGCATGCACTAACATTACTGGCACGCGAATATTTTTGGGGTCATAAACCGGGGTACCTGCGGCCCAAAATTCACGTGCATCCTGAACTGTGCCATTAGGTGCACGTAACTTTTTAGGCTCTTGGGTTTTTCCCCATGGGTCAGTATCAAATGTTACCGCAGCCCATTTCTCAAACCAACCATCCGGAATTAAGCTTGCCTTTGCATTCTCTGGCACACCAGTTAGCCAGCGATTCTTCGCGTCAGCAACAGACGCAACACGATAAGCACCCAGCTGCCCACCCTTATCAGTTAAAGGTGCGCCACCTTGACGCAACCATTGTGGGGCATACAAAACAAGCTTATTTACTTTTTGATTATTTTCAGTGGTGTACTTACCCATGATGGTTGTTCCCCATGACCATCCAAGCAGGTTCATCTTATTGATATTACGCTTTTTCAGAATGTAATCAACTGCACTAGAGACATCATTCACAGCAACATTGGTTCGCACCAGTGGCGGGTTTTGATCAGCAGGTTGATCCATCTCTAGTGGACGAGTAGATTTTCCATAGCCACGCAAATCTACCAACCAAACATCATAACCTTTAGAGGCAATGTATTCCATCCAAGATGTGCCACCTAAGGATAAATCAAAAGCAGTTTCAGAAGGATAGGTAGAGCCATGAACATAGAGCAGCGTTTTTTCTGGGGAGAATGTTTTCATTCCGATAAGATGCTTATTGCGCAAATACAGAGATATACCAGGGGTATCGCTTTGTATCATGTATTCATTCATCTCTATTTTCCCAGCAGCAAAAGCTTGAGAAAAACTAATGAGAGCAAGTAAACCCAGAAATACTTGTTTAGTAATTTGTAGTTTAATTTTCATAAGTCCCCGTTTTGTTATTAGCTGATCATAATCCAAGACTAGTCATTACATAGATGCTGGGAACTTAAATAACAAAACCACCGCCGTTTATAATGAGGGTTTGCATTTTTATTGATGCTCGGCCCACCTGGGCTTGAAGCAAGGATCAAAGAAACTGTTTAGCTCCCACACAACACTTCACGATTACCTTCAATATTTATATGGAGTATTCATAAGTCCAAGCATCGTCCTCATACCAGATAAATAATTTCCCATCCTTAAATTCTCATCGTATGCATGCTGATTATTATCGGTATTGACAGTTGGGACAATGACGAAGGGTAATCCAAGTGGGCCAACAATTTCATGTGTCGGAACGGTGGCACCAGATGCACGAATAATCACAGGAGTAATCCCAACTTGATTACTATAGGCGTCTAATTCAGCAAACTCTACCCACCTCCTGACAGATGTATCGATTGGTTGCCTAGCCGCTTCAGCAGGCAGTCCCTCAGTCATTTTCACCAATAGCGGGTATTGAGCCCGCTCAGCATCGGTTGGGTCATGATCAATAATATGAAAGCCTTGCTTATCAATATGCTTTTTAATTAAACTTGTTAAGTACTGAGCATTAGCATCGGTAGTCGTTCTAATATCAATGTCTGCAATTGCTTCTTTGGGAATAATATTGGCGGCTTCTGACCCTACACCACCAGCCGATAGACCGCGAATATTTAAAGACGGATACTGTAAAGAGCGCTGATAATTCGAAGCAACCTGATCAGGGTTAGCAATGCCGACCCTTTTTTTTAGGGCAGTCTCATCATCACCAACCGCATCAAGGGCTTTCAAATCCGCAATATTTAACTTTGTTGTTGAGTAATACCCCGGAATAAGTACCTGACCCTTTTCGTTTTTCATAGTCGACAGAAGTCTGGCTAAATTAAATGCTGGATTGGGCACATAATTTCCATAATGCCCGCTATGAAGTGGTGCCTTAGGACCATAGACAGTTAAGTTCAGCCACTGCACACCTCGGTTGCCAAAAATAGCAGTAGGTCTACCGCTGGGATGACTTGCCATATCAAAGATGACCAAAGCATCAGCCTTTAAGAACTCTTTATTCTGAATCACTGCCTGAGGTATACCAGGTGAATTGACCTCCTCCTCACTATCCAAAATCACTTTAATATTGACAGCAGGCTTCACGCCTTTTGACCCCATCAAATCCATTGAAGCTAAGAACATCATGATGGGACCCTTATCATCCGATGAGGATCTGCCAAACACCCTTAACTCAGGATCAAAATCGATTTTCATCAACTCTTGCATACCTACAATCTGCCACTTACCATCAGCAGATTTTTTCTTCAATACAGGCTGCCATGGGCTTGGCTGAGTCCACTGAGAGAGCACAACTGGTTGCCCATCAAAGTGCAGATAGAACAAGACTGTCTTTTTACCGGGGTCTGCAGGAAACTCAGCCAACACTAGTGGTTTGCCACTATTTTCAAACTGCTTGGTTGAGAAACCCCTCTTTTGAAAGAGTTGTTCTAATTGATTTGCGTTGACTTGAATATCACTCGCACTTGCAATCGAATCATTAGGCAAGGTCAGTAAGTTCAGATACTCAGGAAAGCTCTGTAGGGCGGCTGCCCGTATCTCCTGATTGTTTATGCCAGCCGGCAATTCTGCTATGGCAGTACCAACCATGAGAAATTGGAATACAAAAAACAATGCTATTTTAATTTCATGCATTTCAACTCCTCCTAATCAATTAATTAATTAATTAATTTTGTTATTCAAAAACTTTACACTAATTTAATAATCCTGAAAATAAAATCCCCTGCCATGTATGGCAAGGGATTTTCTGAAGTCCTGCTAGATGCTAAAGCGCTATCTAGACCTTAAGACCCCGAGAGAAGCATAGTCAAACGATATAAAAACTCTTGCCCTTCAAATAAAGAGCTTACCGGCATTCTCTCGTTCAATCCATGAATATAGCCGCCATTGGCATCCCTAAAGATTCCGTTCACACCATATGTTGGAATTCCAGCATTATTCAGAAAGCGTCCGTCCGTTGTTGCTACTAGCATCGTTGGTATTACTGGAATGCCAGGAAAAATTTGACTACTAACCTTTGTCACAGATGAGGCTATCTTCTCAGTGAGTGGTGATGGAGGACTCAAGACTGCCACATGATCTGGAGTAATTTTGATTTTGTCGTTAGCTACAACTTTTTGTAACGTTTTTTGAACTTCATCAACAGAGTCCCCAGGGAGGATTCTGCAATTAACTGTTGCCTTAGCCCTCTGAGGCAAAGCATTAGTGGCATGTCCAGCCGTTAACATGGTTGCAACACAGGTGGTACGTAGCAGATTATTGTAATAAGGCTTATCACTCATTCTTGTTAATGCGGCCTGATCATTGGGATTGCTTGCTATTACCCCCATATCCTCAGCTAGCTGACCAGATTCAAATGAGGACATTTTTTCAAGATATGATTTTGTAACCTCATTAAGCTTTACTGGGAAGCTATAGTCAGCCAGATTCACTAAACCCCTGGCAAGGTCATAAATTGCATTATCTTTGCGAGGTCTGGCACTATGGCCGCCAGGATTTGTTGTTTCAAATGAGTAAGTCTGGAAGACTTTCTCACTTGCCATCAGCGCAATAAACGCTTTAGTTCCGTCTGGCTTTAATAAATTATCTGCGCCCTCATTAATTGCTAACTCTGCATCAATTAGTTGGCGATGATTTTTTAACAGATATTCAACCCCATTAAATTCAGTGGGAATTTTTTCCTCGTCACAGGTTAGTGCCATGACAATACCGCGCTCAGGTATATATTTTTCATTTTTCATTCGCACGAGATTGGCTACATAAATTGCAGCCATCGATTTGTCGTCAGCCGCACCTCGCGCATAAAAATTACCATTTTCTTCAATTAATTTAAAAGGGTCACGCTCCCAGTCTTGGCGCTTAGCCTCTACTACATCTATATGAGCGAGCAACAAAATAGGCTTGAGACTTTCATTCTTACCCTTGATAGTGGCGACTAAGTTGCCCTTTTGGGGACCTCGAGGAGGAGCAAGTAACTGCAAGTTTTCCTTATCAAAGCCAGCCCTTTGTAAATACTGCGCCATTGCACTTGCCGCTTTTGTACAACTGCCAACAGAGTCGGTCGTATTAATTTCAACCAATTCTTTATAAATTGATCGTAGACTTTTCTGATATGAGTCTGGAGAAAGCGGTGTTTGAGCACTGGCAAAAGAGTCAAAATAAAGCGCCGTTACTACAAATATTCCCAGAAAAATAGATTTTTTATTGAACCTCATTCCGCCTCCTCAATTTTATTTATAAAAGCAATCGTGTCTGTAAGACTGAAAGATAAGCAACTAAATTTTCACTGGAATTCTTAACAACAATGATCTCAATATAGGAAGTATTTCACGAAATATATAGGGCGTAATTACCCTAACAATAACAGTTAGGAGGTTTTTCACCAGCCAGAATTGACTAATAAATAACCATACCTCTATGCGTCTATTAGTGACCTTTTGTGCAATATTTCACTTCAGTCTCTTTGCAAAAATAATGCAACGCACAAATTATTAACTTCTTAGTTCAGCTAACGGCCTAGTACTAACCCCAAAAGCATCAATCTAAGATATCGTAAACATGAAGACAAAATTTAAGTACTTTTCAGACTCAGAAACTATTAAATTAAAACAAAAGGGATTGAATGAAGCTCAATATTTATGTAGCACGTTTATTCATAACAATAGCCGGCACATTTATCACACATGCCGCATTTTCCCAAAAATACCCAATCACACCTCTTTCGGAATCAACTCTAAAAGCGCCTCTCATCATTAGCAAGCAGGGAAGTTTCTTTGTTGGTGGTCAAGATGTGGCATCCGATACCCTATCAACCATGCCAGCCTTTAGCTCCAAAGGAACAATCACTCTAGATCAGATGTATGTAGCCTATCAAACCCCTGTTAAAGCCAAGTCGACCTCCATTGTCTTAATCCATGGTTGCTGCCTAACGGGCAAGACCTGGGAATCTACTCCAGATAATCGCATGGGGTGGAACGAATACTTTGTCCGCAGGGGCTTTCCAACTTATGTCATTGATCAAGTTGGACGTGGCCGCTCTGCAGTCAATGCGGCCTCTCAAATTAATGCAGTTAAAACTAATCAAGTTCCACCTGAAAAATTACCGACTGTCATTGCCGCTAGCCATGAGGGTGCCTGGCAAATCTTTCGCTTTGGTCCTGAATATCCAAAGACTTATGAGAGCCAAAGATTTCCAATTGCCGCACAACAGGGCCTTTGGCAACAGATGGTAGCCGACTGGTACTACGGACTCGAAGAGCCCAACGCTACACCAATAGCATTATCAACGCTATCTAGGGAGCTCAAAAAAACCGTACTAATAAGTCATTCACAGTCTGGTATTTTTCCATTTCATTCAGCCAAAATTAGTAACGATGGCATTGCGGGCATCATTTCTATTGAGCCGGCAGCATGCCCCTCAGCAGATTCTGATTTAACGCCTTACTTAAAAATACCCTCACTGGTCATGTTTGGCGATTTTGTTGAACAATCAACTAGATGGGCTCCACGTCTAAAAGCTTGCCGAGAATTTGTCACCAAAGTTAATGCGCAAGGTGGGAATGCTGAATTACTTGTTCTACCCGAAATTGGTATAAAAGGAAATACACACATGTTGATGCAAGATGACAATTCAATTGAATTAGCGGCATTACTCAGTACCTGGATTGAAAAAAAGATTACTTCAAGGAATTAGTCAATTAAGATTGATCTAGGAGAAAATGATGAATCCAAAACGCCGCCGCATCCTACAAAATATTTTAGGCATCGCATCCACACCCCTATTGCTCAATCCAATCAATTCATTTGGGCAGCAAGGGCTTGGCCCCACAGATGGGTATGACTTAATCATTACCGGTGGCAGAGTCGTTGATCCCTCCCAAAAATTGGATCAAATCGCCGATATTGGAATACGCAATCAAAAAATTGTGGAGATTAAACCTCAGTTGACTAAAAAATCAGCTCAAACCATTAATGCAAGCGGCAAAATTATCACGCCAGGACTCATTGACCTCCACGCTCATTGCTATCCTCAAGCATCTGCAATAGGATTGCCTGCAGATGAGTTGGTTTACCTAACTGGAACAACGACCTTTGTGGATGCCGGTGATGCAGGCGCAAATAATTTTTCAGCTTTTAAACATTACATTACAGCGCAGGCAAGAAGTCGCATGTACGCATTTCTTCACATCTCATCCATTGGACTTGCAGGGTTTCCAGTTGGCGAAATGAAGAATATGGAGTATGCAAATATTGATCTAGCCGCCCGAACCCTGAATGAAAATCCTGACATTCTCTTAGGAATCAAAGTTAGAGAGTCTCTTGATGTGGTTGGAGAAAATGGCATTGAACCTCTTCGCAGAGCCATTCTTGCGGCAGAGTGCTCCGGAGTCAAAGGAGCTAGGGTCATGTGCCATATTGGAAATGCGCCAGGTGACTTAAGTATTTTGCTTGATACTCTGAGACCTGGAGATATCTTGACACACGCCTATAGTGGCGCCGGTAATAATACGGTACAAAATGGTAAGCTCATTGCCGCAGCATTGGAGGCTAAGAAGCGAGGCGTTATTATCGATGTTGGACATGGCGGTGGTAGCTTTGATTTCACTATTGCTGAACCAGCAATTCAGCAAGGTCTAATCCCAAGCACCATTTCGAGCGATCTTCATGCTTATAGCGGTAACTCTCCTAGCATTCCCTATCTTCCAAATGTAATGAGTAAGTTTCTAACTCTTGGCTTTTCTGTCAATGAGGTTATTGCCATGACAACAAATCACCCTGGAAAAATTATTAATCGAGATCCATTATTGGGAACGCTTAAAAATGGAGCTAGTGCTGATATTACGATATTTGATTTGATTGAAAAACCAACAGAATGGCTAGATACAAAAGGTAATAAACGCCCCGGTCAAATGGCCTTTGTGCCATTTCAAACTATTAGAGGGGGAGTGCCTTATGGCAGACCCTTCCCATCTCCATTTAGCTACTCGTAGAGTGGCGATCAATTTACTTGCTAAGTTAAGCCGTTACCTCAAAACATGATCTAATGAATTAGGGTTGACATCTCTCAGCCAACCAAGTCTCTCAGAGCTATTTTATGATTTTCCCTAGTATTTACCCGATAGGTCTTGAAAAGCACATAAGATCTATTCAAGATATAAATTCTATTAGTCAAAATTTAAATCATTGAAACGTATTTCGACTAATGAATAGACCAACAGGAGACATCATGTTTAAATCCATTGCAAGGCCACTCATAGTAAGCTTGTTTATTGGTCTAAGCATTCACTTTGCTCACTCAGTAGAGCCTTCATCCAAATATATAAAAAAGCCGGTGGCACTTGCTGATCAAGGATACTTTTTTGTGAATGGCAAATATATTGATGTTGGTGGTAAAAAATTAATGACCGATCAAATGTATGTTCAGTACATGATTCCCAAAACAGTAAAGCACCCCTACCCTATCGTCATGATTCATGGAACCGCGCAAACGGGCAACAACTTTTTAGGCACCCCAGATGGACGTCGAGGCTGGGCGGATTATTTTGCCGCACAGGGGTACAAAGTGTATGTTGTTGATCAAGTTGGCAGAGCAAGATCAGGCGATTCTGCTGAGATCTATGGTCCGTATGCTCGCTTTGGAGCCCGCGATCTGGAACTGGTATTTACTGGCCAAGAAAACTTTAATCTCTTCCCTCAAGCCAAGCTGCATAACCAATGGCCAGGCGGCCCAGGAGTGGTTGGCAATCCGTCATTTGATCAATTTTATGCGCAGCAAGTTGAATTTATTGCCAGCGGAACAAAGACAGAGGAGTTAATGTATCCCGCTGATGTCGCCCTCTTAGAAAAGATTGGGCCCGCTATTGTTCTGACACACTCTCAGTCAGGCGTATTTGGCTGGAAGATTAGTGATGCTCGCCCAGACTTAGTTAAGGCGCATATTGCTGTAGAGCCAAATGGTCCTCCATTTTATGACGTCAGTTTTTTAGGTGGGGAAAATTGGTACAAAGATAGTGACAATGTTGCACGTGCATGGGGCATCACTCGAATCCCACTTAAATACGACCCACCAACAGATAATGCAGCTGAGTTAAAAATGGTACGTCAGGAAAAGTCAGACTCTCCAGAGCTAATGCGTTGTTGGTTACAGGCAGAGCCTGCTCGCCAACTTCCCAATATGAAAAATATTCCTACGGTCATTGTTACCGGCGAAGCTTCTTTTAGGGCAACGCTAGATCACTGTACCTCTAAATTTTTAACTCAGGCTGGAGTCAAGAATCAGCATATGCGACTTGAGAATGAGGGCATCAAAGGAAATGGTCATATGATGATGCTCGAGAAAAATAGTGACCAAGTAGCTCAAGCTATTGGCAAATGGATACAGACTAATGTTAAATAATGACTAGATAATTCAAAAAAACCACCAAGTATTCAAGAGGTTACAGTGCCTCATTATCGGTGTGTAGCGTTTTATATAGTGGATTTAATGGAATTAGAAGAACTGCTGACTCACTCTTTGGTTTTCAAAACCAAAGAATTTTGGAGCAACCGCTTAGTACTTCGTTGCTCGAAAGTACTTTTAAGTAAATAAGCGTTACTTAAATTAACGCTAAAAAACCACCCGAAGGTGGTTAATTCTTATTTTCTATTGGCCCCATAAGTTTTATTAAGGTAATCCACAATGATAGGAACTTCCTCATCAGTAATGGGCGCCTTAAAGACATTCTTCATCCTTAAAACTTGGGCATTCCAATAGCCAACTCCCGTATTGGGAGGCTGGTATTCAGCGTAGTGCGCCGAATGGCAAGTAGAGCATTTTTGTAAAGTAAGCTCATAGCCCGGCAAGTCTGATGGTCTCCACAAAACAGTATCGGCCGGTAGCTCAATTGTTTTAGCTTGTGCCATTTGCGCCAAAGCAAGAGCAGATATAAGAAGAATTAATTTTTTCATATTCTTCTCCTTAAACCGCAGTGACCTTGACGGTCTCCACAATATTTCGCATATAACCAGCAGGCATCCAAGTTGCAGTCATTGGCTGAACTTGACCGGCATGATTAAAGGCTCTAACCCTTAAGTCTAATGTGCCTTTTTGTTTTGGCGTAAATTCAACGCGCCACTCTCTAAATGAGAAGCGCCCAAGGTCTTGGCCCAATCTTGCCTCTGTCCAATTTTGTCCATTATCCTGGGAGAACAATACTTTCTTTATTCCATAGCCAGCATCAAATGCAATGCCTCTGGCCTGTACTGACCGTCCAACTGTCACGATACTGTTATCAGTAAAGTTGGTAATGAAAGAGCGAATTGTAAATTGATTAATTGGAATCGTTTTAGAAGGGGCTGTTCCAGGCGCAACGCAATTACAGTCGTTATCGGGAATGCGATAAGCAGGATTCATCCAATAACCATTGTATACATCATCAACCACCTTAATTTCACTAAGGTGCTTAACCCAATACGTTCCGTAATAGCCAGGAACAATTAACTTGACTGGATAGCCATTTAAGAAGGGAATATCTGTTCCATTCATTTGATAAGCAACCATGACGTTGCCATCCAAGGCATGGTCAATATCCAAACCTTTCACAAAATCAGAATCACTTGGCAATACCGGCTGATCTAAGCCATCAAAGGTTACCTGCTTAGCGCCGCGCCCAGGATTAGCCGCTTTCAAAATATCTTTTAAAGCAACACCAACCCAAGCGGCATTACCCATAGCGCCATTACCTAACTGACCGCCATTGACTCTGGGCTCAAATAAGCCACGGCTGTTACCTGAACATTGATTCACCGCAACAATACGTTGGGATGGGAAGTTTTTCTTTAAAGACTCTAGAGAGATCTCTAAAGGCTTTTCTACATTGCCGCCCACCTTTAATCTATAGGTATTGGGATCAATCGATGTTGGAATGCCAGCCATGTGATAGCGCACGAAGAATTCATCATTTGGCGTAATAACTTGATTGTCGTAATACTTAAAAGGTGTTTCTAATTGCGGCGGCCTAGAAGTCAACACAATCATGGGCTTCTTTTCAGGAAAGGCCATGAGCTCACGCTCGCCATAGGCAATAGGCAAATTAGTTTTCTCTGCCCCCAAAGCCCAAGATGGCAATAAAGAGCTGACCCCACCAGCCAATGCGGCTGTTATGACTTTACGTCTATTGGTAAAGTTTTCTGAATTCATGGATCTCCTGCGCAGTATTTTTTAAGCTCACGTTAGCATAGCTACTTTTATGTAATTATGCGTGAGTGATTACCCTCAGCACTCGCTAAAAGTATCGTTTTAAACAACATCGCCGATACAAGGATGAATAATTGCCTTGTCCTTTTAAATGAGGGCTCTAGTTGGAGATATCAAAGACTGATAGCATCTACCCCCTTCCAAACCATCAAAGACAATAGCCTGTCAAGTGGGCCATTGTGATTCTTGGTGGCCCAGTGCGGAATCGACTAGGGTCAATGACGCTTGATCCTTATTTCACACCTGAGCATACGTCTGCAACAAAGTTGTCAGCTGATATAGAACCTTTTTTGAGGGGCAGTATGGAGAAGGTCCAGATATTCAATTGCGACAAGTATCTCCATATTTAGGAGGGGCCCTAAAACTTAGCCCGAGTCCTTTATGAAAGATGAGGGTTAGGGCTGATTGCTTTTTGGAGGCCTCGATTAAACGCAACTCCCAAGGAATAATGACTTCCTTGAAAATGACTGGATCAGTCCACCCTTTTAAATATCGACCCAAGTCACTACCCCGAGGGTTGATCCAAGCATCTTTTGGAGCATCGACAGAGCGCATTAATAACTCAATATCAGAAATAGGAACTTGAGTATCTTTTGCACCGGCTACCACCAACATCGGTGAAGATAGTTGATCTAAAAGTCCCTGCGTCTTTAGAGACATTCTGGGCATTAGTTTTGCAAGATCATTCATATTAGAAGCGCCCTCAAATACATTAATAAATGCGGGGGCCAGATCAAATAAATTCTCGTGATTACCTAAAGTATTGTTATACAAAAACTTTGGCTGAAAAAATTCATCGACTGGCGGTGATTGTGCGACTGAGCCTAAAATGCGTGTTTTTTCTCTGAATGCCAAATCTGTTGCCTGACTGGATTCCAGATCGCCAAAATCTAATCAAGATAATGGCGAACAATCCAGAGCGGCTATATCGCTTCTGATAGCTCAATGGGCGTAAAAATATTATCGGGTGCCTAAACTTCCTGAGTCATCACATCAGTTAATTTCAAAATAGATTATTCTTGCACAGTAAAAATTTGATCGATGGTTAAATTCTTGAGCACCTCAATTTGCTCGTCACTCAATCCTACATTTTTTGCATGTGGCACCTGTGCATCAAATTCATATTGGGCACGATTTAACATGGCTACACGCAAGATGACCATATCATGAATAGCTTGAGACAAGAAGTGACGGTTACGAATGGTCGTAAGCAAAGCCTTCCAGGCCCGAGCAATCTCAGGGGCATTCGACAGAATCTGATAAAGCAGTGGAATACAGCCGCGCTCTTGAGTAATTTCGATGACTAAACAACATTAGTGCAACATGGCATTTCACAAACTCTAGCTCATCCCTGATAGACCGGTTTGGGTTGACTAAAAAAGCCGTCTAAAACATGATAGGCAATTGCTACGTTGCGCTCTTGAAAGCTAGCATGCGCAATACCAGGCATAACTGAGAATTGTTTATCTGGGCTCGGAATTTTGGCAAAGAAGTTTAAAAGATCCTGGAATCCAGCAATGCCATCATATTGACCACGCATAATTATGGTTGGCATCACCATTTTTTCAGGATCTATGACTGGCAAATTGACTGACATATCGTAATAAGTGCCTGTTGGCATTGAACTATCTAAAGCTAAGATCGCATTAGCAAACGAATCAACGACTGCAGGATCTGCAGTTCCCGGATGATCTCTGGTAAACACACTACTTATCATTGCTTTATCGACTGGACGACGATTATTGGATTCCCATTGAGCTATGCGCTTACGTCTATCTGCCAGAGTAGGACTCCCTTCCCCAGTCCAGACAAAAGCATCTAAAGCAATTCTGGACACATGCTCAGGATATTGTTGTGCATAGCCTGCAGCACGCAGTGAGCCAGAAGAGACACCGTACAACATAATGCTTGATTGGCCAGTCAACTTGAGAATCTCCGGAATCACAGCCTCCAAGTCTTCAATGCCATTAGCAATATTGAAATTAATTTGACGTCCTTTATCAGAACGTCCATAACCCTCATGATCCAGAGACCAGGTGTCATAACCCAATCTAGCAAATGTATCCATTGCAGAGTACTCTGGTTTTCCTGGTATCTGTAAATCAAAAGTTGGCGTACCTGCCATGGAAGATCCATGTATAAATAAAATGACGCCTTTAGCCGTATTACCAACAATTCGCTTGCGCCACAAAAATAAGTGAATATTTTGCGTATCCACCTTTCGGTTAAGCCAATACTCCCTACCCTCAATAAAACTATTGGAGAGTGATTTTTTGACTGAAGCCTCTTGCGCAAAAGACAATTTTGTCGCCAAGACACTAGGCGCTAAACTCAACCAAGCCAAATAGCGTCGTCGTTGCTTAGAGGGCTCTGGTAAATCAGCGCTGATATTGTCTTGTGGATACATATTTATCCCTTTGGTTTTTATTCTGATTTATTACAATGGCTCTACTTTGTAATCGAGACACATTAATCTAGCGTACTTTTTATCGTAATTGCAATATCACCCACATTCGCCTGTGGATTTTTTTGACATACCTCCTTAATTCGGTTTGGCAGTTCTTTTGTCGAAATCTTATAAAAACTTCCAGAGGGATTTCCTGTTAAAGATTGGATCTGATACAAACCCAATAAATAACCCTCAACCATATAGGCATAGCCACCAGGATTTTCTTTTAACCAATAGCCGCAAGCCATCCTAGTCATGCGCATAGAATCTTGGGCATGAGCAAACGCGCTAATGCCTAAGAAACACCACAGTCCAAGCAATGCTCTGCACATAGTTTGATAACTATTGAGCTGGAGCGCCCCTCAAAACCCAGCTAACCAAGGTATTTAAAGATTCGTCACCAAGCTGAGGGTGGGCTGGCATTGGGATACGCCCCCAAGTACCTGAACCACCCTTTTTTACTTTCTGTGTCAGCATCTCTAGCGCACCTAGCTGATCCTTGTATTTTTCTGCCACATCCTGAAACCCGGGACCAACTAACTTGCCCTCTGCTTTATGACAAGCCATGCAACCACTTTGATTTGCTAAAGCAGCTGCAGCCTGATTGGATTGAGCAAAAGCAGATTGAGCCACTAATAAGATCACGGTTACGAGGCAGGGGACTATCTTTTTCATATCAAAATATTCTTATCTAAATTAATTTGCCAAAGGATTAGGGCGCATCTGCACCTTAAATACTTTTGGATACATATCTTTACTACCGTCGCCACTATGAAACGGTGCACGAGTTCCGGTAGTGGTCCAAACGCCACGACCTTTCCAACCGGTATTATCATCATCAATACGTCCATCCACATTCTTAGTAAAGAAGGCCATTGGATACGGAACATGTAAATTGATGAGCTTGCCATTAACCACTGCAATCAAAGCCTCGCCACCATTAGAAGATGCTATAGGAACATCTCTCCCTAATCCAAGCGTATTATGCAAATCCACCCAAATATAGTAGGCGCCATCAGCGCTACCCTTTGGATCTAGCCCCTTAAATTGTGGGCCAGGCAGACGATAGAGAGTCCAGCCCTCTTGGCACTGCTTACCCTCAGCAGTAGTTGGTCCATTTAATGGACCTTTGCATTTGCTACGATCAAAACTGGCGATATGGCCGCTAGATAAAACAGTCCATACAACACCTTTGGAGTCAACGTCTAGACCTCTTGGACCAAAGGTTCCTTCAGGAGGCTGATAAATCTCTGCCAGCGCAGTATTGCTAGGATCAGATCCAGGATTCAGGCGAATTAAATAACCTGGTTGTTCAATTCTTGAAAAACCAACATCCATTGCCTGGCCCCAAATAGCGTCATCTACTGGACTAGGTTGTACACCGTAAAAAGCAGCCATGATGCGCTTGTCTTTATTTGGATCTAAAGCCTGATTTGCTTCAACCCATTGATCACGCTTGCCATTGCCATTCGTATCGATAATTAAAGGCGTCCAACCTTGGGAAGCCTTTTCATCATGAGTCTCAAAATATTTTTTCGTATTAAGCCAACCTACAACACCACTATTTGGTGGCCCAGCACTTGTCCACAGAGTGTTGTTGGCATCATGCCCAAAGTAAACGTGGTGAGTACTAAAGCAAGTATTAATTAAAGTCCACTCTTTTGTTTTTGGATCATACATACTGATTTGACGCAAAGATTCATTCAAAGGAACTACCTTTGCGGAAGGATGATCAGATCCAACTTTACAAAAATCAGGGTTAGGCGCCGGACGAATGCGAGCTGCAAACCACATTCTGCCAACCTCATCCATAATGTGATTATGAATACTACTTTGACCATCCCAAATAGGCTCATCACCCCAATAGGCTGATGGGCCACGAGGTACCCCAGTAGATGAAGGCGTCTTTGGATCTAATACTGGCATACGTACTGATGAAGCAACGTGATTTACCGGGTCGAGTGTAGGAACTAAATTAGTGCTTTCCTCAGGCGCACCCCAGATAAGACCGTTTGCATTCACGGTAGGGTTACGTTTATCAGTGGACATTGCGTCATGCATATAGTACTTAGGTGTTGACCAATCCCACATGCTATAAACCGCATTTCTTTCAACCCCTTTTGGACGCTCTGGTTTTGCGAATGGTAGTTCACCTTTTGCAATTCGATCAGTCCAATCGGCATACAAGGAAAGACCTTTATCAGGACCGAGACGACCTAGCACTAAAGCCATATAGCCCATAGCCTGTCCAGCTTGAGTACGATGAGCCCAGGCTGCAAATGAGTCGCCGTTACCCATCTTGGTAAAAAATTCTGGTACCTGACGAATCCCTTTTGAACCAAGTGCATGACAAGACTGACAGCCATTCTTGACAGTATCCACCCAATAATGCTGCTGCTTCATAAAGGTTGGAATGCCATTACCTTTCTCACCTGTTCCAGGAAATTCGCTCACTTTTGGAATTTCCAGCATGGAATACCAATACATCCCTGGGTAGTACTCTGCCGCAGCTTTTGCGTTAGGCGCAATTATCGCCTTGAGTTTTAAAGAGACGCCAGGCTTTGCGCTTATCTTCGAGGAATCAACTAAACCATATCCACGAACCCACACTTGATAGCTAGCATTTGGTAATTCTGGAATTAAGAATCGGCCTTGATCATCGGTCACAACGATCTTAGTAAATTTTGTAGGAAGGTCAGTTGTCTCAGCGATTACCCAAACACCGGCCTCAGGACCTTTGCTGCTTTTAACGACCCCAGAAATATCTGAAGCAGCAATTGCTAATAATGAGCTTGAGGCAAAGCAAATGCCTGCGATAACCAAGCGCAAAAATGATTGGCGCATTTTGTCTCCTAATTTCTTTATTAAACTTCTTTAATAGTGAAATAATATAACCTAGTCCATATCCAAAATTTATTACCAAACACTAGGGTTTCCCCCCCCTAAACTAATTTATCAAGAAGAAATAAAAAGACCGCTCGTAAGCGGTCTCTTTGTTTATCTTGCAGACAACATTACTTAACCGCTGCTGCTCCAGCTACCGCCGTCTGGCCGTCTTGATCGCCACTTCCACCAGAAATTCCAACGACACCAACTAGTTTTCCATTTTCAACAATAGGAATTCCGTCATCAATTGGAATCGCACAAGTAAGGCGTAATAGGTGCAAGCCCTCACTATCACCTGCAACAGCATCTTGAAATAATTTTGTTGACCTACGAAATAGAGCAGCTGTTTTTGCTTTCTCAATCGCTAAATCAACGCTACCAGTTTGTGTATCTTGAATTTTTTCAAAGTAAACAAGATGACCGCCTGTATCGACAATTGCTACTGCCATACGCCATTTGTTTTTGCGCCTCTGCAATTGCACTACCGGCAGCCTTCTTAGCACTTTCAAGACTAATGGGGGCACCATAGTGGACGTTTGGAGGAGGAGCTAAAGAGGCTTGTGCAGATGCATAAGAACTGACTAGACTCATCAGCATGAGAACACTAGATATATATAGTTGTTGAAATTTTATTGAATTAGTTTCCTTACTTAGATTAATAATCTCTACATTTATTAACTCTATAGGAATAATGAAGCCTGCACTATTATTCCATGCCGATAATAACGAGTGCCTCCTGGCGTGGCGCTAGCTTGAGGAAGTAATAAAGATAAACCTTGCCAATAGAGCTCTTTGCTAGCTTGATAGTTAAACCGAGCAGCATTTAGAACGGGATCGCTAAATGCAGCATCCTGATAAAGTCGAATCAAATCCGAAGTTTGATTGGCTAGCGTATTGCTATTGAGATTACCGCTGACATTTGATAGCGCCGGATCG
>CAITHY010000141.1 GCA_903892315.1 uncultured beta proteobacterium | reverse complement strand
GGGGATTGCCTAGGGGCCATCATTGCGCTATCCAAGCTAGCACCCACCGAGAAGCGCAAGTTGTTTTTTATTGCCCCAAATCAATACGACGCCATCATTAATCAATATGGCAATGGGATGCGACTACAGAAAATCAATTCTGCTCAAGCATTTAATTCCAATCTGGTTTTTTCCGATGCCTGCCTCTTGCCACGCATTAGCCCTTGGCAAAATTTATCCTTATGCAGTCAGATATTTTGGGAGACCTCTTCTTCATTACCCACCAAACCCCAAAAAGTCTTTTTAACCAGTGGACGTTCTGAGCGTATTGAAAATATAGAAGAGGTGATCTCATTTTTAAGGTCTGAGAATGTTTATATTCTCAATCCTAAAAACCATGGCTTTGAAGAAACCTTGGCCATTTTGCGTGATGCTCAAGTGGTGATATCTGAGAATGGCTCAGTTACGCACAACATTCTGATTGGGCGTAACAAACCTTTTTATGTTCTCAGTGCACCGGGGTGGAATCAGTTGAGCGCTAGCGAGTTTGCGGGGGGTGGAATTTATAACGCCTACAAAGACTACTTGAGCCATTACATCGAATGTCGGCCCAGCAAAACAGAGAGTCACCACCCATTTTCCACCTTGATAACAGTAGACTTAGCCGATCTAAAAGCCATTCTCTAAACAGATAGGGCATCAATAATGAACTTCTTCCCAGGGTAACAGACGTGTGAATTGAGTGTCACTTTTACGCGCAAGATGAAAGTAAAAGGGTTTTAAGAATGCCTTGGATGATGCTTGGTAAAACAAGCTTTCTAAAAAATGAACGAAAGAAGTGTCAATGCTGTGAATTTCATCGGCCAGCAAAGCTAATTTAGTCCAGTCGAAAATATTATTCGTCTCCGGATGGACGTAGATAAGTTTTTTATTATCGGCATTAGTGATTTGCAACACATGCTCAGTAGAAGTGGGGTCGTCATTGGCAACCAATATAAAGCTCTCATGATTAGGATTTAATTTCTCAAAAAGAGCCTCAGACTGTAAACCAGCTGGAACGACTGCATTTTGCCAACGTTCCTCGAATGGAACTTGATGCTGCTGATAAAAGTATCCATCAAAACGTTTGATATCGACGCTGTCCACACCTAAGGGTAAGTAGCGTGCATTTAAAAAATCAGCCATTTGACGTGCTTCTCGCCCACTCTCAATCACAAAAAGAAAGAGGTTATTAAGATCCTGAAACATCCACACCAAGGAGTGGTAGCAGTTGCATCGACAGGCATAGTAAAAACGGGTCTTAGGCTCACGTGACACCAAGGCCCGCACCAAGCCCAAAGAAATTAAGCTATCCCCCAAACCAAGATGGGGCTCAATCACTACCAGATCCTGATCTATAGGTATGAATAGATTCTTAATGGCCAACTTCAGATTGGAATTTCGAAAACTCATTCTTGATCTTCCAGTAATCCTATTTGACTGCGATAGGCATCTAAAGTTAAAGGGGATCGATTGTATGCAGTTGTGGAGATCTCAATATACTTCTCAGCTAGATTGATCGATTTCAAATCAGACCAAGTATCTAAGAGCAGTATAGGCAAATTGGAATAGGCCTGAGTCCAATCCTGCTTTAATAAAATCGGAATGCAATCGACATACTGCGCCTCCCAAAAACGATGGGTATCAATGCCATTACCGCGAGGGCATATACAAAATTGATGCTCTGCCATACCTGCTATGTATAGATCATAGGGCACTGCTCCGGGCTGAGTGACCCCCGGTAAATCAGCAATCACATCAAAAATGGCTTTTCTATTCGGATGTGTAGATGCTGAGAAATTGACATAAATTGATTTGGTCTTGCGATAGGTCTGGGCGACCTTAAAAGTATTCACCAAGCGCTCAGAACCCCATTGATTATTTGCTAAGCCAATCGGTAATGCCCTTAACTTACTATGGCTAAATTCACCATTCTGAGCAAACCATGCGAGCAATTGGGGATGATTTAATAAATCAAGATCTTTAATCGTTATCGCATCGTCTGAATTATGCGAAACCAAAATAAATGACTGATGTAAGCGAGGCGCTATCCATTGCTTGAAGTAGGGTATCAAGTGGGTGTACACAAATAACACATTGGCCTGCTGGCACTGTTTGATAAAAGACAAGTCTGGGGCTGTC
>CAITHY010000140.1 GCA_903892315.1 uncultured beta proteobacterium | reverse complement strand
TTGCACACCCTTCATCACCTGATCGAAGGGCTCCAGAATCTGAAATAAATTACCGCCAATCAACGTGCACTCCATCCGAATCGCTGCAGAAATTGGTGGGCTATTCATCAGTACCGAGTACTTTTCCCCAGGCTGACAACGCAGCGCTTGGTGAAGATAAAAGAGGCATTTATCTGTAGAGCAAAACATGCCAAACGAGGATTGAGGGCCATTAATGGTGTACGCCTCGTTAACCTGACCACTTAAATCAGCCACCCAATTGAGATAAGCCACTTTTTCACCGGCTGAAGCTACATTAGAAGCTAGCAACAACACGATGATTGCTAGGCGCTTCACTGCACTACCCTGGAGGTCTCACGTAAACGTCTGATGACATCATTCATATGCTGCTGAATGATCGCTTGTTTGAGTTGATTCTTGGAGGCCTCAAAACTGGCAATCTTGGCAGAGCGGGTGTCATCTAATCGCACAATCACCCAAGCATCCCCCACTTTAATGGGCGTTTTACTGAAATTTCCCTTAGTGAGAGATCCCATAGCATTGGCAACCGGTTGAGCCAATTGCTGAGGAGTAACCCAGCCCACTAATCCGCCCTGCGCTTTGCTTGCTGTATCCAGAGAAACCTCCTTTGCGACCTTAGCAAAGGATTCGCCTGCTTGGAGACGATTGATTACAACGATGGATTCTGATTCTGAACGGAGTGCAATTTGGCTCATCTTGTATTGTGTTGCCGTATCACTACCGCCAAGAGCTTGCTTTTGCTTGTTGTACTCCTCTAAAAGCTCTTGGTCTGTGATGGGGTCTTTCTTTAAGTACTCATCAATATAGACTTGTAGGTAAAGGTTTTGACGCATCTGTGCAATTTGATCTTCGAGATCTACGTTCTTTTCTAAGCCTTGACGCAGTACTTCTTGCACAATCAATTGACGATTAATGAGTTCATTCTTAATCGCTTCGCGCAATTGTGGCGTATCTTTTTGACCCTGCGCTACTGCTGCTTGCACATTGAGATCAAATAAGCCTTTAGTAATGGGGCTGCCGTTTACGGTGGCGATGAATTCAAAATCATTTTTGGTTTGGGTTTGGGCGGTAGCGATGGGCGCTTGCGCCAAGGTGAGACCTAAAAAGGCTGCTAGGACACAATGTCTCAACGACATCAGAACTGATAGCTTCCGGTAAACCAACCACGGGGGTTAGTCGTTGTGCCATCGGTAGCCACTGCTTGACCAGAGTTGTTGTACAACGGGTTCTTACCCACCTGCCAAGCCACCATTGCACCTAAATTCCAACCTTCCCAATCCCACTTCACACCAAAGCCTGCGCCTTGCAAGGAATAAGTATTATTTGCATTGGTTTGGCCTTGCCAACCAAGGTAAGTATTTTTGTATTGCTGAACTAAGCCAACGTCATAAAACAAGCTGCCAGTAATCCGCTCCGGAAATTGATGGCGTAGCTCAACAGTGCCAATGCCGCCTTGTGAGCCGCCACCCTGCGCTACTGGATAGGCACGAACTGCATAGGGGCCACCCATATAAATTTGCTCAGCGGAGTTTAAGTTGACTGAGGAAAACTGTCCGCTGACCGATATATAAGCAGTCGTTGCGCCATCGTCTGAGATTTGTTGGTTACGGTTACCG
>CAITHY010000139.1 GCA_903892315.1 uncultured beta proteobacterium | reverse complement strand
TTTATTTGAACCAGAAATTCCCCCAAATACAGGCAACATCATTCGCTTGTGTGCAAACACGGGAGCAAAACTACACCTCATTGAACCTCTCGGCTTTCCAATGGAGGATGCTAAATTACGTCGCGCCGGATTGGACTATCACGAATTTGCAAGCATCCAAGTCCACGCTAATTGGTCAGAGTTTCTAAAAAATGAGCGGCCTGATGCACAACATCTTTTTGCCTTAACTACAAAGGGTAGTGGTAAGTTTCATGAAGGCACATATATGCCAAATGATTATTTTATTTTTGGCTCAGAAACGAAAGGCATCACAGAGGAAGTGCGCAGCTCGATTCCAAAGGAAAATCAAATGCGCTTAGCCATGCAAGACAACAGTCGAAGTCTGAACTTATCAAATACAGTGGCTATTGTGGTCTATGAAGCTTGGCGCCAGAATGGATTGCTTGGCGGCAAGTAAAAGCTAAAGTCTTGCTCTTAAGCTTCGATCTTTGGATCGCGCCCCATCAGCTTCTTTAAGCCCTCTTTGGGGGTTAGCTTGCCTGCAAGTACCTCACCCATCATTGCAGTGATTGGCATTTCTACATTCAAACGCTTAGCGAGGTCACCCACAGCGGCGGCGCATAAGACACCCTCTGCTACATGGCCGAGGCTAGCTAAGATTTGATCTAGAGACTTTCCTGCAGCTAATTCGAGACCAACACGTCGATTGCGAGAAAGATCTCCGGTCGCCGTCAGAATCAAATCACCGGCACCAGTCAGACCCATACACGTTTCAGATTTACCACCTGCCGCTTTAACTAGGCGCATCATTTCAGCAAGGCCGCGTGTTAACACTGCAGCGCGAGCATTTAAACCTAAATTTAATCCATCACCAATACCTGCAGCAATCGCTAAAACGTTCTTAACTGCACCACCTAATTCAACACCAATCAAATCATCATTTGAATAAACGCGCATATTGCCATGATGAAACGCAGCCTGAACAATTTCGCAAAGGTGCGGTGAGGCGCTAGCAATAGTCAATGCACACGGCATTCCTGCGCCAACCTCATGCGCAAAACTAGGGCCTGATAAAGCGCCATAAGCATGTTTTAAACCATGACTATGTAACTTATCCTCGCGCTCAACTACTTGATGAGGTAATAGAGCGGTTGTTGGCTCAAGGCCTTTGCATAACCAGATAATATTGAGAGGTTGATCAGCAACCTTCAGTACATTAGCAATCGTTTCTGAGAGCCCAGACATTGGGGTTGCAATCACGAGAAGATCATCTGCCTGTAATTTCTTAATTGCAGCAGTAAAGTCAGCCTCTAACTGCAATCCTTTAGGCAAAGAGATGCCTGGCAGATAAGCTTGATTCTCACCGCTACTACCAATAACTTGCAGTTGCTCCGGACTGCGAGACCACAAACAAACATCTTCTTCACGCAGTTGACGTGCTGCTTGAGAGGCCATTGCTGTCCCCCAGGCACCAGCACCAAGCAGGGTCACTTTCATAATATGTGACCTTGCTGATGGCGCTTAATTTGGAAGAATAATTTTGCTTTCATCTGCGGCATCATCGGCATTATTTCCGGCCGTATTATGGGCTTGCAATAATCTGTGCTCATACATTCCATGAAAATTAATTTCATTTAAATGGATGGGCTGAAAGCCAGCACGGCTAATGACATCAGCCATATTTGAGCGCAAGTATGGATACAGAATAGTTGGGCATGTAATACCTAACATTGGATCAACTTGTTCAGCAGGAATATTGTTAAATTCAAAAATACCAGCTTGATTGGCCTCAACCAAGAAAAGTACTTTTCCTTCTACACGCGCAGTCATGGTTGAGCTTAAGGCAACCTCAAAGAGTTCGTCGCTAATACGCTTAACTGCAACGTCAACCTCAATCTGGACTTGTGGCTCAGCTATTACCAAAAAAATCTCGGGGGAATTGGGCTGCTCTAAGGACAAGTCCTTTAAGTAGATACGCTGAATGCGAAATGAAGGGTCTTTGGACTCAGTATTTGCTGCGCTAGGTGCAGAAGATTGTTCAGTCATTGCAAACTTTCTTTTATGTTTTTAATCTATCAAACTAGTAGAGGATCCAGCTTGCCAGCTCGGTCCAAGGCAACCAAATCATCGTAGCCACCAACGTGGGTTTCACCAATATAAATTTGCGGAACGGTGCGACGACCGGTTCTTGTCATCATGATTTCGCGCTGGGCTGGATCACGATCAATCAAAATCTTTTCTAAATGATTGACGCCTTTTTTCTGGAGCAACTTCTCTGCCATTACGCAGTATGGACAAACTTGAGTGCTATACATTGTTACTTGAGGCATTTAACTTCTCCTACTTCACTAATGGAAGAGCGGCGACTTTCCAAGCCTGAACTCCGCCCTCTAAAACACCAACTTCTTCAAAGCCCAGTTTTTTGACTTCAGCCAAGGCCTTGCGTGAATGGGATCCGGTATCGCATACCAACACTAGTGGGCGCTTACGATCCAACTTTAGAGCCTCAATTGCCGCGACCACCCCAGCTGCGCTAGCCAACTTTGATCCTGGCAAATGGCCTGCCTTGTAGGCATCTTCTGCGCGAAGGTCCAATACATGGGCTTTACGGCGGTTAATCCAGATAGTTGCCTCGGTAGGAGACAGCCCCTTCCCGCTAATAAGCGTAGATAATGTGGGGAGGAAGAGCGCTACGCCTGAAACAACCAAAAGGGCGATAAGCGCTAAATTATCAATTTGCGTGAGAAAGTTCATCACCGGATTATAGAATGGCTCTATGAAACAACTTGTCCTTATTCGTCATGGCGAATCCGCCTGGAACCTCGAAAACCGCTTTACTGGCTGGGCGGATGTCGACTTAACCCCTAAAGGTGCAGAACAAGCGCTCGCAGCTGGTGAAAGCCTTCGAAAAGCAGGCTATGAATTTGATGTGGCCTATACCTCCGTTCTACGAAGGGCTATTAAGACCCTTTGGCACGTTCAAGATGCCATGGACCTCATGTGGATTCCGGTTGTTCATAGCTGGCGTTTAAATGAACGTCACTATGGCGCGCTCACCGGATTGAATAA
>CAITHY010000138.1 GCA_903892315.1 uncultured beta proteobacterium | reverse complement strand
GCAGGCCTCAGGATGTAGGCAAGGATGAATGCAGCCAGAAAAGGGGTAAAAATTTCAGCCATGACGAGTAATCCTCTAGAATTCAATGATTCTACTGACCTAGTAGCATTTTTTACTAATATTCCAGCGCTGACATGACCTCATCTACTAATTCTTCCTCAAAAGGCCTTTCCTACCGTGATGCTGGCGTCGATATCGATGCTGGGGACGACTTGGTTGACCGTATTAAGCCGCTTGCCAAGAAAACCATGCGCGAGGGTGTTTTGGCGGGAATTGGCGGCTTTGGAGCCCTTTTTGAGGTGCCTAAGCGCTTTAAAGAGCCAGTATTGGTGTCTGGTACTGACGGCGTGGGAACTAAACTGCGATTGGCCTTTGAGTGGAATCGTCATGAAACCATTGGTCAGGACTTGGTAGCCATGAGTGTCAATGACATCCTGGTACAGGGCGCAGAGCCCCTTTTCTTCTTGGACTACTTTGCGTGCGGCAAGTTGACTGTAGATACAGCAGCTACCGTTGTTGGTGGCATTGCTAAGGGTTGTGAATTATCTGGTTGCGCCTTAATTGGTGGAGAAACTGCGGAAATGCCCGGTATGTATCCTCCAGGTGAATATGACTTAGCAGGATTTGCCGTGGGCGCCGTTGAAAAATCCAAAATCATTACTGGCGCAACGATTGTTCCGGGTGATGCGGTGTTGGCAATCGGCTCAAGTGGCGCGCATTCAAACGGTTACTCCTTGGTGCGTAAGATTATTGAGCGTGCTGGTGCAAAGCCTGCTGATGATTTAGGTGGTCGTTCATTGGGTGATGTTGTCATGGCGCCAACAGAAATTTACGTGAAACCACTTCTCAAATTGATTTCTGAAATCCATGTAAAGGGTATGGCACATATCACTGGTGGTGGTTTGGTTGATAACGTGCCACGTGTTCTGCCAGAAAATACTCAAGCAGTTTTGCATCGCGATAGCTGGCAAATGCCAGAACTGTTCCGCTGGTTGCAAATGAAGGGTGGCGTTGCTGATGCAGAAATGGTGCGCGTATTTAACTGCGGCATTGGTATGGTGGTGATTGTTGCGCCTGATCAAGTAGACGTAGCAATCAAATCATTAACTGCGCAAGGTCTCAAGGCTTGGACAGTTGGCGAAGTGGTTGAGCGTCCAAAAGATGCACCACAAACCATCGTTATCTAAGCGAGTTATCTTGATGTTTCGATTAGATTGCTTTTGCAGTAATCTAAAGCAGCCTTCAACTCTTCGGGGTTGAAGGGGTCAAATATCTTTCTTCCTTCTATTGCGCGCAACCATGTGAGCTGACGCTTGCCAAGCTGACGCGTGGCCGCTAATGCTTTGTAGCGCATTTCTTCGGCATCAATTTCACCATTCAGAAATTCCCAGGCCTGGCGATAGCCTACCGAACGGATGGCAGGAAGATCTGCATGTAAGCCATTATTGGTTCGCAGGGCTTTGACTTCATCCATAAATCCCGCGGCAAGCATTTCATCAAAACGCTTTTCTAGGTTGAGATGCAAGCGCTTGCGATCGCTTGGCTCTAGTGACACTAAATTAATCCATGGTGGAATCGCTGAGCCCTCTCTGCCATCCTCACTGGGTGAATCAGCCAGCAGTTCGGACATTGGTTTACCGGTAATTTCATAAACCTCTAAAGCGCGTTGTACTCGTTGAGAATCATTTGGCTTTAAGCGTGCTGCAGTTTTAGGATCAAGCTGGGTCAGTTTTTCGTGCATTGCTGGCCAGCCTATCGCTTTGCCTTCTTCATCCAAGCGAGCACGAATTTCTGGATTTGCTGGAGGCAGAGAGGAGAGGCCATGTGCCCACGCACGCCAATACAACATCGTTCCACCGACGACTACTGGAATATTGCCTCGCGCACGAATCTCGGTGCAAAGACGTTTCGCATCATTGGCAAAACGTGCCGCTGAATACGCTTCGGTGGGGTCAATAATGTCAATTAGATGATGAATAACGGCAGCTTGTTCTGACTGAGTTGGCTTGGCGCTACCGATGTCTAAACCGCGATAGACTAAAGCGGAATCCATACTGATGAGTTCAATCATTAGACCGATGGATTTTGCGTGCTCAGCCAAAGACATGGCGAGATGGGTTTTGCCTGCGCCAGTCGGCCCCACAATACAAAGGGTTGGGACTTCATCTGGAGCATGCTTAGGCTGAATGTAGGGTTCAGTTTGCATACCTGATTATAAGAGCCTGTTAAGATCCGCAACAACCCATAAATTAGAGAGCGAGTTGATGGATACCCTTTTGCAAATCAGTGATTTATTGCTGCACATTGATAAACATTTAGATGTGGTGATTCAACAATACGGTCCTTGGGCCTATGGTTTGCTATTCGCTATTGTTTTTGCGGAAACAGGCTTAGTGGTTGCGCCTTTCTTGCCAGGGGATTCACTGTTATTTATTGCGGGTGCCTATTGCGCTACAGAGCATTTCAATATCTGGACTTTGTGTATTGGTTTACTCATTGCCGCAGTCGCAGGCAACACCGTGAACTACTTTGTTGGTCGCTGGATTGGCAAACGAGTCTTCAGCAGTCAATCGCGTTGGATTGATCAGGGCGCCTTATTGAAGACCCATGCTTTTTATGAAAAGCATGGTGGCAAAACAATCATCCTTGCACGCTTCTTACCCATCATCCGTACCTTTGCGCCTTTTATTGCCGGCGTATCTGAGATGAACTTCTCACGCTTTCAGTTATTCAATATCACTGGCGCGGCCCTGTGGGTCTTTGGCTTGGTCATAGCTGGATATTTCTTTGGCAATATCCCCCTCATTCGTCAGAACCTGAATGTGATCGTCTTGGTTGGTGTTGGCGCAGCTGCGGTGCCAGTTTTATTTGCAGCTATCTACAAAATTTTCCAGCGTAAGCAAAACTAAAAGAAGTTTAAAAATCAAAGCGACTGCACTAGAGCCAATTCAGCTTTAATGCAGTTTGGTCTGACTTTCGAGAGTGGCGATATGCTCGCGGATATCGCCGGCATCTTCAGCTTCAGGAACTTCGCTGAGATAGCGATGCATATCCGCCAATGCGGGACGCAAATACTCTAGTTGGGCAAAAATCAAACCTCGGTCTCGAATCTCTTCAATAGAATCTGGCAACAGGATCACCAAGCGTTCTTGAATGCCGAGTAAACGCTCCCAGCGTTCATGTTCTGAGTAAATCATTTTGAGGTTTCTCAGAAAGCGGGACAAAATCTCTCTTGAGCTAGAGGCGCGCAGGAAGATGTTAAGCGGCAGGCTCAACTCACCTCTATAGCCTTTAGCGTCCAAGTATGGGTCAAGCATTTCTTGTAACTGAACCTTTGATAGCGATTCGCCGGTCAAGGGATCCATGATTACTTCACCTTGTTGCAAAGAGATGCGCATCATGAAGTGATTTGGAAAGGAAACACCGCGAATTTTCAAACCAATTTGATTTCCCAATTCCATCATCAAAATAGCTAGTGAGATTGGAATTCCTCTGCGATTTTCGAGTATGTAATGCAAGTATGAATTTTCCGGAGCATAAAAATCATTTGGGTTCGGACCAAAGCCCAACTCGGTATAAAAGAAATGCTTCAGAATTTGTAGGCGCTGAACAGGTGAAGTATCGGGTGTGATGCGGGTTTTGAGTTTGTTACCCATCTCATCAATTTGATCGAGTACCCCTTGAACATCCAGATCAGGATAAGCGTGCTGTGCGACGGCAATCGCTGCCTCTGTTAAAGGAAGATGTTCGTCTTCAGCAACTAGGGAGGTGAAATAGTCGAGTTGTTGTGTTGGCATACTGGCTATTTTGCATGACGCAAGAATTTTTGCCAGCGAATTCCTACTAAACCCAGGGATGCGAAGTAAACAATGGCAGCAAGACCTAGCCAGATTCCTACCAAGCCAATACGCAGCCATGGTTCAGTTTGGAGAGCAATCCAATTGTGCGCATTAGCAGCATAAAAAAGCACTGCTGAGAACGGGATGAGCGCAAACAATAGCTGACCTAGGTACTTGATCCAGCCTGAATTAGGTAGGGCGCCACGTTGATGCAGACCAACCCAGAGTAGGGTGGCATTCAGGCAGGCACCAGTGCCCACTGAAAGGGCAAGTCCGGCATGACCGAGCCAAGGTACGAAGACTAGGTTCGCTAACTGAGTGGCTACTAAAACGAGTAATCCAATCTTGACGGGGGTGCGAATATCTTGGCGAGAGTAAAAGCCAGGCGCCAAAATTTTTACGAGAATCAAGCCAATTAGACCAACCCCATAAGCTGCCAATGCACGTTGCGTCATCAAGACATCAAGTGCGGTGAATTTTCCGTAGTGATAGAGGACTGCTGCCAAAGGCTCGCCAAAGATAAAGAGTGCAATTGCGCAAGGTGCAGCTAGCAAGAAGGTGAGCTGTAATCCCCAGATGAGTAATTCACCGGCATGCACTAAATCGTTTTTGGCGTTGGCTTTACTGAGGCTTGGCAAAAGAACGGTTCCCAAAGCAACGCCCAGTAATGCAGTCGGAAATTCCATCAAGCGATCTGCGTAAGATAGCCACGACACACTTCCTGCCTGCAGACGTGAGGCAATGTTGGTATTGATGATGAGGGAAATTTGCGCAACAGAAACTGCAAATACTGCTGGCCCCATTAATTTCATCACGCGCCTAGCTTCCGGATTGGTGACGGCTGATTTGACGGCAGCAGGCAATAAACCAATGCGCGGCAATAGGCCAAGGCGAGCAAGTGCTGGAACTTGAAGTGCAAGCTGAAGTATTCCACCAAGTAAAACACCCACACCTAAGGCATAAATCGGTTGCTCTAAGTGGGGCGCTAAAAAGACGGCACTGCCAATTAAGGCAAGGTTGAGCAAGACGGGCGTAAACGCCGGAATGGCAAAGCGGTGATACGTGTTTAGGATTCCTGCTGAGAGGGAGACCATAGAAATCAGCCCGATATAAGGGAACATGATTCGGGTCATAACAACGCTGGCCTCATAGGCTGGGCCGCCTTTAAACCCTGTGGCAATGACCAGGATGAGCACTGGGGCGCCAATGACTCCCAGCAATACCGTGAGCAGCAAAGCCCAAAATAAGAGCGTGGCGACTGCATTGATGAGGATTTTGGCCTGAGTTTGATCTTCGTTTGTGGCAATTTCACCCAAAATAGGCACAAAAGCTTGAGAAAAGGCCCCTTCCGCAAATAGGCGACGTAGCAAATTGGGTAGCCTAAAAGCAACATTAAAGGCATCCGTCCACTCGGAAGCCCCGAAACTACGGGCAATCAGGGTCTCCCGGAGCAGGCCCGTAATACGGGACAGCATGGTAAGGGAGCTGACTTTGGCGGCGGCAGAAAGCAGATTCATGAGGCGATTTTCACCTATTTATCGGTCGACTGGGCTTTTTTGCCCCTTTAAGGTAAAATCTTGGGTTTTGGCGAGCTTGCTTATGAATCTGGCAAGTCCGCAAGATTTTTAACTAATCGCATTTTGCAATTTATAGAGGCAAGGTTTAAAGATGGCCAATACAGCACAAGCGCGCAAGCGT
>CAITHY010000137.1 GCA_903892315.1 uncultured beta proteobacterium | reverse complement strand
CAACCCCTATTCTTGATTTGCCATATTTCTACGCTATTCTTGCTATATGCCTGACCCCAATAAATCCCTTTTAGATCGCTTGGCTGATTTTTTAACTCCGCAGCCAACGGAACCCAGTGAACGCCGTCAAGAACTGATTGAGACCCTTCGAGAAGCTCAAGCTGAGGGATTAATTGATGCAGATGCCCTCTCCATGATTGAGGGTGTTTTTCAAGTGGGGCAGTTGTGTGCCCGCGATATTCTTGTGCCCCGCGCCCAAATTGACTGGATCGATATTAGCCAACCTCTTTCAGAAATTATCAAGAGCGTTATTGAAGCAGCTCACTCACGTTTTCCTGTAATCGAAGGCAGTCGAGATAACGTCATAGGTATTTTGTTGGCAAAAGATTTATTACGTCATGCTACGGAAAAAGAGTTTCAGGTGCGTGATTGGTTGCGCCCAGCAGTATTTATTCCAGAATCTAAACGCCTCAGCGTCTTGTTGCGCGACTTCAAAGACAATCGCAATCATTTAGCGATCGTAGTTGACGAATATAGCGGCGTTGCCGGGATTATCACCATTGAAGATGTTCTCGAGCAGATCGTTGGCGATATTGAGGATGAACATGATATCGACGAAGAAGCCGACAACCTCATCGCTTTAGATAATGGCGACATCCGCGTAAAAGGCATTACAGAGCTTGAGCAATTCAATGAAAGACTTGGCACCCATTTTGAAGAAGAAGATATTGAGACTGTGGCGGGCTTGGTGATTCAACATTTAGGCCGCGTCCCTAAGATGGGTGAGCTGATTGAAATAGACGGCATTGAATTTGAAGTGCAACGCGCTGACCCAAGGCAAATTCACATTCTGCTTGCGCGACAAACTAATAAAAAATCTGACTGAGATTCACATTGTTTGATCAGCATCTTCCAACTAAAGAGCAAGGCACTAAAGCCGCAACTCTTTTTGTGTTGGGCGCCTTAATCGCCATTGCTGCTGAGCTCCCTTATGGCGGCTGGATTCAAATTCCACTGCTCAGTCTAGTCTGGTTGAGTTTTGTTAACACCAGATCTGAATCCTTTTTGAGCCATTTCATATTAGGTCTAGTATTTGGAGTCGGTTATTTTGTAGTGGGTTTATGGTGGCTCTATATCAGCATGCATGATGTTGGCGGCATGAGTTCTCCGCTTGCCTGTATGGGGGTATTTTTACTATCCTCATATGTAGCAATCTACTTTTCTGTAGCCACTTTCTCGCTTCGACTTCTGAAGTTTTCTAGCTTAACGGGCCTCTTTTTGGCGGCGAGCTGGGTAATAAGTGAATATCTCAGAGGAGAAATATTTACAGGATTTCCCTGGATGGGTTTTGCCGAAACCCAAGTGTCTGGGCCTTTCTTCTCAATTGCGCCCTACCTCGGCGGATTAGGATGCACTTTTTTAACTGTTTACACCTCTTGGCAGTTGCTACAACTGAAGAGGCATTTTTTATCGAGTGCTTTATCACTAGCGCTAATTACCATAATCACAATTCTTGCAAGCCTTTGGAGTTTCACAAAGCCCACAGGAACACCGCTAAAGATTGAATTACTTCAGGGTAATTTTTCTCAAAGCCTTATCTTTAGGCCCGAAGGCGTTCTCCAGCAAATTGAGTTCTATCGACATGCAATGACACGATCGGATGCTGAATTAATAATTGCCCCTGAAACCGCCTTTCCTTGGCCACAGAATAATTTACCGCGTGCTCTGCTGGATGAATTACAAAGCTTCTCAAACTCCAATCAGACCAACTTGTTATTTGGTGTGATTGGGAGAAAGGCTGTCCCCCAGGATAATAGAGAATTCTCGAATCGCGCTTTAGGGCTGTCCCCTTTGTCTGCTTCCTATCTTTATGATAAAAATCACTTAGTTCCTTTTGGGGAATTTATACCCCCAGGATTTCATTGGTTTGTAAATGCCTTTGGCGTCCCCTTAAGTGATTTTGTAAGAGGTGGAATACTTCAGCCCAACTACACAATATTACGCAACCATGAAGATCCTGTTTATGCTGCGGTCACAATTTGTTATGAGGATGTATTTGGAGGGGAGCTTGCCAGCCGACTTCGCAACAGTGCTCAACCAACGAATTTACTTATCAATCTGACAAATCTTGCTTGGTTTGGGGATTCCCAAGCACCCACCCAGCAGTTACGCCTCTCACAACTGCGATCAAAAGAAACTGGGCTTCCTGCCTTGCGTGCCACCAATACCGGCATCACAGCCGTCCTTGATCCAGATGGCAAAGTTGTGGATGCGCTCCCAGGATTTACTCAAGCAACCCTCAGCACCCAAGTCCAGGCCTATTCTGGAAAAACACCTTATGTCATTTGGGGCAATTTACCGATTTTGGGCATTTCTTGCCTGCTCTTGCTTTGGGGCCTGATTCGTCACAGGCGTTTTTAAGCATTTTTAACTCTAGAGTGCTCTAGCCATGTAAAATCAAAGGCTTAGCCAGGTTAATCATGCTTACTTTTCAGCAAATCATTCTCAAACTTCAAGATTATTGGGACCAACAAGGTT
>CAITHY010000136.1 GCA_903892315.1 uncultured beta proteobacterium | reverse complement strand
TTCGAATCCTTGTACTCCGACCACTTTCCCTTATTGTTCTAGATATACCCAGCATATAACTGCCCATAGCTCAGCTGGATAGAGCAACGCCCTTCTAAGGCGTAGGTCGCACGTTCGAATCGTGCTGGGCAGGCCAAATATTCTCTGTTCGCACTATAGCTTCTAAGGTCGTATTCTTTTGCGGATATTTTTTGCCAGCGTTATCTTAGAATGTGCTGATGAATATTCATTTAAGCAAAATTTGTTGCAATAATGAAAAAATTAGTTTGATCTGCTTAGAAACTTCATCCAATTCAGTGCCCACTTGTCAATAAGCCTTCATCATGAAATTACTCATTCAAAAAATTATTATCATTGCCATGTCATCATTGGTTGCATTTCCATTTTTGGCTCAAGCTGATGATGCATCTCGCGATAAAGAAATCGCTGAGCGATTTGCTAAATGCGACACCAACCATGATGGCAAGTTATCGCTAGCAGAGGCTGATGGTTGCATGCCTCGTATCTACAACCACTTTAGCTACATTGACACTACCAATAAAGGTTATGTGACTGTTGCTGAGATTCAGGCTATGGCTAACAGGTGATATTGAAATTACATGAGCCCCTGATGAGGCTCTTTTTTAATGGGTAAATAATGTCCGTATCCTTTCCTGGCTTTGAGGCCAAAACTTTTACTGCGAACACTCAAGACGGTCCCATTGAGATTTCTTATCTCATTGGCGGTAATGGACCTCCATTGCTATTGCTGCACGGATTTCCGCAAACAAAGGCCATTTGGAGTCAGACAGCACCGGAATTAGCAAAGCGTTTTACAGTAGTTGCAGCCGATTTAAGGGGGTATGGTGCTTCATCAAAACCTCAGGGCACACCGGATCACTCAACATACTCAAAACGCTCTATGGCGTCTGATCAACAGGCATTGATGGCAAGCTTGGGTTTCGAGCATTTCTTTTTGATTGGACATGACAGAGGCGGACGAGTGTCTCATCGATTGGCAATGGACTTTCCAGATAGTGTCTTGCGATTAATGGTGCTGGATATTTCTCCAACATTAAAAATGTATGACAACACCTCGATGGAGTTTGCCAAAGGATATTGGCATTGGTTCTTTCTTATTCAACCAGAGCCAGTTCCAGAAACCTTAATTGGTGCTAATCCTGAATATTGGTTAAAAAATCATATGGGTCGCCATGCCGGAACAGGAATTTTTACCCCTGATCGATGGGCAGAATATCTAGCTGGAGCCAGCCACTCGGAAAGTATGCATGCGATGTGTGAAGATTACCGTGCTGCCGCCACTATTGATCTTGTCCATGACCGTGGAGATCGCGCTGCGGGCAGGAAGCTGAAGATGCCCCTCAAGGTCCTCTGGGGCGAACATGGTTTGGTAAATAAATGTTTCAAGCCTATAGATGACTGGAAAGAAGTGGCCGTTGAAGTAGCTGGAAGGGCGGTGCCCAGTGGGCACTACATTCCCGAGGAGATTCCCGATCAGTTGCTTGCGGAAGCTCAGGAATTCTTTGGATAAAACCCAAAGTGCTTGGTTATTGAACAAAAAACCCTAAATAAATCATATACTTAGGGTTTTTTCAATCACTCTGGGTGAAAATTATTGCTAGCCATGAAGCTGATAGTGCGTTCGAAGCCAAGAATGCGGATGTAACGCCAAGCAATATCGCGATATTTGCTATCCAAATAGCCTATAGCTACTTCCGGCGTCCTTTTGGACAGGTCGATCTCTTGAATTGCACGGGCCCAACGTTTGAGTCTTGTTGACATATTTGCCACCTCCATTTCCATACAACGCATGGAAAAGGAGTCGAGATGACAAGAATTACAAAATATTTATCAAAAAAGCAGCTGTATTCCTTAAATGGACACCACTTTATGGGGATTGAGGATATTTTGGGGGTCTAAAGCTCTTTTAAGGGTCTTCATGAGCTCGTGGGCTACTTCCCCCTTGTGGGCCCTCAAGCCTTCCAATTTAAGCTGTCCAACACCGTGTTCTGCAGAAATAGAACCATTGCAGCGCTCAACCTGGGCGTAAACAAGCTCGTGAATTGGCTTTTCATTGATTTCGTTAAAGGCTTTAGGGTCTGCATCCAAGGGCGGGGCGATGTTGTAGTGCAGATTGCCATCGCCTAAATGACCAAAATTAATAATTCTGATACCGGGGAACTTTTCCCTCATCAAGGCATCGGTATCCCCAATAAACTGGTCAAGCGAGGACAGGGGGATAGTGATGTCATGTTTTAGGTTTGCACCTTCTGCAGCTTGCGCGAGTGTGATGTGTTCTCGCATATGCCAAAAGGCATTGGCTTGTCCTAAGTTGCTGGCGATCACTGCATCGGCAATCAGTTCGGATTCAAATGCTTCCTGCAAAATAGTTTCTAGAAGTTGCTTTACATGATCTTCACTTTCATGATCCGATAATTCAATCAGCACGGTAAATGGGGGTTTACCTTGCAGGGGATTAGCCATGTGCGGGAAGTGCTTTTCGTTTAATTCTAACGACTCCCGCGTCATCATTTCAAAACCGGTAAGTAATGAGGTTGCCCTTTTTTGAAAGAGATTTAAAAGCGCAATTGAAGAGGCAATGGTTTCACATGCTACTAAGGTTGTCCATTGAGAGATAGGCAATGGATAGAGCTTCATAACTGCAGCGGTGATAATGCCTAGAGTGCCTTCAGAGCCGACAAATAAATCACGCAAATCATAACCAGTATTGTCTTTACGTAACCCTTTTAGCCCATTCCAAATATCACCTTTAGCCGTAACAACTTCGAGACCCAAGCAAAGGTCTCGTGAATTGCCGTAACGCAATACATTCGTTCCACCGGCATTTGTTGCTAAGTTGCCGCCAATCATGCAGCTACCTTCAGCACCAAGACTTAGGGGAAATAAAAACCCTTGTTCGGCTGCTTTTTCTTGGATGGCTTGCAAAATGCATCCTGCTTCAAGAGTAATCGTCTGGTTAGCAATATCGATCTCACGAATCTGATTCATGCGCTTGAGATTGAGGATCACTTGCTTACCACTGTTGTCAGGTGTAGCGCCGCCACAAAAGCCGGTATGCCCGCCTTGAGGGACTATAGCTATCTGACTTGCGGCGCAGAGCTTGACAATCTTTGCTACTTCAACAGTATTACCAGGCAAAAGAACTGCTAGCGCTTTTCCTGTAAAGCGTTTACGCCAATCAGTTAAGTAGGGTGCTTTATCTTCTTCTCGAGTCAGAATATATTTTTGCTCAAGAGCAGTAGATATCTGATTAATAAAGTTTTGCATCTTTACTCTGCTGCAGCTTTCTTCAAAGCCTTGGCTTCTTTTTTGATGGGCTTGAGATACATGAGTAAACAAACAAAGCCAATAGTCGAGAGAATGGTTTCTAGAAGCGCAAGCCAAAAGTTGGTCCCTGTTTCAAGAATTCGAACTAAGCCTTCGGTTGTGTAAAGCAATATCAACATAGAGGCCCACTGCATCGTGTACACCTTGCCCTTCCATATTCCAGGAATGGCAAATAGCAAAGGTATCCCTTTCAGGATTAACCATGATCCACCGGGTCTCAGGGGCGACATGAACCACTCCCAGCAAACGCACAAGATAAATAAATCAATAAATGCAGCTGTTGCTATCAGTTGGTATGGGTTTTTCTCGAGTATCTTTTTATTCATGATGAATGCCCAACGCATTACCTTTTATTTTGATAAAGCATTAATGCAGTTTCCGCAAGACGTTTGCCTTGTGCCTTAGCTAAGCGTTGCTCTTCAGGGCTGATAGGCGCACGTCCATCTGCATGAGCGAGATGAGTAACACCATAAGGACTGCCGCCCGTATTTGAAGACATGAGGTCAGGTTCGCTGTAAGGAATGCCCATCAGCATCATGCCGTGATGTAGTAATGGAATCATCATGGTTAAGAGGGTGCTTTCTTGACCCCCATGCATGCTACCGGTGCTCGTAAAAACACAGGCCGGCTTACCAATTAAAGCGCCATTCAACCACTCGGAAGAGCTGCCGTCCCAAAAGTATTTCATCGGCGCTGCCATATTGCCGAAGCGTGTTGGGGAGCCTAAGGCAAGGCCAATACACTCCTGTAAGTCTGAATATTCAACGTAAGGGGCTCCTTCTGGGGGGATTGCTGCTTCTGTAGCCTCACAAACGGTAGATATAGCGGGTACCGTTCTCAGGCGGGCATTTGCTCCTGGAACGCTTTCAATACCCTCGGCGATCAGGCGCGCCAGATCCTTGGTAGCACCATAGCGGGAGTAGTACAAAACTAAAATATCGTGTTGGCTCATATTGATCTCTTATGATACGGCGATGCGCCTTATTCGTAACCCCCAATTATGGCTCTCTCTGGCTAAAGAGATCTGGGAGCGTAATCGCGGTCAAAATTTGAAGCAAATTGCGGCCAGCCTAGCATTTACGACGACTTTATCCATGGTGCCGATGGTGACGATCGCCACTATGCTCATTGGTCAGCTCCCAAGCGTCATTCAGGTAAAAAATACCTTTAGATCCTGGCTTTTGGATACTTACATGCCGGGCGGCGTTAACCAACAGGTTTTTATTTACCTAGACCAATTCTCATCCCAGGCAAGGGGCCTGACCTATGTCGGTTTAGCGGGACTGATCATTACGACAATCATGACCTTGGCGGTCATAGAGGGCGCCTTTAATCAAATATTTAAGGTCACAGCAAGACGCTCTTTAATTAAAAAAATTGTGATCTACAGTGCGGCAACTATCTTGGGTCCAATACTGCTTGGCGTTGGCATTTACTTGAGCGGTGTTTTATTTAGCGCCTCAGAAGGCTGGATTAGCGCGGTATCGTTTGGCTTTCAAGTGGTAGCCGCGATTGCCCCGATCTTTTTGGCTATTCTGGTCTATGCGGTGGTTTATAAAATTCTTCCCTATGCCAAGATTTTGTGGCGAGACGCCTTTGCGGGAGCCCTCGTAGCTGCACTTGCCTTTGAGCTGATGAAGTTTGGCTTTGCAATTTTCTTGGGAAATACGGCCTTCTATAAGACGGTATATGGGGCTTTTGCGATCTTTCCCCTGGGTTTAACGTGGATTTACATGACCTGGTGGATTACTTTAATCGGCGCGGTCTTGGTGGCCAATTTGCCGGATATTCGAAGTGGTGTCATTAGGGTTATTCGTTACTAAAAAGGTGCGCCTAAGCTCTTGATTCAAAGAGACCTTGAGTCTATATTGGGCCTATAAATACATTGTTTTCGGAGACCAAATGAAAGTACGTGACATATTACGCGTCAAGGGAAGCACCCTTTTTACAGTTGCCCCTGATACAGCACTGCAAACAGCAGTGTTAGTCATGAGCGAGCACGATATTGGTTCTTTAGTCGTCATGGAATATGACAAGCTAGTTGGCATTCTGACATTCCGCGAAGTGATTGCCGCCTTAGCTAAACATCACGGCAAGCTTGAAGGGCTTCAAGTCAGCTCCGTGATGAATCAAATGCCTTTGACCTGCAATATGGAAACCGAGATAGATGAAGTCCGTCGCATGATGTTGGTAGACCATGCCCGCTATTTGCCTGTAGTTGATCAAAAGATGTTGATGGGCGTTATTTCTTTCTACGACGTAGCAAAATCGGTTGTGGAAGCCCAAGACTTCGAAAATACGATGCTGAAGGCCTACATACGAGATTGGCCAGAAGATACTGAAAAAGCAGCTTCCTAAGCGCTTCTAGTCATCATTTTCTGACAAATGACATAATGTCGGTATGTCAGGAAATACCTTAGGCCTTCTTTTTACTGTTACCACTTTTGGTGAATCCCATGGTCCCGCAATCGGGGCTGTTGTTGATGGTTGCCCGCCGGGAATGCATCTCTCCGAAGCAGATATCCAGCTGGACTTGGACCGTCGCAAACCAGGTACATCGCGTCACGTTACCCAGCGTAAAGAGGAAGACAAGGTTGAGATCCTTTCTGGTGTCTTTGAAGGCAAGACAACCGGTACGCCAATTGCGCTATTAATTCGCAACACAGACCAACGTAGTCAAGACTATGGCGATATCTTGCAGACCTTCAGACCAGGCCATGCAGATTATGCTTATCAAAATAAATATGGAATTCGTGATCCACGTGGTGGCGGTCGTTCATCTGCTCGCTTAACGGCGCCTGTTGTTGCTGCGGCAGCGATTGCAAAAAAATGGCTACATGAGAAATATGGCACTGAGTTTTATGGCTATATGAGTCAATTGGGCGAGCTTGAGATTCCATTTAAAGATTCCACCCAGATTGATCAAAATCCGTTTTTTGCAGCAAATTCTGAAATCATTCCACAGCTTGAGGGCTATATGGATGAGCTGCGCAAGGCAGGGGATTCATGCGGCGCACGTATCGAAGTTCGAGCTCGCAATGTTCCAGCAGGCTTGGGAGAGCCTTTGTTTGATAAATTGGATGCCGATATTGCACATGCCATGATGGGTATTAATGCAGTTAAGGGTGTTGAGATTGGCGCTGGCTTTAAATCGGTCGCTCAACGCGGTAGCGAGCATGGGGATGAACTTCATCCTGATGGCTTTGCGACCAATAATTCAGGCGGCACTTTAGGCGGCATTAGTAGCGGGCAGGATTTGCGTATTTCCATTGCAATCAAACCAACTTCAAGCATCATGAGTCCAAAGCAGTCCATCGATTTAGATGGAAAGCCGATTACGGTCCAAACTAAAGGTCGACATGATCCTTGCGTTGGAATTCGTGCAACACCCATTGCTGAAGCAATGCTGGCGCTTGTTTTAATGGACCATGCTCTTCGCCATCGCGCTCAGTGCGCCGATGTTTTGGGGGCCGCATCTATTCCAGCCTCACAACCAGGCGCATTCCGCGACTAATTGGCCTACTAGATGACGCCTTCGCTTCGCTGGGCCTTCGGGTCCTTTTTCTTTTTATATTTTGCTTATGTGGGATTAGTTTCTCCATATGCAAGCCTGTTCTTTTTAGAGCGTGGCTTTAGTGTTATAGAAATTGCCGCGTTGATGTCGATGCTGCAGATCACCCGCATTGTTGGCCCATTTTCTTGGGGTTGGTTATCCGACTACCTTTCTAATCGCATTAGCATTATTCGATTCTGCGCCTGTCTCGCGGCAGTTATTTTCTTAGCCATCTATTTCTTGCATAGTTACATCGGATTTTTTATTTGGATGTTTGTGTTGCACACCATTCTGAGTAGCTTGATGCCACTCGGAGAGTCAGCTACTATTCATGCCCTATACAAAGACAATTCCTTTGATAAGCGTTACGGTCGTTTGCGTCTGTGGGGTTCCGTTGGCTTTATTGCCATGGTCCTTGCTGCAGGTGAGCTATTTCAGCGTAAGAGCATTGAGCTCTATCCATATATTGGCACCGGTGTCTTATTTGCTCTAGCCTTAATCACTTTTTGTCTGCGCGAGCCCAAAATGGAGCGTCGCAAAATGGTAAAAGGGGAGTTGTTGGTGGTCCTCTTTAACCCAGACGTTCGGTGGTTTTTAGTCTCGGGTTTTTTTATGATTTTTGCGCATGCCGCCTTATATGTTTTCTACTCCCTTTACCTTTCTGATCTTGGCTACAATAAATTTCAAATTGGCCTCTTTTGGGCTCTAGGTGTTTTTGCTGAAGTAGTCTTCTTCTATTTTCAAAGCAAGGTATTAAGTAGATTGGATGCCGAAGTAATCTTGCAGGCCGCTTTTGGAATTGGCGTGATCAGATTTGCGTTAATAGCCTTTCTCCCAATTACTTCTGTTTTGATTGTGGCGCAATTAATGCATGCTGGCACTTTCGCCGCGCACCATAGCGCAGCCAATAAACTACTGCAGCGCTGGTTTACTGGACCGGTACAGGCTAGGGGCCAGGCTTTGATGGCCACTATTTCATATGGCCTAGGTGGAACAATCGGAGGATTGTGTGCTGGCTGGATATGGGAAGCATTCCAACCAAGAGATGTGTTCGTAATGTCCGCATTTGCATGCGGAATGGCGGGAATGGCGATCCAAAAACTCAAACCACGGCGTTACCCCGCCATATAAAACGATTTAACTTTTACTGAATCTTTGCCTTAGCGCGCAGTTTCTGCATCATTTCTGAGAACTTAGCCTTTTGCCAATTCTTATCAGAGATGATCATCTGCTTCAATTGAGCCTTCATTTCCTCAAAGCTTGGGGCCTGAATTTCACGAGAATCAACTACTTTGATGATGTGCCAACCAAACTGTGATTTCACCGGTTTATCCGTAGTTTGGCCGTTTTTGAGCTGAACCATGGCTTTAGAAAACTCTGGTACCAATGCTTTATCACTGACCCATCCAAGATCTCCGCCGTTTTTGGCTGACCCTGGATCGAGTGACTTTGCCTTGGCGATATTTTCAAAATTAGCCCCCGTTTTAAGCTGAGCAGTAATTGCCTTAGCGTCCGTCTCTTTTTCTACCAAGATATGTTCTACGTGATATTCCTTACCAGTGTATTGCGCCTTTGCTGATTCATAAGCAGCTTTCAGATCAGCTTCAGCAACACCTTCTTTTTCAACATAATCCTCGAATACGGCGCCGACTAAAACTCCCATACGCGCTTGCTCTAATTGCTCACGTACCATTTCATTCTGAATGACACCACGCATGTCGGCTTCTTGCAAAACTAGTTCACGTGTGACCAACATCTCACGAGCTTGATCGCGTACCTGTGGGTTATCGGGCTGGCCTGAGCGTTGCACCAGCTTATCTAATTGAGCCTTCGGAATCGCTTTACCATTCACAATGACTGCATTTTGTGCAATTGCATTTGCAGAAAAAAGAGTGGCTCCAAGAAGGCTGATTGAGAGTATTTGACGTTTATTGAGCATGGTTTTGATCATTAAATAAAAGGGAGTAGGGTTATTCTAAAGTAGCCCTAGGTAGCTATTTCATCTGGGGCTAGCGCGGTAATAGTTAAAGCGTGAATTTCTTTGGGTATATGGCGATTCAAGGCCGCATAAACAGCCCTGTGGCGGGCTACTAGGCCCAAACCCTGAAACTCGGGAGCAATGATCTCTAGTCGAAAGTGGCCGCCGCCACTAGCTGCACCGGCATGGCCAGCATGAAGATGACTTTCATCTTCAATCTTTAAGACTTGAACCTGAAAGGCGTTGCGTAAATCTTCATCGAAAGCGGCAATGCGCTGTTGATTGATGCTCATTCGCTTGGATGCTCCATATGCTTGGAGAGCCAGACTCCTTGAAGAATGACAAAAGCCAATAGAAGGCCAGTGCTGCCAAATAATTTAAAATTAACCCATGTTTCTTCTGAGTACTCAAAAGCAATATAAAGATTGAGTGCGCCCATGATTAAAAAGAAGATGGTCCAAGCCACATTGAGACTATGCCAAACCGAGTCCGCAGATTCATCTTTTAGCGTCACCTGTTTTCCCATCAAAACCTGTATCCAATTCTTTTGAAAAAACTGCGCACTGATAAATAGGGCTCCAGAAAAGAGCCAATAAAGAGCCGTTGGCTTTAGCTGTATAAATGTTTTGTCATGCAAGAAGATCGTTAGGCTGCCAAACACAACAATCATCACTAGGCTGATCCATTGCATGGCATCGATCTTGCGATGACGGTAATAGACCCACAGTATTTGTCCTATAGTAGCAACCATGGCTACGATGGTCGCCGTGTATATGTCACCTAGCTTAAAGGCAACGAAGAAGAGAATGATGGGGAATAGGTCGAATAAAAATTTCATAAAGAGATTATCCAGCTATTTACCGTTTACTCTGTTTTTGTAGGTATGGCGCTCGTACCTGGCTCAAAACTGAGGGATGCAGAGTTAATGCAGTACCGTAAACCGGTTGGCATTGGGCCGTCTTCAAATACATGTCCCAAGTGGGCATCGCAGTTTGCGCAGCGAACTTCGGTGCGGATCATGCCGTGAGTAGTATCTCGAATTTCCTTAATGGAGTCTGCAACTTCGGGGGCGTTGTAACTCGGCCATCCGCAACCAGCATCAAACTTGGTCTCCGATAAAAAGAGGGGTGTACCGCAGCAAACACATTGATAGCGACCCTTGTCCCAATGATCCCAGTATTTGCCGGTAAAAGGTCGTTCCGTTGCGGCCTCTCTAGTGACGCGATATTCAATATCACTTAATGATTGCTTATATTCTTGATCTGTTTTTTTCATACTGACTCCGATAACTCAATTTTAATGGCGCATTTACGATGAACAGCTGACTTCGACCAGCTCTAAATCTGGAGGCGGAGCTAGCGAATAGGGATCGAAATCCGGCTGATCATCATAGGGTCTGCTTAAAATTTCGAGAAGCTTTGAAACTTCTGAGAAATCTCTCTTCTGCGCACGCTCAATAGCATGCTGTGCCAGATGATTCCGAAGTATGTATTTAGGGTTTACTTGATTCATTGCTAGCTCGCGCTCTGAATCAATGCTAGATTCGTCCTGTAAGCGAGCCACATAATCAGTAAACCAGAGATCAATTGCGTCGCGGTCAATAAAATCATCCCTTGATGAAAATGTCGGGGTTGGCATATTGGAGTTTATCCGTCCAAGATTGCGGAAGAAGTTTGTGAAATCTACTTTCGAATCATGCATAGCCTGCAGTAGCCTCTCAATCAATGCTACATCACCATCTTGTTGCGTTGAGAAGCCTAGTTTCTTGCGAAATAAAGATTGCCAAGTTTGGGCATAAATAATTGGGAACTCTTCAAGGGCCGAACGTAATAGCTCTTGCGACTCATTTTCACTGTGGCGAAGCTCAAGTAGTGGAATCATTGAGCTGGCTAAACACGCCATATTCCAATGCATAATTTGTGGTTGACGATGGTAGGCGTAACGACCACCTTGATCGCTATGATTGCTAATATGATCAATCTGAAATTGATCTAAAAATCCAAAGGGACCATAGTCAATGGTTAATCCAAGCACACTAATATTGTCGCTATTGAGAACACCATGACAAAAGCCAACAGACTGCCATTGAGCTACCAATTTCGCATTGCGTGAGCAAATTCTTTTGAAAAGATCCAAATAGGGTTCATCAGCCTGTAAACATTCTGGATAATGAATTTTCATCAGAGAATGAGCAAGTTCTTTTAGCCTTGCATGGTTTTGGAGTGAGGCGTAATGCTCAAAGTGGCCCACCCGTATAAAGCTTGGCGCCAATCGAGCACACACCGCTGCAGTCTCCATAGTTTCTCTTCTTACAGGCAAATCTGAGCCAACAATAGATAGCGCTCTCGTGGTTGGTATTCCAAGAGCATGCATTGCTTCGCTACATAGGAATTCTCTAATGGATGAGCGCAGTACAGCTCGTCCATCACCCATACGAGAAAAGCGCGTTATCCCGGCCCCTTTGAGTTGCAATTCTTGTCCAGCAATATCGCCCAACAATATTGCTCGTCCATCACCAAGCTGCCCAGCCCACACACCAAATTGATGCCCACTATAGGCTGTAGCTATAGGATTTGGAAATTGATGGCTGGCGGTATGAAGCTGGTTTCCAGACAGCACCTCCAGCCATGCCTTGTCTACTGGCAGGTTGTTTGCATCCAGACTAATCCCCATCAATTTAGCGCAAGGGGGTGAAAGTGCGACCCAGTAAGGATCGGGTATCGGGGTGGGGAGAGTTGCTTGGCAGGCATCATCGCCGCTTAATGTAAAGGCCATGAGGTTATTCTAGGTGGATTTACTAAATCACGTGCATGCCTCTAAAATTGAACCATGAACAAACAAGTCCAAATTAATCCGCAGACTCAATTGGCTAATTTAGGGGAAGAATTGAACGTTCCCTTTTTAAAGCTTTTGGGGGTACGCTGTTTAAGCGCCGAAATGGGCAAGGGGGAGATTTTGCTCGCCCTTAAGCCTGAACATAATAATACCTGGGAGGTTGCTCATGGAGGTGTTTTGTTAACGCTGATGGATGTAGCCATGGCTGTAGCTGCGCGCTCTGGTGACCCCGGTGATCGTAGTGTGGTGACGATTGAAATGAAGAATAATTTCATGCAAGCCGCAACCGGTGTATTGAGAGTGAAGGCTGATACTGTTCGCAGAACAGCCACTATGGCTTTTTGTGAAGCCAAGCTCTATAACGACCAAGGTGAAATTTGCTGCATGTCTACTGGTACCTTCAAGTATTTGAAGCGTTTAGCAACTCGCAATGCAGATGGTGACCGGGTTGTAAACAACGACGGTCGACCTGAATAATGCTAAACGGATAAATTAGAATCCGATGCTGAGCTAAGGGCCCCCGTTACAACGTCATGACCCACCGTTCCTGAGGCATCAAAGCGACGTTCTACCATCTCAAACTGACCGTCTTTCCTTACCCTCAAAACTGTGCTTGAACGCGTTCCATAGGAGGGGGTTTTAATAAATGCTGGGGAGAGTGCCTTTTCCCACTCACGACTAACGCCTGTGCTGGGAAGCTCGTTATCACTGGCATGATGGGTATCAGCCAATAGCTTTAAATATGGATCCGCATTTTTGAGTTGACCTTGATCCATAGCCAAAGCCTGAGCAAATGCAGCTACACGATGGTTGACTTTGGGCCATGGTGTATCCAACATGGCATTCGATAAGCCATAGACCCCGGGCTCCAAAGCTTGCTGTGGAAAAACTTTACGCGGACGAATACTTTGACCCAGCATCATGCGATTGCTCACCCAATGCATTTCAGCGTTAGCTGGGTCGCTTAAATCCGCCATTAAAAGATTAAACCCGTTGTATTGCTGAAAGCGTTTTGCATTGTCTTGAATAAATTCAGAGGGGCGCTCATTACCAGTGAGATACATCAAAGATAGCTCGCCACGAGTCCTGGAGTCAGGATTTTTTTCGCTTGGCGCTCTTACATTCGTTAATGCTGCAAATTTTCCAGTCTTTGTAAATCCAAGCCATGTACCAGGGCTACCCAATACATCAGCCCGATCTCTGCCCGCCAAAACATGGGGATGTTCAGTCCACCATGAGACACCATCAGTATTACGCTCATAAAACTCATCACGGTTCGCCGCAACCACCAGCGAATATTCTGGATGAGAATTCCAGGCAAAAAGAATGAGGCACATAGATAGTATTAAATTTCGAGCAAAGGGTAGGGCAATAAATCTATTTTTAACACAGGTCCATCAGTGCTACCAAGATGAATTTCCCCATTTTCAAGCGCCTCTAGCTTGCACTCGATTTGTAGATCAATGCGCCCTCTATTCTCCGGCGCGCGCGATGATAAAACCACCATTCCTGCCGGCTGAGAAGGATCATTGGAGTGAAAAAGTTCAGTACCCGGCAAGGCTAAGTCTTGATTGGGAGCATTGCTGTGTATATGGGCAATTTGGAGTCGACGTTTAATGGCGCCACGGTATTGACTTCGAGCAACGATCTCTTGGCCTGGATAGCACCCCTTTTTAAAATCAACGCCAGCTACAGATTCAAAATTAATCATTTGGGGTACGAATTGCTCTTGAGTAGCTTGAACAATTCTAGGGATGGCACTTAAGACCTCAAGCTCATTCCATGCTTCAAGCAATTCCTGCGAATCTCGTGAGCTCGATTGTTTGACAACAGGATTAGCCAATAAAAGACGGGCAACCGATTGATTGCTTGAGAAAACATCCGGCATACGTAAAGCGATGGCGTTAGGATCAAACTTGAAATCGATAATCTGCTCCTCGGAGCCATATAACCCAGATACAGTCCAATCCGCAGAAGCATCGATAACTTTTACCTTGGAGCGTAAAACAAACATGGATAAACGTTTTGCAGTAGTTGCGGCAATATCTTTTGAAATAAATAAAGCAAAGCGATCGTCGGCATCCTCGCTAGAAGGAAATAATCCAAGCCAGGCGCTTGCAAGCAGCCTCCCTTTTGGACTGCAATAGCCTATTAGGCGTGTAGACGATGAACCCTTGGCGATATGACCAGGCAAAATGCGAGTCAGTCCTAGGACCGAGTTTGTTAATTGATTTTGCAAAAAACTCGCGGCATCGGCCCCCTCAACCAGGATTAATCCCCACTCAGGCAAATTGCAGGGTAGGGAAGTGGGGTTATTTAGCCAGTTATGCTCAATTTGAGAGGTATTTATCATGACCCTTTTATCATAGCCTGATGAGCAGAAAAATTCAGAGCCGGTCTCTATTTATTAAGAAAAAGTCAAAAGATCGAGGCCCAAAGTATTGGTTGACCCTGTTGGCATTATTTCTAGGCCTAAACTATGGCGGCATTTTCTTATTGCCAGTGGTTCCCAATATTCCCAATGTTGAAAACGCACCTGTTTACAAAGTGAAGATTAATCCGAACTCTAGCCTTGCTAGTATTGCCGACCAGTTGAGTGAGCAAGGTTTATCAATTAATAAATTCACCATACAGTTTGGAGCTAGAAGTCTTTTCGTAGGATCAAAACTAAAGCCCGGCACCTACATGCTTCCCGCTGGGGGAAGCCTGGGGAAAATATTGCTGCAAATTGCTCGTGGTGATCGAGTAAGGGAGAATATTGCGATTATCCCGGGAATGACTATTTGGCAGTTGCGGAGCGTTATCGACATGCACCCAGCTCTTATCCATCAAACCAAAGGAATGAGCAACAAGGAGTTGCTGCAAGCCCTCAATCTTAGCTATTCCAGCGATGAAGGCCTTTTTCTTCCAGATACCTATGTATTTGATCCAGATGAACTTGATTTAAATATCTATCGTAGAGCCTCACAGGCTTTGCAAAAGCAACTCAACCAAGCCTGGAATCAAAAAGCAGTGGGGCTTCCTCTAAAAACACCCTATGAGCTGTTAATACTTTCTTCAATTATTGAGAAAGAAACTGGCCGCTCAAGCGATCGGGATATGATTTCTGCTGTATTTGTTAACCGCCTCAATAAACGAATGCCCCTTCAAACTGACCCCACGGTTATCTACGGAATAGGCCCTAAATTCGATGGAAATTTGCGGAAAGCAGATTTACGCAAGGACACTGCCTACAATACCTATATGCATAAAGGTTTACCCCCAAGCCCCATCACCATGCCCAGCAAAGAGTCTATATTGGCGGCTGCACATCCCGCTAAGAGCGGAGCCTTATTTTTTGTGGCAAAAGGTGATGGCAGTAGCCACTTTTCTCAAAGCTTAAAAGAGCATGAGTCTGCAGTAGATCGATATCAACGCAATATTGCGCCTAGGACAGGCGCTAATTAAATTCATTTGACTATGACATCAGCACAAACCGGTTATTTCATTAGTTTCGAAGGCATCGACGGTGCAGGAAAAAGTACGCACGTTGACGCTTTTTGTAACCTAATGCAAGAGCGCTACCCAAACAAAGCGGTAGTCATGACACGTGAACCCGGCGGAACTACTCTCGGCGAGCAATTGCGTAACCTGCTCTTAGATGCCCCTATGAATTTGGAGACAGAAGCATTATTAATGTTTGCTGCACGTCGCGAACATATTGCCCAAGTCATTGAACCAGCTTTAGCAGCGGGAAAGATTGTTATTTCAGACCGCTTTACAGATGCAAGTTTTGCCTACCAAGGCGGGGGCCGTGGCTTGAGTTTGGCAAAGTTGAATGACTTAGAGCGCTGGGTTCAAGGTCGCCCCGATGGCTCTTTGTTGCAACCCAATTTAACAATCCTGTTTGACTTGCCAGGCGAGATTGCAGAGAGTCGCCGCTCTAAGGTTCGTGCCCCAGATAAATTTGAAAAGATGGATTTAGATTTTTTCGAAAGGGTTCGCCAGGAATACTTGCGAAGAGCTAAGGAAGATTCGTCCCGCTTCCATTTGGTTGATGCCACCCAAACTCCCGAAGCAATTTGGGATGGCCTGGAGCTTATTCAGATTGCCCTCTAAATGAAGCAAGATCATCAGATTGCGCCTTGGCTTGAGCCACTATGGGAAAGCTTGGATTTTGCCAATTTCCCCAATGCAATTTTGTTGCATGGTCAATCTGGAATTGGTAAGTTTGCATTTTCTGTTGGGCTTGCAAAGGCGCTTCTTTGTGAAAGCTCAAGTGCAGCAATAAAGCCCTGCCATCAATGCGAGGCTTGTCATTGGTTTGATTCTGGCAACCATCCCGACTTCATTGCCTTGGTTCCCGAAACGCACCGAAAATTCATGCCTCATGCAGCCTATGAGGCTGATGAGTTGCCTAAAAGAGGTAAAGCTGCACGCGATGATGACGGTGATTCAAGTGAAAAGAAGGAGAAGAAGAATATCTCCATCGAAGAAACTCGCCATGCGATAGAAAATCTCTCTATTGGCTCACATCGTGGCGGTAACCGCGTGATATTAGTTTACCCATTAGAGATGTTGCGCACAGACTCAGCCAACACTTTATTAAAGTCTCTAGAAGAGCCTCCTGCAAAGACCATCTTTATATTGCTAGCCGATCGTGTAGATCGAGTATTGTCTACGATTCGATCGCGCTGCCGTCTTCTTACGGCTCCACGCCCAAATCGAACAGAAGGCTTAGCATGGCTAAAAACTCAGTTGAATAATATTGATGGCCTAAAAGCAAATGACTTGGATGTTGAGACTATTTACGATGAGCAGGGCGGGGCACCTTTTTCGGTTCTAAACTCATTGATTGCAAGACACAATCAAGATGAGAAGGATGAGCTAACGATATCCATTCAAGCTTCACGCTATTTATTGCAGTCGATGGCTCAAGGTGCCGGTATTAATTGGCTTGATACGGCTGAGAAGACTCATAAGGCGCAATATGGCTTTCTTTTAGCGAGCATGCAGCGCTGGATTTCAGATTTGCAGTCAGTAACTCAGGGTGGTGGGCCGCGTTATTACCCGAAGCACATCACAAAGCTACAGGAGCTATCAAGAGCAGTAAATGTCCAAAGAATGCTCCAGTTTTGGAGGTCTCTGGTGCAGGCTCGTCGCCACGAGAATCACCCACTAGCCAACCGCATTCAGTTGGAAGCATTACTTTCACAGTACCAACAGATTTTTGGGTCATAAAGTAGGCCTAGGCAGTCTAAAATAAAGAGTCATGTTTATAGACTCCCATTGCCACCTCGATTTCCCTGAATTTCAATCCCGCTTGCCCGAAGTATTGGGCAATATGCATTCGGCAAAAGTCACTCACGCTTTGTGCGTATCTGTTGATTTACCCGACTTTCCTAATGTATTGAAATTGGCGCAGGACCACTCCAATCTCTATGCTTCGGTCGGTGTTCATCCTGATTATGAAGAGACCCCTGAGCCCACCCTTGAGTTTTTAGTCGAGACGGCTCTAAAGCACTCTAAGATCATTGCCATTGGCGAAACGGGGCTCGATTATTACCGTATGGGTGATCGTAGTTATGAGTCCATGGAATGGCAGCGTGAGCGCTTTAGAACGCATATTAGAGCATCGATTGCATCCAAGAAGCCGCTCATCATCCACACTCGATCAGCCTCTGAAGACACCCTCAAAATCCTCAAAGAGGAAGGCGCCGAACAAATTGGCGGAGTAATGCATTGTTTTACCGAATCTTACGAAGTTGCTAAAGCTGCCATGGAAATTGGCTTTTTCATCTCTTTTTCAGGGATTGTGACCTTCAAAAGCGCAAAAGAGCTCCAGGAAACTTGTAAACAGGTACCTTTAGATCGAATGCTTATAGAAACAGACTCGCCTTATTTGGCGCCAATTCCGTATCGCGGCAAGACAAATGAGCCGGCATGGGTATCTAAGGTAGGTGAATTTATTGCTGACCTTAAAGGGGTTGCTGTTGAGGATTTAGCAAAACATACTTCTAATAATTTTTATGAATGTTTTCAAATAGATAGGAAATTTTCATGAGAAATAAATTTAAGTTAATTAGCTGTATTTTTAGCACTTTATTCTCCTTAAATAACTTCGCTTTAGCCCAATCTGACGTTGATATTGCCGATTTTGCTAAAGCAGCAAAATTTAACGATGTCTCAACTGTGAGAACCTTGGTATCCAAAGGTGTTAGCCCAAATTCATTAGATGCCCAGGGTGAATTAATGCTGAATCTAGCAATTAAGGACAACTCTGAGGATGTTATTGCATTTCTGGTGGCTGATAAGGCTACTGACGTCGATATTTCCAATAAGTTCGGCGAAACACCACTCATGATTGCATCCATTGATGGCAATCTACCGCTTGTAAAAAACCTCATACAGCAACAAAAGGCGCAAATTAATCATATAGGCTGGACGCCTTTACATTACGCATGTGCAAAAGGCCATCTAGAGGTTGCTCAATATCTAATCGCTAACGGAGCCGTAGTGGACGCTCATAGTCCAGCTAATACAACGCCATTAATGATGGCAGTTCAATCTGGCAACGAAGCATTGGTTAAGTTATTACTTAATAAAGGGGCTGACTTGCAAATACGTAACTCACAAGGGTTTACGGCTATTGATATTGCGCTGATATATGAGAAACCATGGATTGTTGAGGGCCTGAGTTCACGCTGGCAAAAGCTTTATAAGCAACCTTATGTGGTTCCAAAATCCCTTGGACAGCCTAAATCTTAATAATTCTTTTTGCGTATAATCATTATTATGTCAAATAAGATATCTTTGATAATTTATAGTCCCCGCAACCATGTCTATTAACTTTCTTCACGATCACAAGATCCCTATTGTTGGTCTGTTTCAGAATGCTGACCTGCCCAGCATCTACACTCTAATTTCCGAGATCAATACAGATATGGGAAATAGTCAGATCTGGGTAATATTAATTTTGTCCTGCTTGATGTTGACATTTCATGGCTTGGCAGTATTGACGATAGCAGGTGCATTTCATTGGCTTGATCGCAAACTTGAAAATGGAAAAATATATGGCGCTAACTTTCTGTCGTATTTCATAGCCATTCTGTTGATTATTGGCACCCACTTTATAGAGATCATAGCCTGGGCCTACATATGTGTAGCCCTCAAGGTATTGGCTACTGACCCCCAAACCTTTTATTTCGCTGGAGAAATGTATACAACGGTTGGATACGGAGACTACACACTCTCAGAGCATTGGAGAATCCTGCCAATCATCATTTCCTTTACCGGTATTTTTGCCGTGTCCATGTCAGGCGCAGCCTTGTACTCAATGATGGGCGCACTATTGGGTCACAACAATCAAAATCCAAAGTCTGGCTCTGGCTTCTAAACTCAGGGGCTCGTTCCTGCAGGTATAGGGTTCTTCTGCTTGAAAACAAGCTCAAGTACCCTACCATTCGACTCTTGAGACCGAACGCGACCGGGAAGCCACTCAAGGTCTTTGGCGAGCCATATATCAACTTGCCGCTTATAAGGGTCATTCTCCCTCTGCATCAAAGCGTAATGACGATTAACAGATTTACCTAGGCTGGGAATATCCTCTGAAGTTGCTTCACCATAGCTCTTAAAGTTCCACATCTCTAGGGTGTTGTAGTCAACCACCGGTATTTGCCGAATAGATCCTGCCTCATCAGATTTGCTATCTCCATTTAATAGTGACGCTAACTGGAACATTAAACTGAAGCGATCCTGGGTTCCAGGCAATATTTCAGGGGTAAACTCAGGCTTCTCAGAAAAGAACATCTGCCCTTGCCCGCTTTCATTACGATCAAAGCGGGAATAACGAGGAGGTTTTGTACCTCGTTGTGACCAATATAGGATTGGGGCCATTCCATAAGAATCTACAGAGCCACGTGATTCAAAAACAAATGGGCCTACAAATGCATAGGGGATATTGATATGAAGGCGATAGTTATTACCATCAACGATCCAATCGATCTCCCCAGTTTGATACCTTTGTCCATCTACGTAAGAGTCGTAATAAATGATGCCGGACTCTGGTAGCTTGAAAGCGAGTCCAGACTGGTTAGCGTCCCCACCCTGCTGCCCCGCATTCGATGAATTCAAATCATCAAGAGTGTCAGTTATAGCACTTTCTTTTGGGGTCTTTTTTGCCACTTTTGTGATTTGTATTTTCTTCGGGGGATCTACTTTTAGTTCTGTCCTAATAATCAAATCATCTGCGATTGGCGTGGGTTCATAAAAAGAGATAAAGGGTAGTCCAAAAAATAGAATCAGGTGACCACCAACTGATAGCAGCAAAGCTGCAAGAATGATTCTAAGGGAATGCACCTTGGGAAGATGAAAAAATTAGACCGCCCTACTCTCAGACTCAGAGCAGACTTTCTAAAAGGCGACTATTTTTAGGAAGATTAGCCGCAAGGAAGTCCATTTGGTCCGCCAAGATATTACGGCCTTTTAGAATCATATCTTCATAAAGGCTAGGTAAATATGGCGTATACAAGAGGGACATGCCAGCCTGCTCTGGTGTTCGATTGCCTTTGCGTTGGTTGCAAGGTCTACAAGAGATGACTAAATTCATCCAGCTGTATTTTCCGCCACGACTGCTGGGGATGATGTGCTCTGCTTCTGCTTGGTTTTCATAAATTGCATCTCCACAATATGCGCATAGACCCCGATCACGCTTGAAGAGTTTGTGTTTTGTAATTACAGGCACTACATCAAACAGATTAATCTTGGCGCTTCCCCTAACGGCAATAATGGAGTGCAGCTCGATAATGGATTGTTTACCAGTGACTCTTGAGATGCCACCACGCATTTGGAAAATGGGGTCGCCTAATGTCCACAAAACGCTACTATCGGCGTACTGCTTGGTGGCCTCTTCTGCATTAACCCAACCCTGGGGAATTCCACCTGCGTCTAATTTTAAGATGCTCAGCACAAACTCTCCTTTTTAGACAGCGCAAATGAGCGGCAGTCGTTTAGATCATCTTACAGAAGAAGCGAGCGGCAATCAATCCGCAATTAAGTAATGAAATTGAGGACTTTGGGCAAATGGTCTGAGTAATCTGAAATGCCATGGTTGCCCCCATCAAGTACCAACTGTTCGGCGCCCTGATAGAAATCAACCATTTCTTGCCAATCTAAGAGCTCATCACCTTTTGCTGCCATTAAAAAATAGCGTGATGGATTACTGATGGTTTGGACCTGCAACGCCTTAAGCTCATCAATATATTCCGGACGGAAATCATAGGGTTCGTTAGTATCGTATGAGGTAAGCATTCCAACATGCGGCGCCAACTCTTTTGGTGCTCTAACCGCCGGATTAAGGGCTACGGCCTTACAAGAAAACATCTCAGCTAAATAATTAGCGTAATAGCCACCTAAAGAAGATCCGATGACCACCAGGCGATCATGTGTTGATGCTTCGATGTAATGAATCACCATATCCATACTATCTTTAGGAGATGCCAGCAACTGAGGGCAATACCACTCAATTGGATTAGCAAGAGTGGAAAGCGCTTTTACCGCCCCCTCGGTTAAGACCGCTTTACTTGATCTAGGTGAGGAGCGAAAACCATGCAAATAAACTACTAAAGTTGATGGCATCTAATTAGCTGATGCCTTTTGCCCAATGATGTTGAGATTTTTAATCCAACCCAATCCTGCCTCAGTATTGGATGCTGGCTTGTATTCGCAACCAATCCAGCCTTGATAACCAATGCTATCGATGAACTGAAAAAGATGCGGGTAATTAATCTCGCCTGTACCGGGCTCATTTCTGCCCGGGTTATCTGCTAATTGAATATGGGCAATTTTAGAAAAATTGGCTTCTATGGTTTTGCAAAGCTCGCCTTCCATACGTTGGGCGTGATAAATGTCATATTGAATAAATAAGTTATCCGAACCTACTTCATTCAGAATGTCTAAAGCCTGCTGCGTTTTAGATAAATAAAATCCTGGAATATCGAATGTATTAATTGGCTCTATTAGCAACTTGATGCCGGCATTTTTTAAGGCAGCCGCCGCATAAGTCAAGTTTGAAATAAATGTTTTTTTCAATAAATCTGAATCTGCCCCAGTGGGAATTTTTCCGGCCAAACAATTTATCTGTTTAACATCCAGTACTTTTGCATACTCAATTGCTTTAGCAACGCCATCCCGAAATTCCACAACGCGATCTGGCAAGCAGGCAATGCCCCGCTCTCCAGCATCCCAATCACCAGCGGGCAAATTGTGAAGTACTAGCTTGAGTTTAAATTGCTCTAGCTTTTGCTTAATACCATCAGCAGGGAAGGCATAGGGAAAGAGAAATTCAACGGCCTGAAATCCAGAATTCGCTACTTTTTCAAACCGCTCCATAAACGGTACTTCATTAAATAGCATGGTGAGGTTGGCGGCAAACTGTGGCATTTAAATTCCCTGTGGTCGAAATAAGGCAGAACGATATGATCTGAGATCTTAACAAAAGATAATCATTTAAGCCTCGCTATTGAATATCTCCCCTAATGAATCAATTTAGCCTAGAAAATGGGCTAAGATTGAAATTAGCACCTTTTATATACGAGGAAATGAATGAATACTAAATACGCCCCGATTGCCTTAGTCATTGCGACCCTTTTAGTTGGATCTTCTGCGGCCCTGGCTCAATCTATGCCAGCATCAAGCACAGTCAAGCCCACAGTGGTCGATGCTGCCTTAACCGATAACCGCTATCAGCTATATGAAGGTGAAGTAGTCAAGATTGACAAGAAAACTCGCACTATTACTTTTAAAAACAAGGATGGTGAATCTAAATTTGTTGCTGGCCCAGATATCACCAACTTTGGGCAAATTAAAAAAGGTGATCGAGTGAGCGTAAATTACGAACTCGCTGTAGCCATTGAATTAATTAAGACTAAAAGTAATGGTGTTCGCTCCAAAGTTGAGACCAATACGGTAACTAAATCTAAGGCTGACGAAAAGCCGTCAGAAACAATCACCAATAAAACAACCATCATTGCTGATATTGTTGAAGTGAATCGCGAGAAAAAACTAGTATCCGTTAAGGGACCCAGTGGAAAGATCACCACCGTAACCGTTAAGAACCCAGATCTACTGGCAGACATCAACGTGGGAGAGCAAGTTAAAGTGATTTATTTTGACGCAATGGCTGCATCAATCACAACCCCGATGAAAAAGTAGTTCTATTCCTTGAAAGGCTGTGCCTCATATCAATAAAAAAATGATTGAGGTACAAGACTATTTAATAGATTGTTTTTCGGGTTTTGCTGTAGGGGCCAAAACAGGGGCAGGCTGTTTGCTGGGTTGATGATTTGGCGCTGGTGCAGATACAGGGGCCGGCTTCTGGTTTAAGCCGCCTGGAGATGTTGGAGATATTGGCTTCTGAAAGGGATCAAAGCCTAACCCTGCACTAGATGCAGTGAAAGATAGACAAAGGCCAATAAGAGAAATTAGTAATCTAAAGTACATTCGAGCGCCATTATGGCACAAATGACGTTTCTTGCGTTTAGTCTATATTTACCCCCTTTAAACAAGGTTAAAAAGAAGGTTTTTGGCTAGAATCGCGTTCTTTCTTGAAGTGGGCACTAGCTTGACTCAGCATTTGAAAATTACTATTACTTACCCTGTAGATAAGCATGGCCTTATAGCGCTCTCTTTGTAGCCACTCAACGACGCCTACTGCAATAAAGGCGATAAGAATATAGGAGGCAAATACAAAAGAATCCTGGGCAGTTGGAATGTCAAAGGAATCAAATGGCGGTACAAAGAAAAAGAACGCTAGCGGGATAGAGATGAGAATTGTTATAACGCTAGGGAGATAACCATAAAATAGCGCAATGACAATAGTGTTAAGTATAAAAAAGGTCATGGGTAAATTAGCCTGCAAAAAGGGATGCAGGGTATACCTAATTGCAAAAGCAATACAAACTCCGAAAAAGGCTGCAAAATAACCTTCAAACCCGGGCTTTGCCCAGCGCTTAGCGTTATTAATTTTCATGGTTAATAATATATCAGTAATTAATTAAAACAAAACAACGCCTGATGACTGATCAATTCCATAATCCAGACCGCTGCCTTCTTTTTCACCAAGGAAATAATGGTCATGCTGTTGTTCTGCTACCTGGGTTGTGCGGGTCCGAGCTAGAGATGGGCGTTATTCCTAGATTATTGAAGCAATCTGGATTCAGTTTTGCCCTTCCCCGAGTGAAGGGTTACACAGCACATACCGGCATTACGTCTTATAAAGATTGGATCGATGATGTAGAACAGCTTGTTAATGATTTAATGGAAACTCATTCATCAGTATCGCTTGTAGGGTTGAGTATGGGCGCCACTCTATCCTTGGCTGTTGCAGCGCGCATCCCAAGTATTCAAAGTTTGAGCATTCTCTCGCCGGTATTGATTTTTGATGGGTGGTCTGTTCCTTGGTACCACCCACTTCTTAAGTTTATTTATCTGATTGGATTTCGTAGTTGGCACTTTAAAGAAACGCCCCCTTTTGGCGTTAAAAACTTAGAAATGCGAAAACGTATACAAAAGGCCGTAGCGGATAACAGCGTCAGCGAACTTGGAGCGGCTCATTTGCCTGCAAGGCATTTATTTGAGTCGTTAGAGCTAATCAAAGATACCAAAAAAGATCTCCCGTCCATTGGTTCGGATATTTTGATTATTCATGCAATCGATGATGAAACTGCCTCCCCCAAGAATCCTGATTTGATTCTGGAATCCATTGCATCCGAGACTAGGCGTACGATTTGGCTGGGAAACTCATATCACATGATCACAGTTGACAATGAGCGCGAGATTGTTGCTAATGAAACCATTAGCTTTATAGTGGAATCCATCAAGAAAAAGGAAATCTCAAGAGAGACAACTCTCAATACGCCTAGCTTGATCATTCGCAACCGCAATGAGAGTTAATCAATGAAATTATTCTCAAAATTATCTACACCTATTTTTCTAGCTTCGCTCTACAGCTCTTTATGTGGGGGACAAACACTTCCCTCCTTTCATTCCAGCGATACCGAATTCCGACCAATAGCTCTATCTGCTTACATTGGTGAAGTAAATCTAGATAATCCAACCATCAAGATAAAAAAACTGGGTTCTGATTCTGCTGCCTCTGTCGCAAAACAAGCCGGCCGACCTAACTTAAGCCCAGTTTTGACATATGTACGGGGAAGTATGTACACCCAAACACCATATGTTGGGTACACCAATCCTTCATCAAATACCTATGGAGCATCTATTACAGTTGAGGGTTGGGGTAAACGCTCCGCAAGGCAAGTCCAAGCCCAAGCTGATCTGAACCGACAAATGGCTGAAGCATTGACCGAAAGTAAGTCAGTGGAAACTCAGGCTATTTTTGCTTATATAGACGCCTTACGCGCTAAATTACTGTGGCAGTCTTATCAAGCTGCAATAGATCACCTCAAACCCTTTTCAACCGACGAAGCTATAAGAAATAGAGGGGAATTCCTGGCTGCTCAGGGCGTTCTTGCTAATGACCTTAAATATTATTCATACACCTTGTTGAGCTTTATTGGCAATACTGAGAAAGATCTGCCATTACCAGTAGGAACACTCAATATGCCGCCAGAAAATTTTAATGTGAAAACACTGGTCTCTGAGGGATTAGAAAAAAGGACTGATATTCATCAAGGAAAGGCATCGATTGATTCCGCCACCGCTAATTTAGAGGCCATTAGGGCAAGTAAAGGAATCGATTTAATGCCAGGCATTTACTATACTGAAACGCCCTCTTACTCCACAGGAGGGCTTGATTATGGAGCACAAAAATCATTTAGTTTTTTATTGTCAATACCCATAGGCAATGGATTCATGATCGACTCGGACGTTATCTCCGGATCTAATTCGATTGCAGAGCAAGAGGTCAACTTAGTAGCTACTAAAACCAGGGTGATTACTGAGATTAATCAAACTTACCTGCAATATGAAGCGGCTAAAGAACGTCTAGAGAGGGCTAATACCGCCTATAGCGTTGCAAAAAACCTCAAGAAAGCCAGCATTCAGTCTGTATTGCAGCTCAGGGAGGCGGAATATGAGCTTTTTGATGCTCGCACAGTACATGCTAAAACGCTTATACTTTTAAAACGTCTTAGCGGTCATTTTGATGTCCCCAACCTGAATTAAGGTAGCTATGAAATATTGCAAATTATTCATATACATAATTGCCGGATTCCTGTGGATGCAGCCCCCTATTATTGCCGCTGCAGCAACAAGTGCAACCACTGCTGATATTGCTGCACAAAATGCTGCCGCTGCTGCACAAAAAGCCGCTGCTGCCGCTGCTGCACAAAAAGCCGCTGCTGCCGCTGCTGCACAAAAAGCTACCACTTCAGTTACAGCACAAAAAACTATTGCAGCCCAGACATCTACAGTGCAGCAGTCTGCAGCAACTAGCGTAGCAGCTAAAACTACTACTGCCACAAACACAACTAGTGCGGTGAGCGCTACCAGCACCGCAACTGTAAAGCCTGCTACCAGCACCACAGACAGTGCGAAGGCCTCTACACAATCCAACCCCGCCAACAACACTAGCAGTAGTACTAGCGCCAGTAGTATCTCTAATCCATCCACCAACCTAACATCAAAAACAATGCAATTTAACCCTACTTATCCTTCGGGGAATATCAATAGCTCTGTGGGAGCTGGTGCTAATTTTGGTGGGCCTACTGATTTAAACGCGAATTACATTACGCCTGCACCTACCACCTCTAAATAAGTAATTGCTTAGCAGGTAAAAAACAAAAAGTAACTTTATTCAAATAGAAAAAGCCCCCGGTTAAGGGGGCTTTTAATTGTCTTGGCGGAACGGACGGGACTCGAACCCGCGACCCTCGGCGTGACAGGCCGATATTCTAACCAACTGAACTACCGCTCCAAAATACATCGAGTAACGCAACATCATACATCTTTACATCTACCAGAAGAATCTGGCGTCCCCAGGGGGATTCGAACCCCCGTACTCACCGTGAAAGGGTGATGTCCTAGGCCTCTAGACGATGGGGACCTGGACTACAACTTACCACTATTTTAAATGCTTGGTGGAGATAAGCGGGATCGAACCGCTGACCTCTTGCATGCCATGCAAGCGCTCTCCCAGCTGAGCTATACCCCCTAAATCTCGCAATAAAACTACAAGACATTCAAAACAATCCAAGATTTTATCCTATTTTTGTGCGGATGCGCAAATTCTCTACTGGATAACCTTGGAGAGCCTTTTGATAGCCTCTTCCTTGCCCAAAACTACCAATACAGAATCTATGGCTGGAGTCTGCGTAGTGGCAAATAATGCGTATCTCACAGGCATTGCTAAGGCTGGCATTTTCATTTGATGCTTTGCCAGTACCTGCTTAAAAACGGTCGCATAAGCTTCCTTGGTCGGCTCTGTAGATGCAATGGCGTCGACCAAATCTTTCAGCGCAGGAATAACCGCTTCAGCAATATTTTCTTTAATTTGATCGGCACTTAAATTGGGTGGCGGCAAATAAAACAACTTTGCTCCCTCGGCAATTTCAATCAGAGTATTCGCGCGATCTTTTAATAAGCCAACTACTTGAACAAAGTCTGGTCCTATCTCTGTATCGATACCCATGGCATGTGCAAATGGCTTTGTCAAAGCAGCTAAATTGACTGGATCCGCATTCTGAATGTACTGATGGTTTAACCAAAGTAATTTTTCTGGATTGTGTTGCGCTGGTGAGCGACCCAAACTATCTAGGTCAAACCAATCAACAAATTGTTCTTTGGTGAAGATTTCAGCATCCCCATGAGACCAGCCAAGTCTTGCTAGGTAATTCAGGATTGCTTCAGGAAGGTAGCCTGCTTTTTGATAATCTCTCACACTCATTGCACCATTACGCTTACTCATTTTTTCGCCAGCGTCATTCAAAACAGTTGGTAGATGAGCGTAAACAGGCGGTGTGCCGCCAAGGGCCTTCATGATGTTGATTTGTCTCGGGGTGTTATTGACATGGTCATCGCCACGAATGACGTGGGTGATGTTCATATCCATGTCATCAATTACTACGCAAAAGTTATAGGTAGGTGTTCCATCTGGCCTAGCAATCACTAAGTCATCTAATTCATCATTGCTAATTTCTATTTGACCTTTGACAGCATCATCCCAAATCACTGAGCCCCCAATTGGATTCTTGAAACGAATCACCGGGCTTACACCTTCTGGCACCGGCGGCAAAGTTTTACCAGGCTCAGGCCTCCACAAGCCGTTATAGCGCGGCTTTTCTTTATTTGCCATTTGGTGATCACGGATTTTATTTAACTCTTCTTCACTCATGTAACACGGATAAGCCAATCCTAAATCTAACATTTGTTTTACTACTTCACGATATCGGTCAATACGTTGCATCTGATAGATCGGACCCTCGTCTAAATCGAGGCCGAGCCATGCCATCCCCTCGATGATGACATCTACTGCTTCCTGTGATGAGCGCTCAAGGTCAGTATCTTCAATGCGAAGAATGAAGTCACCTTTATTGTGGCGCGCAAAAGCCCATGGATACAGCGCGCTGCGAAGATTTCCCAGATGGATAAAGCCCGTGGGACTTGGGGCGAAACGTGTACGTATATGCATAAATCGCATTATCTCAGGTCAGGCTTGATGTGACTAAAACCAAAAAAAAGTGGATACTTCGGCCTATGAATGAATTACTAGTATTTATATGTGATGGCGCCCCAGTTCGCGGCGAAATTGTGTCGATTGGGAGCGCCTGGCAGGCGGTTCTAGAGCGCCGTAATGACCCTCCTGCCGTCCGCCGAATTCTGGGTGACTTTGTTGGTGCAGCCACCCTTTTAAGCGCCAGCCTCAAGTTTGATGGAACTCTCATCATCCAGGCGCAAAGCAAGGGGCCCATTCAGCTACTGGTTGTCGAATGTAAGTCAGATTTATCCATGAGAGCCACAGTCAAGCTTTCTGTCGATCCCTCTGAAATATTGCCTGATGCAAGCTTAGCCGATCTACTGGATGTTAGTGGAAGCGGAAGATTGGTGATCACCTTGGATCCAGCTGATCGTGAACCAGGACAAGCCCCCTACCAAGGCATCGTAGCTCTTCAAGACCACCAAGGAGCGGTCATTAAGCCCGTTACCAGTGCTGCAGAGGCTATAGCCTTGTATATGCAAAACTCCGAACAATTGGATACACGTATTTGGCTCGCCTCTAGCGATACGCAGGTTGGCGGCTTGTTGTTACAGCGCCTGCCAAATTCAGGCGGTCATGCACATTTAGATCCGCAGGTTGCTAGTGAAGGCTGGTCTCGAATTCAAACCCTTGGCGAAACGATTACTGATGAGGAATTACTGTCACTTCCACCAGAGACCATCTTGAGGCGTTTATTTTTGGAGGAGTCTGCCGAAAATGGTGTGCGTAGCTTCCCTACTCGCCCTATTCGTTTTGCTTGTCGATGCTCGCGGACTAAGGTTGCCGATATATTGCGCATGTTAGGCGAGGAAGAGGTTCAAAGCATCCTTGCGGAGCAAGGTGCCGTAGAGACCGTCTGTGATTTCTGCGCAAAGCCCTATCGCTTTGATGCCGTTGATTGTCTGCAGGTATTCAAGACAGATTTATTGAGTGATGCTACAAGGCCGCCGTCTAGCGGTCATTAAAGCCCTACTGTTTTGTGGCTTGAGGACTCGACACTTTATCTGCCGGCAGGATTTGTACAAAAAACTCGCCCTCTTTAATTAAGCCATGTTCAACACGCGCACGCTCTTCGATGGCTCGAGTGCCATCTTTCAGATCTTTGACATCGCCAGATAGTTTGGCATTACGAAGGGCCAAGAGGCTATTTTTAGCTTCTTGAAGCTCTACCTGTCGTTCCATCTCATAAACCTTAAGCCATCCACCCTTACCCAACCAAAGCGGATATTGGATTGCAATGAGCAATACCAGCATAGAGTAGATGACAATGCGCATAAGCTATTGAGTATTTAATTAGCGCTTGAGATTGTAGAAAACTGACTTACCTGGATAAGTTGCCACATCGCCAAGATCCTCTTCAATGCGTAAGAGTTGATTGTATTTCGCAATACGATCAGAGCGAGATAAGGAGCCAGTCTTAATTTGACCTGCGTTGGTGCCAACAGCAATGTCTGCAATGGTGCTATCTTCAGTCTCACCAGAGCGATGAGAAATCACTGCCGTGTAGTTTGCACGCTTAGCCATCTCAATTGCAGCAAACGTTTCTGTCAGAGTGCCAATTTGATTAATCTTAATCAGAATAGAATTAGCAATTCCCTTATCAATCCCCTCTTGGAGGATGCGGGTGTTTGTAACAAATAAATCATCACCCACCAATTGAATTTTCTTGCCAAGTTTTTTAGTGATATCAGCCCAACCATCCCAGTCACCTTCATGCATGCCATCTTCAATGGATACGATTGGAAATTGATCAGCCAAGTTGCCAAGGTAGTCAGAGAATTCACTTGAACTTAATTGCAGTCCTTCACCTGACAAATGGTATTTGCCGTCTTTATAAAATTCACTAGCAGCGCAATCAAGCGCCAATAGCACATCTTCGCCGGCCTGATAGCCTGCACCTTCAATCGCTTTCATGATGGTCTGCAAACACTCGTGGTTACTCTTAAAGTTTGGCGCAAATCCACCTTCATCACCAACAGTAGTTGGCATTCCTTGAGCACCTAAGATCTTTTTCAATTCATGAAAAATTTCTGCGCCACAACGAAGTGCGTCACGGAAGTTCTCTGCGCCAACTGGCATCACCATGAATTCTTGAATATCAAGGCTGTTATTAGCGTGAGCCCCACCATTCACAATATTCATCATCGGTACAGGTAATTGCATACCGCCAGAGCCACCAAAGTAACGATATAAAGGCAAGCCCGCTTCCTCAGCTGCCGCTCTGGCAACAGCCATCGACACCGCAAGCGTCGCGTTTGCACCCAAACGCGCTTTGTTGTGTGTGCCATCCAATTCAATCAGCGTGCGATCAAGAAACGCTTGTTCACTTGCATCCAGTCCAAGAATGGATTCTGCAATCTCAATATTGATGTTTTGCACTGCCTTAAGCACGCCCTTACCTAAGTAACGTGTCTTATCTCCATCGCGCAACTCAATCGCCTCACGCGACCCCGTGGAAGCTCCAGAAGGAACGGCCGCACGACCCATAACGCCTGATTCAAGCAAAACATCGCACTCAACTGTTGGGTTGCCGCGGGAATCTAGCACTTCTCTACCGATGATGTCAACAATGGCGCTCATGCACCTTCTCCTTAAAACAATATGAAATGGGGTTTTATAACTTACTTAAAGCTATCTTCTAAAAAGCTTCCTGTTGATTTAATAACACTGTCGATAGCAGCCAAAGACTCAAGAAGCTCTTTCATGCGATCCAAGGGAACAGCATTGGGGCCATCAGATAGCGCTTTAGCAGGGTCTGGATGGGTTTCCATAAACAAGCCACTAATGCCGACTGCAACAGCAGCACGAGCTAAAACGGGCACAAATTCACGCTGACCACCACTAGAGTTCCCTTGCCCGCCAGGCAATTGAACCGAATGCGTAGCGTCAAACACTACCGGAGCATTGGTTTCGCGCAGAATTGCCAAGCTACGCATATCTGAAACCAGATTGTTATAACCAAAGGAGGCGCCTCGCTCGCAAACCATGAATTGGTCTGGGAGATTTATTTCAGCAGCTGCTACTCTCGCCTTTTCGATAACATTCAGCATTTCATGCGGCGATAGAAACTGTCCCTTCTTAAAATTGACAGGCTTGCCACTTTGAGCGCAAGCGCGAATGAAATCAGTTTGTCTGCATAAAAATGCGGGGGTTTGCAATACATCTACAACGCTAGCTACAGCAGAGATTTCACTAATGTCATGGACATCGGTAAGCACTGAAACGTTAACTTGCTTTTTTACCTTAGCCAAAATCTCCAGCCCCTTATCCATCCCTAGGCCTCGGAAAGAGCCTCCTGATGAGCGATTGGCTTTATCAAAAGAAGATTTATAAATAAAGGGAATCTTTAGAGCAGAAGTAATTTCCTTCAGCTGACCCGCGATATCGATAGCCGATTGCTCTGACTCAATGACACATGGGCCCGCAATTAAAAAGAAGCGCTGATCTAGACCAACGTCAAAGCCACAAAGCTTAAATGCGCTCATATTCTTCCTTTATGCAGCCTGCTTTTCAGCAGCCTTTTGGTGCTCAAGTGCAGCGCCTATAAATGCCGAGAACAGAGGATGACCATCCCGTGGAGTGGAAGTAAATTCCGGATGAAACTGGACGCCAAAGAACCATGGATGGATAGATGCTGGTAATTCCATCATCTCCGGCAACTCTTCGTTGGGGGTTCTTGCTGAAATAATCAAACCAGATTGCTCCAGCTGAGGCACATAGGTGTTGTTTACCTCGTAACGATGACGATGACGCTCATTCACCTCAGGGCCATAAATTCGATGCGCCAAGGTACCAGCCTTAACTGGACAGCGTTGCGAGCCAAGACGCATAGTGCCGCCTAAATCCGAATCATTAGTGCGCTTTTCTACTTTGCCTTCTCTATCCAGCCATTCAGTTATCAGGGCAACAACGGGCTGCTCTGTCTGAGGATCAAATTCAGTGCTGTTAGCTTTAGTCAGATTAGCCACATGACGCGCAAATTCAATTACGGCTAATTGCATGCCTAAACAAATACCCAAATAAGGAACATTGTTTTCGCGTGCAAAGCGAATGGCAGCAATTTTGCCTTCGGTACCTCGTTTGCCAAAGCCACCCGGAACCAAAATAGCATCTAAATGTTGTAGACAATCAATACCATCTTTTTCAATGACTTCGGAATCGATGTAATTGATATTGACGCGGGTATGCGTATGAATACCGGCGTGTCGCAAGGCTTCAATGAGGGATTTATATGACTCAGTTAGCTCCACATATTTGCCAACCATACCAATGGTGACCTCATGCTGTGGGTTTGCCATTTCATAAACTAAATTAGCCCACACAGAAAGATCTGCAGGCTTGGCTTTGAGATCCAACTCTCGGCAAATTAAATCATCCATGCCCTGAGCTTGCAGCATCTCGGGAATCTTGTAAATTGTATCTACGTCCCAAACTGAAATCACCGCTTCTTCACGAACATTTGAGAAGAGAGAAATCTTTGCGCGCTCATCTTCTGGAATTGGTCGGTCAGCACGGCAGAGCAAGACCGTTGGCATGATGCCAATTTCACGAAGCTTCTGGACTGAGTGTTGAGTTGGCTTAGTTTTTAACTCGCCAGCACTATGGATATAAGGCACAAGAGTCAAATGAACAAAAGCGCAATCATGCAAAGGCAGTCGCAAGCTCATCTGTCTTGCGGCCTCCAAGAACGGCAGGGATTCGATGTCACCCACCGTGCCGCCGATTTCGCAAATAGCAACATCCGCTTTGCCATCATGACTGGCTCTAGCGCCGCGCTCTACAAAAGCTTGAATTTCATTTGTGATGTGGGGAATAACTTGAACTGTTTTTCCTAAGTATTCGCCACGACGCTCTTTGCTAATGACTGACTCATAGATCTGGCCAGTAGTGAAGTTATTGCTTTTGCGCATCTTTGCAGAAACAAAGCGCTCATAGTGACCCAAGTCTAAGTCAGTCTCAGCACCATCTTCGGTTACAAAAACCTCTCCGTGCTGGAGAGGGCTCATGGTGCCCGGGTCGACGTTGATATAAGGGTCTAATTTTAGGAGGGTGACTTTCAGGCCGCGGGATTCAAGAATCGCGGCAAGCGAGGCAGCTGCGATTCCTTTCCCTAAAGAAGAAACCACGCCACCAGTGACAAAAACGTATTTGGTCATCGCTTAAGCTCTGTTGGAAAAAGTAATTATAACGATAGCCATAGGGGGGAGGGAAATTTCAATATCGTTAATATAGGATCTCACCCACCTAAAACGATTCATTTATTACCTATGCGCCTTTTGTTTGCCATATTAGTCTCCATCCTCTCCCTCTTTTATTTCCTCCCATTTGCTATTGCTTTCCACAAAAAAAGGGCAAATACAGGGGCTATTTTTGCCTTAAACCTGTTTTTAGGATGGTCCTTGATTGGCTGGGTTGTTGCCTTGGTTTGGGCCCTTAAAGATGAGCAAGTTATCTAGTTAGACTACTTTTCCAGTCTACGGGCTCAAATAATGCTTTATTTTTGGCAAAAATGTCGCTTTTTTAGGGTTTAAACTCTTATATAAGACTTGATTTAACAACTATAATTTGGCAAAACGGGAGAGAATTCCCTGTTGGCCTTTCTATTGATCACTTTTACCTCATGGGAAACATAATGTTAGAAGCCTATAACGCCCTCGTCGCTGAACGCGCAGCTCTCGGTATTCCTGCCCTGCCATTAACCAAGGATCAAACATCCGAGTTGGTGAAGTTGCTGAAAAACCCACCTGCCGGCAAAGAAGCTGAGCTGGTTGAATTAATTACCCACCGTGTTCCTGCTGGCGTAGATGACGCTGCCAAAGTAAAAGCTGAGTTTTTAGATGCCGTTGCCAAAGGGGCTGAAAAATCTCCACTAATTTCCCGCGTACGTGCTACTGAGTTGTTGGGCACGATGCTAGGCGGTTACAACATAAAACCATTAGTAGAGCTTTTATCTGACGCTGAGTGCGGTGTTGCTGCTGCAGAAGCACTGAAGAAAACACTCTTGATGTTTGATTACTTTAATGATGTTCAAGAGCTTGCCGAAAAGGGTAATGTAAACGCTAAGGCTGTAATGCAAAGCTGGGCAAATGCGGACTGGTTTACTAGCCGCCCTGCAGTTCCAGAAAGCATGAAGCTTACTGTGTTCAAGGTAACCGGCGAAACCAATACCGATGATCTCTCGCCTGCCCCTGATGCATGGAGCCGCCCTGATATTCCACTGCATGCAACGATCATGCTCAAGAACCCTCGTCCCGGCATTGAGCCAGACGAGACTGGTGTTCGTGGCCCTATGAAGCAAATCGCTGCCCTACAGAAAAAAGGCAATCAAATTGCTTACGTTGGAGACGTAGTTGGTACAGGCTCTTCACGCAAATCTGCAACAAACTCTGTTCTCTGGTGGACTGGGCAAGATATTCCATTCGTACCAAACAAGCGTTTTGGTGGCGTATGTTTAGGCACCAATATCGCTCCAATTTTCTTCAACACAATGGAAGATTCGGGAGCATTACCAATTGAATTAGATGTTTCCCAAATGAATATGGGTGATGAGATTGAACTTCGCCCATACGAAGGAAAAGTATTTAAAAATGGCAAGGAAATCACCAGCTTTACCTTGAAGTCCCCAGTGATTTTGGATGAAGTTCGCGCTGGCGGACGAATTCCTTTGATCGTTGGTCGAGGCTTGACTGCTAAAGCACGTGCGGCCCTCGGCTTGCCCGCTTCCACTGAATTCCGTTTGCCAGTGAATCCGGTTGACAACAAGAAAGGTTTTAGCTTGGCGCAAAAGATGGTTGGTCGCGCATGTGGACTGCCAGAAGGCCAGGGAGTTCGCCCTGGTACTTACTGCGAACCACACATGACTACCGTTGGCTCTCAAGATACAACCGGTCCAATGACGCGTGACGAATTAAAAGACTTGGCTTGCCTTGGTTTCTCTTCCGACCTCGTTATGCAGTCCTTCTGCCATACCTCAGCCTATCCAAAGCCTGTAGATATTCGCACTCAACATGAGTTACCGCCATTTATGACCAATCGCGGTGGCGTTGCATTACGCCCAGGTGATGGTGTGATCCATAGCTGGTTGAATCGCTTACTCCTGCCAGATACTTGTGGAACTGGTGGCGACAGCCATACTCGTTTCCCCATTGGCATCTCTTTCCCTGCTGGCTCTGGATTAGTTGCTTTCGCAGCCGCTACAGGTGTAATGCCATTAGATATGCCCGAGTCCGTATTGGTACGATTTAAAGGCAAAATGCAGCCTGGTATCACTTTGCGTGATCTGGTGAATGCAATTCCTTTGTATGCAATCAAAAAGGGGTTGCTGACTGTTGAAAAACAAGGCAAGAAGAATATTTTCTCTGGCCGCATTCTCGAAATTGAAGGCCTACCTGATCTGAAGGTTGAGCAAGCATTTGAATTGTCTGATGCTTCAGCTGAGCGCTCTGCCGGCGGCTGTACAGTTCACTTAAACAAAGAGCCAATCATTGAATACATGACATCAAACATCACTTTGATGAAGTGGATGATTGCGAACGGCTATGAAGATAAGCGCACACTTGGTCGCCGTATCAAAGCGATGGAAGCTTGGATTGCCAATCCACAACTTCTCAAGGCTGATGCGGATGCTGACTATGCGGAGATTATCGAAATCAATATCGATGAAATCAAAGAACCTATCCTTGCCTGTCCTAACGATCCGGATGATGTGAAAGTCCTATCTGAAGTAGCTGGCGATAAGATTGATGAGGTATTTATCGGCTCCTGCATGACCAATATCGGTCACTTCCGTGCAGCTGGTCAAGTGCTGCAAGGCAAAAAAGATATGCCAACCCGTTTATGGGTAGCTCCCCCGACCAAGATGGATGCGATGGTCTTAATGGAAGAAGGCTACTACGGTATGTTAGGAGCAGCTGGTGCCCGCATGGAAAGCCCAGGCTGCTCACTTTGTATGGGTAACCAAGCTCAGATCCGTAAGGGTTCAACGGCCGTATCCACCTCTACACGAAACTTCCCTAACCGCTTGGGCATTGATACTCGTGTGTATTTGGCTTCTGCAGAACTGGCTTCAGTAGCTGCTCTCTTAGGTCGCCTGCCTACTCCAACCGAGTATTTAGAGCAAGTAAAAGCGCTCGATGCTAAATCTGGCGATGTTTACAAATACATGAGTTTTGATAAGCTCAAGTCATTTAGTGATGTTGCGGATACCGTAACTGTTTAATTGGTATTACCCTCAGCCTTGTAATAGGTTGAGAAACAAAAAAGGCGATCGTGAGATCGCCTTTTTTTCTTGTTTAATTCAAAGCATTAAATAGAGAGCTTGTTTTCTTGTCTGGCGTTCTCACGGCTAATCCCGGATACCCACTTATTTGTAGGGAGGCCTGTTTTTTCAAGAATCAATTTTGCGCGCTTTGCAACATCCTTCCATTCAGCTTCCAACTTGGGACCTTTAAATGCTATTGCCACAACATTGCAATCATGGGATTCTGGAAATAAAAGCACTCTGTTATCAAAAGCTTCGCAGATATTGTTGAGATTGAGGTCAAAGCTTTTATGACGTGAGAATAAATTCACTGTCATGACACCGGGGCCTTTGAGAATATCGCAGCAGCCTTTATAAAAATCCAAAGAGCTTGCAGCAGGGCCATCGCAGATCGCATCATACAAATCAACCTGAACAGCATCAAACTGCTCACGATATTTTTTGTTCTTTACAAATAGCTTCGCATCAGTTTGCAATGTTTCTAAGCGACGATCATCATCAGGGGTAAAAAACATCGATCTCGCAGAAACAATCACGGCGGGATTTAATTCCACAACAGTAGTTTTAACGGCCGGACAGTGTTGATGTTGAAACTTAGCCAATGCCCCCGTTCCCAATCCAAGTTGAGCTATTTGCATTCCAGGCTTTGTTTCCAGAAAGAGTAACCAAGCCATCATTTGCTGGTTGTACTCAAGATAAATCTCTTCAGGGTCACGCAAACGCATTGCTCCCTGAATAGATTCAGTTCCAAAATGCAAGTAACGAACACCGCCACTTTCAGAAAAGGTAACCGGCTCCATTAACAGCGTAGATGGCATTTAATTAGACCAACGACGGGCGTTGCGGAATAAGCGCAGCCACGGGCTCGCACCGTCTGGGTTATCCAACCATTCAGGCGGGCACCAACTCATCTGTACGGCTCTAAATACCCGCTCCGGATGGGGCATCATGACCATAAAGCGGCCATCAGGCGTAGTGACACCAGTTAAGCCATGAGGAGATCCATTTGGATTCATTGGATAGGTTTCTGTTGGGTTGCCTTGATGATCTACAAAGCGGAATGAGGCCAAGCCCTGCTTTTGAATCTGCTCTAAGCTGCCTTGTTGACTGAAGTTAGCAAAACCCTCACCGTGAGCGATGGCAATGGGTATCTGACTGCCTTCCATACCCTGGGTGAATATGGAAGGTGAAGCCATTACTTCAGCCATCACTAAACGAGCTTCGTATTGCTCCGATTGATTCCGTGTAAATTTAGGCCAGGCTTCTGCTCCAGGAATGATTCCCGAGAGGTTACTCATCATTTGGCAACCATTACAAACACCTAAGGCAAAACTGTCTTGACGATTGAAGAACTTGGAAAACTGATCTCGGAGCTGTTGGTTAAAAAGAATAGTTTTAGCCCAACCCTCGCCAGCACCCAATACGTCACCGTAACTAAAACCGCCACAAGCAATGAGACCTCTGAAGTCTTCTAGGTTTGCTTTGCCACTAAGTAAATCAGACATATGGACGTCATAGCTATCAAATCCGGCCCAATTTACTGAATATGCCATCTCAACATGGGAGTTAACGCCCTGCTCTCGCAAGATTGCAACTTTCGGACGTGCGTTTTTCGAGATAAATGGAGCAGCAATATCTTCAGATGGATTGAATGTGAGTTTAGGACTCATGCCTGTATCGGCAATATTGTCTAAGAGAGAGAATTCACTATCGGCACAGGCCGGATTGTCACGTAGACGTGCAATTTGATAGCTAGTGTTAGTCCAAATCTTTTGAAGCACTTCACGCGGCTCAGCAAAAATATTTTTAGCATCGCGCCAAATTTCAATGCGGCCATTAGTATTAGGCTTGCCAATCACATGGCTGTGCGCACTTAAGCCTAATTTTCTCAGCACTGCAAATACCCCATCACGATCTTCTTTGCGAACCTGAATGACAGCGCCTAACTCTTCATTGAATAAAGCCCGCATAGTTTGCTCATGGCGACGACCAGCAACCTGTTGCGCCCAATTCTTAGCATCACCATAATCAGGCTCTTGCCCAGCATCCATAGCGATCATGTCCACATTCAGCGAAATGCCGCAATGCGATGCAAATGCCATTTCAGCAACGCAGGCGAGTAAGCCGCCATCAGAACGATCGTGATAAGCCAAAAGCTTGTTCTCTTTACGTAACTCAATCATGGCGGTAGCCAAAGACTTCAAATCTTCTGGATGATCGACATCAGGCGCTAATTTTCCGGACTGATCAAGCACTTGAGCCAAGATACTTCCGGCCATACGATTCTTACCACGCCCTAAATCGATCAAGATCAATTCGGTTTCTTGTGTAGATCCGTCTCTACCCTTCAATTGAAGCAAGGGTGTCAAAGTTTTACGGGCATCTAGCACAGATGCAAATGCAGAAATAATTAAAGAAACTGGCGCGACTACTTTCTTAGCCTCACCCCCATCTTGCCATGCGGTCGACATTGATAGAGAATCCTTGCCAACTGGAATCGATATTCCAAGCGCAGGGCAGAGTTCCATGCCAATGGCTTTAACGGAGTCATAGAGTTTTGCATCTTCGCCAGGCGCACCGCAAGCTGCCATCCAGTTTGCCGAAAGTTTTACGCTTTCGAGGCTGATGATATCTGCAGCCAAAAGATTGGTAATCGCCTCGCCTACTGCCATTCGTGCAGCAGCTGGAGCATCTACAACAGCCAATGGGGTTCTTTCACCCATAGACATTGCTTCACCACGATAACCCTTGTAATCCATCAGAGTAACGGCGCAATCCGCTACAGGAACTTGCCATGGACCAACAAACTGATCCCTGGCATTGAGTCCGCCAACAGTTCGATCCCCAATCGTAATTAAGAATGATTTACTTGCTACGGTAGGTTGCTGCAAAACCCAAGCAATTGATTGCGCTAGATCAGCATCCGTTACATCTAATTCTTTAAATTCTTGAGGTAGGCGCTCAACATTGCGATGCATCTTCGGCGGCTTGCCAAGCAATACCTCCATCGGCATATCTATTGGAAGCGCTGCATCCGAAGATAGCGGCTGATTAGAGTCGCTTAACTTCAGTTGACGTTCTGCAGTTGCTTCACCAACTACTGCAAAGGGGCAACGCTCACGCTCACAAAATGATTTGAACAGATCCAAATCTTTGGCATCAATGGCCAGTACATAACGTTCCTGAGATTCATTGCACCAAATCTCTGCAGGACTCATGCCACTTTCCTCGAGTGGAACGCTCCGAAGTTTAAATGAAGCCCCCAATCCAGCGCCATCTGCAAGCTCGGGGAATGCATTGGAAATACCACCCGCACCAACATCATGAATAGACACGATTGGATTATGGTCACCAAGAGCACGGCAGGCATTGATTACTTCTTGCGCACGACGTTCCATTTCTGGATTGCCACGTTGCACAGAATCAAAATCAAGATCAGCAGTGTTTGTCCCAGTTGCAACTGAGCTGCCTGTAGCGCCTCCCATACCAATTCGCATGCCTGGACCGCCAAGCTGAATTAACAAGTGACCTGGTTGAATTGCCCTTTTCTGGGTATGGATTGAATCAATACTTCCAATACCGCCAGCAATCATGATTGGCTTGTGATAGCCGCGACGTGTACCATCTAATGTTTGCTCGAAGACTCTGAAGTAACCACCCAAAATTGGGCGACCAAATTCATTATTAAAAGCGGCGCCACCTAGCGGGCCATCAATCATGATTTGTAAAGGCGTTGCAATGCGCTCTGGCTTGCCGTATTTCAGGCTCTCCCAGGGAAGATCTGTGCCTGGAATATTTAAATTTGAAACTGAGAAACCGGTAAGGCCAGCCTTTGGGCGTCCACCAATACCAGTTGCGCCCTCATCACGAATTTCGCCACCTGCGCCTGTAGATGCCCCAGGGAAAGGCGCAATCGCAGTTGGGTGGTTATGGGTTTCCACCTTCATGAGGGTGTGAACCAAGCGTGTATCTTTTTCGTAGCGTTGATCTTTGCCTTGAGGAACCCAAGTTTCCGCTTCGCAGCCAACCATGACCGCAGAGTTATCGGAGTACGCAACAATCGTTCCCTCTGGTTGCAATTGGTGGGTATTGCGGATCATGGCGAATAGAGAGCGCTCTTGATCATCACCATCAATTGTCCAGCTGGAATTAAATATCTTATGGCGACAGTGCTCACTATTTGCTTGAGCAAACATAATCAGCTCAACGTCAGATGGGTTGCGCTCAAGCTTAATAAAATTTTCAACAAGATAAGCTACTTCATCATCGGATAAGGCAAGGCCTAATTCTTGATTGGCTTTATCAAGCGCAACTCTACCTTCAGTCATCACCGGTATACGCGTTAAGGGCTTATCTTCGAGTGACTGATATAGGGCATTCGCTGCTTCGGGCGAATCAATCACTGCCTCGGTCATTCTGTCGTGCACCGCAGCGAGCACCAATTGTTTTTGCTCTGGAGTCAGTGTTTTTTTACTCTTCCATGAAAACTGAACACCACGCTCAAGACGCAATACATCTAATCCGCATTGACGAGCAATATCAGTAGCCTTACTAGCCCAAGGGGAAAGGGTTCCAAATCTAGGGATAACAATAGCGCCATGATTCTCGGCATTACCCTTCCCGAACCAAGACTTTCCTGGATTTATTTTGGAATGAAATGGCTCACCATAGGTCAATAAACTGACCATCACTTCTTGGTTTTTAGCGCCAAGCTCAGCCTCTGACCAAATGAAATGAAGGTATAGAGCCTCAATGGACTCGAGATCAACCCCTTGAGTAGCCAAAGTGGCTAAAAGTCGCTGTTGGCGGAAGGGGGAAAGCGCATCAGCGCCGGGCAAAAAGTGGAAAAAAGACATCCCTAGATTATAAGGTTTTGCCTACAGCAATCGCCCGCCCTGAAGGTGTAATTGCCGCTGGCATCGATCAGCCAAGGCTTGGTCATGAGTTACCAGAATGAGGGTGGAATGGTAGGCTCGATTTAGCTCGAAAAGTAGCTCAATAACCCTATTTCCGCTGACCTCATCCAAACTGCCGGTGGGCTCGTCGGCAAACAAAATAGCCGGCTTCATGATGAAGGCTCTGGCCAGTGCTACCCGTTGCTGCTCTCCGCCCGACAAGGTCTTAGGGAAATGGTTGGCTCGATCGCTTAAACCTACTTGCTCTAGACAGGCTAGAGCGTTTTCCTTAGGCATCGCTATCCCGTTCAGCTCAGCTGGAAGCATAACGTTTTCAAGGGCCGTCAGATGGGGGAGCAATTGAAAGGTTTGAAAAACAAACCCGACCTTTTGCCCTCTTAATCTAGCCCGCCCATCTTCATCAAGGCGATTGAGATTTTGGGAAACTAGCTCAACATGTCCGCTAGTTGGGGTATCCAAACCGGCTAGCAGCCCAAGCAAAGTGCTTTTCCCGGATCCAGATGTACCAGTAATAGCAACACTTTCGCCATCAAAGACGTCAAAGCTAATGTCGTGCAAAATAGTTAACACTCCATCGCTAGATAAAACTTGTTTACCTAGATGTATTGAGCTCAGGACCTTTACTGGAATACTCATAAATGAATCAAAATCTTTGGTTGCGCTTCTTGAGTAGAAAAATGCAAGCCATATCCATGGCAACCGCTCTATTTTGCCTGTTTATTCCCCTTGGCACACAGGCACTGACTAATCCCGTTATTTTAGTGATGGGTGACAGCCTCTCGGCAGAATATGGATTGACTCGAGGTGCTGGCTGGGTAAAGCTCTTAGAGGATCAACTCAATAAAGAAGCTAGCCCCTGGACCGTTTTTAACGCCAGTATTAGCGGAGAGACAAGCTCTGGAGGCCTAACAAGATTGCCACAACTATTGGCACAAAAGAAGCCAGGAATTGTCCTTTTAGAGCTCGGTGCTAACGATGCTTTGCGTGGCCTATCCGCTCAGGAGTCCGAAAAGAATTTAAGAAAGATGATTCAACTCAGTAAGGGCTCCGGGGCCAGGGTACTCTTATTTGGCATGCAAATTCCACCTAATTATGGGCAAGAGTACACCAAACAATTCCAGGATTTATATCCAAAACTTGCGCATCAGGAGCAAGTTGAACTTCTGCCTTTTTTTCTCAAGAACGTAGCCACTGACATTCATTTATTTCAGGCGGATCGCTTGCATCCCAATGAAAAGGCGCAAGTCATTCTCTTTAAAAACGTATGGGGCGCTATGGCCCCATATCAAATAATGCTAAGGAGTAAGTAAGTAGATTTAAATCTTAGCTGCCTGAACCAGTTGATGGCGGCTTAAGAGGATTGATTGTTTTAACCCCAGCGACATCACGCCAGTAAGCCATAAAACCAGCAAACTCAGCTTGGGCTGCCAATGCTTGAATTTGCTGTGCTTGTGCCTTGTGGACTTTTACGTCTGTACCTATCGGCTGCCTTACCTGATCAACCCGATACAGAATTGTGCCAACCCCTGGATTTTGGACAGACACAAGCGCAGGGAATTTATCGGGATTCACCGACATCACCTCATCTAGAGCCCCACCCACTAAGTTCTCAGGCTTGTTGCGAGAAACCCAAATTGGACTAGCAAAGCCAGCGTTGTTCTTTGGATCTTTTTCCAAAGCTGTATAGCGATCTGCTGCAGCGCTTACGGCAAGCTTTTCAGCCAAGCGTTGGCTAACTTGACGCTTGACCTCAGCAGCAACATCTTTATACGGGAGAGTTTGAGCGGGATGAAAAATCACTACTCGGGCTGATACAAAAACGCCTGGGGCAGTTTGTACGGCCTCAATATTGCGCTTGTTCTTCAATGCATCATCGCCAAAAAGAGATTGCACTACCTTCGGGTTGGCCAAAGGGTGGTCTTTTGCAACGCCAGATGCACCCGAACGCGTTACACCCTTCTGGGTTTGAATATTCAGTTTTAATTTATCTGCAGCTGGCTTAAGGCTATCTGACTGGTCATAAGTCATATTAGCGAATTGATCTGCTTTATCACTAAATACTTTTGCATCTTCCTTTGGATCTGCCTTGAGAACGATGTACTCGACATCTACATACTCTGGGCTCTCGAATAACTTAGCGTTGGCATTGTAGAAAGCTTGCAAATCTTCTTGGGATGGATTTACTTTGCTTAAGTAATCTTTCGCATCAAACGATAAAACCTGAACTTGACGTTCAGTCTCATAGAGGGTTGAAACGATATCGGACAATTTAGGGCTACCGATTTCGGTACGGGCTACAGAGTTCACTAGCTGACTGATTTTTAAATCATAAGCTTGACTTGCGTAAAACTGTTCTTCATTCAAACCATTGCTAGCTAGGAGTTGCTTGAAGCGCGCATCATCGAAGCTGCCATCTTGTTTATACAAAGCACGAATCTGAGGAATATTTTGCAAGCTTTTAACGAGCGCCTCTTTGCCAACCTGCAAACGTAAATTAGTTACTGCAAATCCAAGAATGCGCTGCTGCATTAATTCATTCAAAATGGCCTGTCGAAATTGGAGGCTTTGAGCAATTTGCGCATTTCCACCTACTCGCTCTGCCTGACGTTTTGCCGCAGAATCCACTTCTTGAGCGGTGATGGGTTTGCCATTGATTTTGACAAGATCAGTCTCTTTGTCCATGAAGCTGGAATAGCTAGAGATCCCAAAGAATGCAAAGGATGGAACAATCAATAGCATTAATACAAATTGCAGAATTCGTTGGTGCTTACGGACAGTATCAAACATGTAAAAGTTCGCTAGTAAAAAATATCAATACCACGAGTGTACTAGGCGCTGAGCTGGAGGGTATTGAAATGCCTGAATAGGCTAAGAAAGACTGATCGTGGTAATAATTTGGTGGGCGCTGAGAGGCTCGAACTCCCGACATTCTGCGTGTAAGGCAGACGCTCTACCAACTGAGCTAAGCGCCCCAAAATATTACAGCTGAGATTGTAACCTAAGCGTGGGATTTAGGTGGATTTTCCGCTAAACCGACCTCAATAGATGAGGGGAATCTGACGGAAAATCAACCTATTATCAATGCTTCAGAACTTCTGCAGCTGCGTTCTTTTCGTTTGCCTTACTGGCTTCCGCAGCCTTTTTTGCAAGCTCTTCAGGCGTAGGATCAGGCAGCGCTTCAGGCATACGCTCTAAAGCCAGCTCCAAAACTCTATCAATCCAGCGAACCGGAATAATCTCAATTGCATTTTTTACATTGTCGGGAATGTCAATCAGATCCTTAACGTTTTCTTCGGGAATTAAAGCCAATTTAATGCCGCCACGATGAGCCGCCAAGAGCTTCTCTTTTAATCCGCCAATCGGCAACACTTCTCCGCGAAGCGTAATTTCCCCTGTCATAGCAACATCTGAACGAATTGGGATTCCGGTAAATACCGATACCAAGGCAGTCGTAATTGCAATGCCAGCTGATGGGCCATCTTTTGGTGTTGCGCCATCTGGGAAGTGAATATGAATATCCTTCTTCTCAAAAGCCTCATCCGTAATACCAAGTCGCTTAGATCTAGAACGGACCACCGTTCTAGCAGCCTCAACCGACTCTTTCATCACATCACCAATAGAGCCGGTGCGAGTAATAACACCCTTACCCGGCATAACAGCGGCTTCAATAGTAAGCAAATCACCGCCCACTTCAGTCCAGGCTAAACCAGTCACCTGACCAACTTGGTTCTCTTTGCCAGCCAAACCAAAGTCATACATGCGTACCGATAAGAACTTCTCTAAGTTATCTGCATTCACAACAACTGGAGCGGCTTCTTTCTTCAATAGCAACAGTTTTACTACTTTACGGCAAATCTTGCTGATTTCACGTTCTAGGGAACGTACACCAGCCTCGCGGGTGTAGTAACGAATCATATTGCGCACTGCGCTATCTTCAATCTTGAGCTCATCCTTCTTTAAGCCATTATTTTTGATTTGCTTTGGAATCAAATAATTCACAGCAATACTGGTTTTCTCATCTTCGGTATAACCAGCAAGACGAATAATCTCAAGGCGATCCAAGAGAGGTCCAGGAATATTCAAAGAATTCGAGGTAGCCACAAACATCACATCAGACAGATCAAAATCTACTTCTACATAGTGATCTTGGAATGTGTGATTTTGTTCAGGGTCTAGAACCTCCAATAATGCGCTAGCTGGATCTCCACGGAAATCCATGCCCATCTTGTCTACCTCATCTAAAAGGAATAAAGGATTGCGTACGCCAACCTTAGTGAGGCTACTCAGAATCTTGCCGGGCATAGAACCAATATAGGTACGACGGTGCCCACGAATCTCAGATTCATCTCGCACTCCACCTAAGGCCATGCGCACAAACTTTCTATTAGTCGCACGCGCAATGGATTGACCTAGGGAGGTTTTACCTACGCCAGGAGGGCCGACCAAACAAAGAATCGGGGCCTTGACGCGATCAACACGCTGTTGAACTGCGAGGTACTCCAAGATACGCTCTTTGACTTTATCCAAGCCATAGTGGTCTTCGTCCAACACTTTCTCGGCATTAGTGAGATCGTTATTAATCTTGGTTTTTTTCTTCCATGGGAGATTGACCAAGGTATCAATAAAGTTACGAATGACCGTAGCCTCTGCAGACATTGGTGACATCAATTTCAGTTTCTTGAGTTCTGACTCTGCCTTCTTCAAAGCCTCCTTAGGCATACGTGCCGCCTTGATACGCTTCTCTAGTTCTTCAAGATCCGCACCCTCTTCGCCTTCGCCCAACTCTTTCTGAATCGCCTTTACTTGCTCATTGAGGTAATACTCGCGTTGACTCTTTTCCATCTGACGCTTTACACGTCCACGAATTCGCTTTTCAACCTGCAATATGTCAATCTCACTCTCGAGATCAGCCAACAAGCTCTCCAAACGTTGTACAACGTCCATCATTTCAAGTAGGCGTTGTTTCTGCTCAAGCTTCACAGGTAAATGTGCACAGATGGTGTCAGCTAAACGGCTTGGATCATCAATGCCGCCTAGAGACGACAGAATCTCTTGTGGAACTTTTTTATTGAGTTTTACGTATTGATCAAACTGAGCCATGATGGCGCGACGCAAGGCCTCGGTTTCATGGGCATCAATCGCATTAATAGCAGTAGGTGTTGCTTCGCAATTGAAGTAACCAAGGCTATCTTCAATTTGACTAACTTCTGCGCGCTGCACACCTTCAACAAGCACCTTCACAGTACCGTCAGGCAATTTGAGCATTTGCAAGATATTGGCAATACAGCCCACCTCATAGAGATCCTCAATCACGGGCTCATCTTTAGCTGCCGTTTTTTGGGCAACCAAAAGGACATTTTTGCCAGTTTCCATGGCAGCCTCAAGGGCTTTAATCGATTTTGGGCGACCCACAAACAGCGGGATCACCATATGAGGAAACACAACCACGTCCCTCAATGGGAGCAAAGGTAGTTGAATTGGTTCAGAGGGTAACAATAAGTGGCCAGGCATGGGGCAAATCCTCCAAAGTAATCAAACCTCAAAAGTCTTCTTAATTAGCAATTGAATCATCAACCACTAAATAGAGACATTATTCATGAGTAGCATACTACCTATATGGGCAGGCTTTAGAGAAAAACAAGGGGTAAAATAACAAAAAAGGGGCATAAAAGCCCCAAAAATTGCAAAAACTCTAAGAATTTAGGCTTTTTTACTTAAATCTGCCTGGTCAGCATCTTGTTTGTAGACTAAAAGTGGTTTTCCGCCTTCAGCAATGCTGCTTTCATCGATAACCACTTTTTGCACATTCTTAAGAGATGGAAGGTCATACATGACATCCATCAAAGAGCCTTCAAGGATAGATCTCAGACCACGAGCACCCGTTTTACGGGCGATTGCTTTCTTGGCAATGGCTGACAAAGCTTCACGACGCACTTCGAGCTCAGAGCCCTCCATAGTCAAAAGTGCCTGATATTGTTTAACTAAAGCATTTTTAGGTTCCGTCAGAATCTGAATTAAAGCCTCTTCGTCCAGTTGAGCTAACGTCGCCACAACAGGTAAACGACCAATCAATTCAGGAATCAAACCAAACTTAATCAGATCTTCTGGCTCAACTTCAATTAACAGGTCACTGACCCCACGATCATCTTTACCAGGAACGGCTGCGTTAAATCCAATGCCTGTTTTGGCGGTACGTTGCTGAATGACTTTTTCAAGTCCATCAAATGCACCTCCGCAAATAAACAAAATATTGGTTGTATCGACTTGCAAGAAGTCTTGATTGGGATGCTTTCGCCCACCTTGTGGCGGTACAGAAGCCATTGTGCCTTCTACAAGCTTTAGTAATGCCTGCTGCACACCCTCACCTGATACATCGCGAGTAATAGATGGATTGTCTGATTTGCGTGAAATCTTATCAATCTCATCAATATAGACGATACCGCGCTGCGCTTTTTCTACGTTGTAGTCACAAGCTTGCAATAGTTTTTGAATAATGTTTTCAACGTCTTCACCAACATAACCCGCTTCAGTTAATGTGGTTGCATCAGCCATCACAAACGGCACGTCTAGCATACGAGCCAAAGTCTGAGCTAACAATGTCTTGCCCGAACCAGTCGGACCTATCAACAGAATATTACTCTTTGCAAGCTCTACGCCGTCTACCATTGCCTTGGCTGGAACTTTGGATTCTTTTTTATCAGAAGACTCTACCGGTTTGCCATCCTTGTCGAGCTTTTCTTTTTTTGGCTTAGGCAAGTATTGCAGGCGCTTGTAGTGGTTGTATACAGCAACAGCTAAAGTTTTCTTGGCGTGATCTTGACCAATAACGTATTGATCTAGGTTTTCACGAATTTGATGTGGAGTTGGCAAAGAGTCATCAACCTCTTCCTTGGGAAGCTTGGCGATTTCTTCTTGAATGATGTCAGTGCAAAGATCAATGCACTCGTCACAAATAAAAACAGATGGGCCTGCGATAAGTTTTTTTACTTCATGCTGGCTCTTGCCGCAAAAAGAGCAATACAGTACTTTGTTTGCTGAATTTGTAGTGTTGGTATCGCTCAAAATGGACTCTAAATATTTATAGGAAATTAAGGACGCTTCTCGATAACCTTGTCGATCAAGCCATAATCACGGGCTTGGTCAGCAGACATAAAGTTGTCGCGATCCGTATCCTTAGCAATCGTTTCGATTGATTGACCAGTGCGATCGGCCAAAATTTTATTCAAGCGCTCACGCAAATACAAAATTTCACGTGCTTGTATTTCAATGTCAGAAGCCTGTCCGCGAGCACCGCCTAATGGCTGATGAATCATGACACGTGAGTTCGGCAAGGCATAGCGCTTACCCTTTTCACCAGCGCATAATAGAAAAGCACCCATACTGGCAGCCATGCCCATGCACAATGTGCTGACATGAGGCTTAATGAATTGCATAGTGTCGTAGATAGCCAAGCCTGCAGAAACTGATCCACCTGGAGAGTTGATGTACAGAGAAATTTCTTTATCCGGATTTTCACTCTCAAGGAAAAGCAATTGCGCAATGACTAAGTTTGCGGTTTGGTCGTTTACTTCACCAACCAAGAAGACAACACGTTCACGCAACAATCTGGAGTAGATGTCGTAAGCGCGCTCACCTCTACCGGAGGTTTCAATCACCATTGGAACTAAGCCCAAGCCTTTTGGTTCTAGATTTTCAGACTGAGAATGGTTGTGGATCATTATGAAACCTTTGTGGGTAAATGGATGACTTAGTAGTTAACTTAATTTAGCTTGCTGAGTTCTTCGAAGGTAACAGCTTTATCGACTACCTTAGCTTGGGACGTGAAATACTGAATTACATTGTCTTCAAGCACGAGATTTTCTATATCCTTCAAGCGGCTTGGATTGCTATAGAACCAACGTACCACTTCTTTAGGATCTTCATAGGTAGCAGCCTGCTCATCGATTTCAGCTTTGATTTGATCTGCGGTAGCAGCCAGGTTTTGCTTTTTAACCAATTCACTGAGGATCAAACCTAGACGAACGCGCTTAGTTGCTTGCTCTGCAAAAATCTCAGCAGGAATAGGAGCATCTTTAGCATTCGGAACGCCACGCTGCATCAAATCTTGACGAGCACCATCCACTAAACGCTCTTGCTCGGAAGTAACCAAAGATTTAGGAACATCCAGTTCACACAAGCTATTAAGCTTGTCCATCACTTCATTCTTTAGCAAAGAAGTGATGCGACGCTTTACTTCACGATCTAAATTTTCTTTTACTTCTGCGCGCATTTTGGCAACGCCGCCTTCAGTAACGCCCAAAGATAACGCAAATGCATCATCAACGGCTGGGAGGTGTGGCCAATTGACTGATTTCACAGTGATAGTGAACTCTGCAGTTTTGCCTGCGACATCTTTACCGTGGTAATCAGCTGGGAAACTTAATGGGAAAGATTTGCTGTCACCTGCCTTGAGGCCTAAGGTTGCGGCTTCAAACTCAGGAAGCATGCGCCCTTCGCCCAATACGTATTCAAAGTTTTCCGCTTTACCGCCAGCAAACTCAACGCCATCAATCTTGCCAACAAAATCGATCACTACTTGGTCCCCGTTTTGTGCTGCAACATTAGAGCCGCCATCACCATGCGCACCAGCTTCACCACGTGGGTGGTAATGAACTTGCTGCTTACGCAATACGTCTAAGGCGCGGTCAATTTCGGCCTCACCAATATCTGTTGTGTATTTGCTAACTTCAGCTTGAGAGAAATCGCCAATCTTTACTTCTGGCAATACTTCAAAGAAAGCATCAAAAACAATCTTGTCAGCACCGATTTCGCTCTTTGGTTCGAGGCGTGGTTGACCAGCCAAAGCAACGCCTTCTTTTTGAGCTTGGTCATAAAAGAGTTCTGCAGCTTTATCAAATTGGAGTTCGAAGTCCACTTGCATGCCATGTTGTTTTTCAACGAGGTTCTTTGGCACCTTGCCTGGGCGGAAGCCAGCCATTTTCATGGTCTTACCAACTTTAGCCAAACGGGCTTCACGCGCTTTTGCCAAATCGGCGCGAGGAAACTCCAAAGTCATTTTGCGATCTAGTGAACCTAAATTTTCTATCTGCACAGCCATTCTCGTCTTTTAATTGAAATCTGGAAATGTGAAGTCCAAGCCAAGTAGCAATCTTGTGGTGCGAGGAGGGGGACTCGAACCCCCACACCATTTCTGGCGTCAGGACCTAAACCTGGTGCGTCTACCAATTTCGCCATCCTCGCGATATCCGCAAACTGCCAAGC